>NZ_BAAHBG010000027.1:309229-346159 GCF_054776855.1 Spirosoma migulaei | reverse complement strand
GAATAGCTATGGTGCTGTTGGGTTGGGTATCCGTAAGGCAAAATAAGCACCGATGCCGTATAGTAAGGGCGGTTCACCAACGGCTTTCGATCGAAAAATGGCCAGATTTTCGGCTTCCGTTTGGAGCGGTTCAATCGCAATTTCTTTCGGAACGGAGTAAATATCGGGCACTTTGTAGGTCGATAAGGCATTTGATCGTAGTCGACCCGCTTTATCGAACACGACTTCTTCCATCGTCATCCAGCCGATGCCCTGCACAATACCACCTTCAATCTGTCCCCGATCAATGAGCGGATTCATACTCGTGCCAAAATCATGAACGACTTTTACGGAGTCTATTTCGTAGGTTCCCCGTAAGCAATCCACCGTCACTTCAACGATGGCCGTTCCGTAAACGTGGTACGCAAACGGATGGCCTTTTTCCAGCGTTTTGTCATAATGAATATCGGGCGTGGCATAATGAGCGTGTTCAGACAGACTTACCCGTTGTGCGTATGCAGCAATCAGAAGTCGAGGCCAATCCCAGTCCGTTTGCTGCCCGTTGACATAAACCCATTCGTCTTTCAGACTGATCGTGTTTATGTCAACTTTCAGCTCATCAGCAGCAACGGCCTTGAGTCGTTCCATAATGGCGAGGCACGCAATCTCTACCGCTTTGCCGTTCAGATCGGCGGTGGCGCTGGCGGCAGAGGGGGATGTATTGGCGATGCGGTAGGTGCTGGTCGATTGAATTTTGACCCGTTTGGGATCAATGGAAAACACATGAGCGGCCACCTGGAGCATTTTTGTATTTACGCCCTGGCCCATCTCCACGGCACCGGTACTAACGCCCACACTACCGTCGGTATAAACGTGCACCAATGCTCTTGCCTGGTTCATACGGGTGTTCGTGAACGAGATTCCGAAGCAAATTGGCATTAGTGCAATTCCCTTCTTATTCAGTAGGTTAACAGTGTTAAGCGAAGCTGCTTTAGTGCGAATATCGGCTATCGTATAGAGTTCATCTGCTTTATTCCAGCAGGCATGTGCTTCGCTCTGCGCTTTCTGTCCAAACGGAAATTCATCGCCCGTTTTTTGCAGGTTTTTCGCCTGAATAACGGCGGCATCGATGCCCAGTTCTTCGGCGGCTTTGGCAATCGCGGCTTCAATCACGAACATGCCCTGCGGCCCGCCGAAACCCCGGAAGGCCGTGTTGGGGGGTAAGTTCGTCCGGCAGCTGTAGGCCGTGGCGGTAACGTTTGGAACGAAATAGGTGTTCGTGCAGTGGAACAATGTCCGTTCCATTACGGCCGGAGACAGGTCGGCAGCGGCACCGGCATTTTGGTAAAAGGTAGCTTCGTAGGCGACCATCTTCAGGTCTTTATCGAGACCCAGTTTAAAGTCGGAGGAGTAGGGGTGGCGCTTGCCCGTCATGGCCATATCCTCCATCCGGTGGAGCGCGTATTTGACGGGTTTCCTGAGTACATGAGCGGCCAGCGCGCACAGGGCGGCCCACATATTGGCCTGGTCTTCTTTTCCACCAAAACCACCACCCAGTCGTGTCACATCGACGTCAATCTGATGCATGGGCAAGCCCGACGACTTGGACACTGCTCGCTGCACCGCCGTTGGGCCTTGTGTAGAGGAGTAAAGCTTTATGCCGTCATTCTCCTGAGGTACGGCGTAGGCCCCCTGCGTTTCAATGTACAAATGCTCCTGCCCATTGGTGTCGGCGGTGCCTTCAACGACATAAGCACACTGCGCCCAGGCGGTTGTTGTATCACCCAAGCGGAACGTTCGCGGTGGAACAATTAACTGGCCGTTTGCCTGCGCTTCCCGTGGGTCGGTGATGATGGGCAACGGTTCAATATCTATCGTAATTCGTTTGACAGCAGCTCGGGCGGCATCCTCGGTTTCGGCAACGACAAAGGCAACCGGCATCCCGCAATAATCAACATGATGCTCAGCCAGCAGGGGTTCATCAGGAATGATGCCGCCAATCTGGTTTTCGCCGGTTACGTCTTTGTACGTAAAGATGTGAACCACACCCGGCATGGCTTCGGCCTTTGACAGATTCAGATTTTTAATAAGTCCATGCGCTACCGGCGATCCGAATGCCGCTCCGAACAGCGTGCCCCGAATGACCGGAATATCGTCCAGATAAACCGACTCGCCCCGTACGTGTGTTCTGGAATCTATATTTTTCATTGTATGTCAAAGTCTACTAATAAGGTGGTGCCAGATTCTTAAATCTGGCACTGTGAGGTTTCTCAAAACCGAACAAGTTATTTAGGTTTTAAGAAACCTAATACGTCAGTTTTGAGAAACTGACGCCACTTACTGAAAAATCATCGCGATAGAAGCTGCTCTATTTTCAACGCTGGGAACAGCTTAATAAAATGTGCCTTAATCAGTTGGCTGAGCAGTAGTCGTTTATAGGCTTCGGTGCCGCGAGCGTCACTGATGGGCGCGATTTCGGTTTGGGCAATGGTTATGGCTTCCAGAATCAAGGCTTCGGTCAACAGCTTTCCGGTTAGAAACTCCGCTGTTTTTGTCAGTTGTTTGGGGATCGGCGCGATGCCTCCGGCGGATAGGGTGACGCGAGTAATTACATCGTTTTCGACCGAGATTCGAAGCGCCGAATTAACGCTGGCGATGTCGAGGTGTGTTCGTTTGCTGACTTTCTCGAAATTGAATCGGGTGCTTTTGTCGGGCAAGTCAAACCGGATTTGTTCCAGATGTTCTTCGGGACGTTTATCGAGTGTTTTGTAGCCTTTGTATAAATCCCGGAGCGCTACCTCCCGCAACAGACTGCCATCGCTAAACGTAAGCGTAGCATCTAATGCCAGGAAGAAAATGGTAAAATCGCCAATGGGGGAGGCATTGATGAAATTGCCGCCAATGGTCGCCATATTCCGAATAGGCGTAGACGATACAAGTTTCGTATAGTCTTTGAAATCCGGGAAATGGCGCTGCATGACTGGCGATTCAATGAGGTCGGTCACCGTTGTGGATGGGCCGATCAGGCATTGATCGCCTTTCTGTTTAATTCCTTTGAGTCCGGCAGTATCGAACAGAAACCGGATAGAAGCATCCTTGATTTCATCGTGTTTCTGAACATATACGTCTGTTCCGCCCCCAACGCGCTGAGCACCTGGGTTTTTATTCGCTAATTCGCCATTTAGATTCACCGATAACGTTTGTAAACGCTCCTGAATAGTGGCAAAGTAAGCGGGGAGAATGGACTGGTTCACTGCAAATTTTGCTGGGTCTTGATCGTTCCGTTCTTCCAGTAACTGAGCAACGCGACCAGCGGCTCGTTCGATGGATTTGTAGCCTGTACACCGGCATATATTGCCATCTACAGCAGCAATGGCATTTTGTGGGGTCGGCACTTTTTTGCTTAGGCAGAAGCCAGCCATCGATACAACAAAGCCCGGTGTACAAAATCCGCATTGCGTAGCCGATTCGTCGGCCATGGCCTGTTGTATTGGGTTCAGCTCAGCCATGTTGAGCCCTTCGATGGTCACGATATGTTTCCCATGTGCATTTCCCAACGGCATCAAGCAAGAAGTGGCCGAGCGGTAGCGTAAGTCACCAGTTGACAGATCGCCGACTAATAAAGTACAGGCTCCGCAATCGCCCTCGCGACAGCCTATTTTTGTGCCGGTCAGGTGCTGATTATACCGCACAAAATCAAGCACTGGCGTGCCAGGGGACAGTGCCGTACTGACTTCTTTAGTATTGAGGATGAAAGTTATCAAGAAAATAGCGAGTCTTATTTATTAAACACAGAGGCACAGAGAACACAGAGTTGTAATGATTTTTTTCTTTGTGTTCTCTGTGTTCAATAAATATTTTTAAATGTTATTGTTAGCGGTTTTAGTACTCTACACAACCTCAGCAGGTTCTTTTTCTAGTTTCTTGTTTCGTCCTTCAACTGGCAATAGCAGATTGAGTAGTAAAGCCGCTAATCCACCTGCCGAAACGCCCGATTCCAGGAACGTCTGCACAACAGTGGGAAGCGTTTTTAACCACTCCTCCTGCGATGGAACCCCAATGCCAACGCCTAAAGAAATCGCAGCAATCAGCGCATCTCGTTGCGATAACCCGCCCGATACCATCAGGCGAAGTCCCGAAACGGCCACTAAGCCAAAAAGCATGATAGCCAGCGCGCCGAGTACACAGGATGGCATAACAGTAATCCAGCGACCCACTGGTGGAAAGAGCCCCAGACACAGCAGAATAATCGCCATGATCCAGCCGATTCGGCGAGCCGCAACTCCTGTCATCTGAATCACACCGTTGTTCTGGGCGTAGGTAGCACTCGGAAAACCACCAATCAACGTCGAGCCAATACAGGTTAGCCCGTCGGCTAGGATACCCCCACGAATTCGAGCCCAATGGTCAGGGCCATCGGTCGGTAAGCCTGACAGTTGAGAGGTGGCTGTAATATCGCCCATCGCTTCCAGCACGCAAACGATGTATATAAACGCGAATGGAAACAGTAATTCCCATTTAATGGCCAAGCCATATGGAAACAGCTGCGGAAGGGTGAGCCAGGAACCATTGCTCGGAGCAGGAGATTGAAGCCAACCCATGAGTCCACAAATCGTATAACCCGTAACCACGCCAACGAGCACCGCAGCCATTCGAGCCCAGGCTTTGCCAATCGACTGAGCAATGATCATGACCACAATGACAATCAGGGCAACCAGACCACCGCTCCAGGCGGGGGCACCTTCGGCCGGCAATCGGGCAATACTTCGCATACCCGTCGGAATCAGTGAAAGTCCGATTAGCAACACCACAATTCCTGAGACTAAGGGCGTGAAGACTCGTTTTAGTTTGGGCAGAAAAGGGGCTAAAGCCAACTGTACCGGCGTTCCTGCCAGCGACATACCGACCATAAGCGGCAAGCCGCCCGTTACACCCGCCTGAATAAGCGGTGCCAAAAAAGCGAAGCTGGTACCCGTAATGCTCAGCAAGCCGGAGCCAATAAAACCGAGTCGCATGGTTTGCAAAAACGTACCCAGTGCCGACGCTACCAGCGCCATGCTGACGAGATAAGCGGTGTCCTGGGGGCTGAAATGCAGAATACCCGACAAAATCAGCGCTGGTGTGATGGTGCCGACCACCATAGCCCCAACCTGTTGTAAACTCACTAAAAGCGCCGGAACCAAAGGAACCTTGTCTTCCAGACCGTAAACGAGACGGGTAGATTGCGCGTTGACGGGTTCGCTCATAGTCTAGTTGAAATGTATAATGAAAAATGAATAATGAAAAATGGATAATGGTAAATTCTTGAGCTACTTAACCGCTTCCCAATTATTCATTGTTCATTATCCATTAAATGCTTAGTGATCGTTCAAGGGCAGGCCGCGCCGTTGGAACTCTTTCCAGTTCAGGTACTCGTCGCCCTTGCGTTGCTCCACCATCGTGATACAGCTATCGACCGGACATACTAATTTACATAAATTACAGCCAACACACTCATCTTCTTTAATGGAATAGGTGTTGTATGGATTGCCAAACGTCAGATTAATGGATTGATGGGAGGTGTCTTCGCAGGCGATATAGCACAACCCGCAATGGATACACTTGTCCTGATCGATGTTGGCAACGATGTGGTAATTGATGTCCAGATCTTCCCAATGGGTTATGGTTGGTACGGATTTGCCGATGAAATCGTCGAGGGTCTTGAAGCCTTTTTCGTCCATCCAGTTGTTCATGCCATCAATCATGTCTTCAACTATGCGGAATCCGTGTTTCATGACGGCAGTACAGACCTGCACATTCGACGCGCCCAACAGCATAAACTCAACCGCATCTTTCCAGGTACTGACTCCGCCAATGCCCGAAATGGGTACGTGTGCTGTCATGGGATCCTGTGCAATGGTCGTCAGCATTTTTAGGGCGATTGGCTTAACGGCAGGACCACAATAGCCACCGTACACGGATTTTCCTGCTACATATGGATTGGGCACAAACGTATCCAGATCAACACCCGTGATCGACTGAATGGTATTGATCAGCGACAGTGCGTTGGTGCCCCCTTCGACCGATGCCCGGCCCGTTGGCACCACCGAATGGACATTGGGCGTCAGTTTGGTAATGACTGGTAGTGTGGCTTTCTCCATCACCCATTCAACCACCATTTTAGCAATTTCGGGGTCCTGACCTACAGCCGCACCCATACCGCGTTCGGTCATGCCGTGCGGACAGCCGAAGTTGAGTTCGAGTCCATGTGCCCCCGTATCTTCGACCTGAGCGATCAACTCGTGCCACTTTTCGCGGGAGTTGTCTGCCATGAGTGATACGATCATCGCCCGATCGGGGAATAGACGGACGCACTCAGCGATTTCACGGAGGTTGATGTCGAGCGGGCGGTCGGAAATGAGTTCTATATTGTTGAAACCCATCATCTTCGTTCCGCCATAATCAATGGACGAATAGCGGGAGGAAACGTTTTTGACCTGACTGCCCAGTGTTTTCCAGACTACACCACCCCAGCCCGCTTCGAAAGCCCGGAGCACGTTATATTGTTTATCCGTCGGTGGGGCACTCGCCAGCCAGAACGGATTTGGCGATTTGATGCCGAGGAAGTTTGCGCTTAGATCCGCCATGAATTAGTAGGAATTGATAATGCATAATGTAAAATGAACAATGAAGTGTTAGTAGCCTACATTATTCATTTTACATTATGCATTAAACATTAAAAAATTTACTATCGCCCTTGCTCCATCCTTACCCGCCTGCACGGCATCGACTACTTCTTTGCCGCCGTTTACGCAGTCGCCACCAGCAAAGACGCCGGGAATGTTGGTGGCACAATTGCTGTCAATCGCTACTTTGCCGTTCCAGTGGTTGAGCTGGTTACTGCTGACGAGTTCCTCGTAGGGAACCTGACCGGCGGCTTTGATCACCATATCGACATCAAGCGTAATTGTCTCGCCTGTTTCTACCGGCGACCGACGGCCGCTTGTATCGGGAATGCCAAGTTCCATCACGTTGCAAATCAGTTGCGTAACCTGCCCGTTTTCGCCTATGATTTCTTTGGGAGATGCCAGCCAGATGATGGTACACCCATCCAGTTTCGCCAGATTTAGCTCGACTTCGGTACTGGGCATCTCAGCTTGCGTGCGTCGATAAACGATGGTTACTTCTTTAGCTCCCAGTCGTTTGGCTTGCGTAGCTGCATCGATGGCCGTCATGCCAAGACCGATAACGGCTACTTTGTCGCCAACGGGAATAGATGGATAACCTTTTTCTCGTATGTCGTAAATGAAGCGAATGGCATCTTCAACACCTGTGAGGTCTTCGCCGGGAATGTCCAACTGCCTCGCCACGCCAACCCCGATACCGATATAGACAGCATCGAAATTGGCCTGTAATTCAGCCAAGGTTACGTTTTTACCCAGTTCCTGCCCGTATTTAATATCGATGCCACCTAACGAGGTGATAAAATTTACCTCATCCTCACAGAATTCAGGTGTCACTTTGTAGGCCGCAATGCCGTAGGTCATCAGCCCACCACCTTTCGCTTCCTTCTCATAGATCGTCACGTCGACCCCTTCCCGACTCAGCACATGAGCGCAACTTAATCCTGCCGGACCAGCGCCCACAACCGCTACTTTTCGACCCGTTTCGGGTTTGCGCTGAAACAATGGCCATTTATGGGCAATAGCTTTCTCCGTAGAGTAGCGCTGTAGTTTGGCGATCGGAATGGGTGGTTCTTCCAGAAAGTTATAGACGCAGGAGCCTTCGCACAATTTCTCGACCGGGCACACTTTCGAGCAGCCGCCCCCCATGATGTTGGCGTCGAGAATCGTAAACGCTGAACCCTTTACATTATCAGTGGTAATCTGCTTGATAAACTTCGGAATATTGATGCTCGTCGGGCAGCTTTTTATGCACGGGGCATCATAGCAAAACAAACAGCGATTCGCTTCCACCAGTGCCGCTTCACGAGAATCGAAGGGCGGGTGAATGTCGCTGAAGTTTTGCTCGTATTGTTCCGATGTTAAGCGGTTGTTGAGAATAGGCATTTTAATGGATAATGTACAATGAATAATGTAAAATGAGAACCATCGAAAAATAATGAATCCTGCACTGGCATTATCCATTATTCATTTTACATTATCCATTAAGTTATAACTCTACCAACTTACCATACGTCTCCGGCCGTCGGTCGCGGAAGAACTGCCAGGTGCTGCGGACTTCGTCGATCATATTGAGGTCGAATTCAGAGATTAGCAGTTCATCTTTGTCTTCCGAAGCCAGAGCGAAAATCTGACCGCGTGGATCGACAAAATACGACGAGCCGTAGAACCGACCGAGATTCCAGGGTTTTTCTTCGCCAACGCGGTTAATGCACCCCATAAAATAGCCGTTAGCGGCCGCATGGGCGGGTTGCTCCAGTTTCCAGAGGTATTGCGACAATCCAGCGACTGTTGCCGACGGATTGTACACGATTTCGGCTCCGTTCAGTCCAAGGCACCGCGCGCCATCGGGGAAGTGACGGTCATAGCAAATATAAACGCCGACTTTGGCATACATCGTTTGAAAGACTGGATAACCCAGGTTGCCGGGCTTAAAGAAAAACTTCTCCCAAAACCCATTCGTATGGGGAATATGATTCTTGCGGTATTTGCCCAGATACGTACCATCGGCATCAATGACCGCTGCGGTGTTGTAAAGTACACCCGCCTGTTCTTTTTCGTAGACGGGCACGATCATTACCATTTTGTACTTCTTCGCGTACTCGGCCATCCGGTCGGTGGTTGGACCGGGAATGGACTCTGCCGATGCATACCAGGCGCTGTTCTGACCAGGGCAGAAATAGGGGGTACTAAATATCTCCTGCAAGCACAGAATCTGCACCCCTTTCTCACCGGCTTCTTCAATGAGCGGGATGTGCTTTTGAATCATTGCCTCTTTAATTTCCTCCATCGTGCCTTCCCCTTCGGTCATCGGCAGACTCATTTGTATCAATCCAGATTTGATAATTCGTGGCATGTTGGTTTATAGTTTATGGTATTCGGTTTACGGTATTCGGTTTACGGTTGGCTGACGCCAGCTATAATTGACGCGCCAGCCAACCGTAAACCGAATACCGTAAACCGTAAACCTTTTTTAAATCTTCCCGCTCACTTTATTTCGCTTGATAAACTGCCCGTACCCCTTATCAACCAGGCATTTATCGTCATCAATGGCAACCTGCCCACGTAACAGGACGGTCTTTACCTTTCCGGTCAACTCCCAGCCTTCGTAACCCGAATAATCGACGTTCATGTGATGGGTTTTGGCCGAAAGGGTATGGGTTTCGTTGGGGTCAAAAATGACAATGTCCGCATCGCTGCCTACAGCAATCGTTCCTTTTCGCGGGAACATACCGAAGATTTTAGCCGGGTTCGTACAGGCCACTTCGACATACTTATTCAGCGTGATCTTACCTTTGTGAACGCCCTCGCTGTACAGTAATTCCATCCGATTTTCGATGGCCGGATGCCCGTTGGGAATTTTTGAGAAATCATCTTTCCCCATCAGTTTCTGCTCCCACATGAACGGGCAATGATCCGTTGCGACCACCTGTACCAATCCCTGGTTGATACCGGCCCAGAGGGATTGCTGATCTTTTTTCTCCCGTAACGGCGGGCTCATCACCCACTTAGCACCTTCGAAATTTTGCTCATAAAGTGATGCATCAAGAACCAGGTACTGGATACACGTCTCAACAAAAACTTTCTGATTCCGCCGGGTCGCGTTCCGAACCGCATTCAGGGCTCCTTCGCAGGTCATATGGACGATGTAGCCGGGGCAACCTGTGTAATCGGCCATGTCGGAAAAACGACCACTGGCTTCGGATTCGGTTACTTCGGGTTGCGAGAGATAGTGGTAGAGCGGAGCTAATTTACCTTCAGACCGATGTTTGGCTGTGAGGTAATCAATGACATCGCCGTTGGTCGCGTGAACGGTGACCATGCCGCCCTGCTTTTTCACCTCCTGCATCAGGCCAATCATCTGACGATCGTCGATCATCAACGCACCTTTGTAGGCCATAAAGGTTTTGAAGGACGTGATCCCTTCTTCCTCAACCATTACTTTAATTTCAGCCTTCGTATCTTCATTAAAATCCGTCACGGCCATATGGAAGCTATAGTCGCCAACGGTGGTTCCCTGAGCACGGGAGTTCCAGTCAGCGAGCGCTTCTTTGAGTGAATGCCCCTGTTTTTGCAGCACGAAATCAATGACGGTCGTTGTGCCACCATACAAAGCCGCACGCGTTCCGGTTTCGTGCGTATCGCTCGAAAAGGTGCCCATGAATGGCATGGCTAGATGCACGTGTGGGTCGATGCCGCCGGGAAATACCAGCTTACCCGTGGCATCGATAGTCGTATCGGCCTGAACAGCTAAGTTCCTGCCGATGGCGCTAATCGTTTCACCTTCAATGAAGATATCGGCAACGTAATCATCGGCCGCTGTTATAATTCGACCGTTTTTTATCAAAAGCGACATAAATAATCTATCGTTTATGGCTGTCCATTTTTACGTTTAAGACGTTTTTTTTGCGCCGTAACTACAAATCAGGTTCAAAAGTCGAGTCAGGCCCATCGGGCCGGTATCATTGCAGAATAAAAGTCTCTCCGCGGATAGTAAAGCTCCGTAGGAGCGGTATCTTTTTTCAGGTTCTGACCATGTTGGGTTAATTTATCCATTCGAATAAATATTTTTCTTCATAGTCTATCTCAAACTTCTTCAAAAACTCTAGGTATTCTTCTTGAAAACTCCTTTTACGATGATGATCAGGCTGCGAAAGAATGTACTTTATAACATTATCTAAGTGAGATTTAGAATATGAAAAAGCGCCAAACCCTTCCTGCCAATGAAACTTACTCTTTACAAGTTTTCTGTCATTTATTAGCCCCGAGGAGTTTGCTTTTATATCTCTAACTAAGTCAGATAAAGCGATAGTAGGCTTTATACTAATAAGCAAATGCGTGTGATCTGGCATGCAATAAATGGCTAAAACTTTTTGGCTCTTGCCACTCACAATTCCGCAAATATATTTTTCCAATTCATCTCGGAAAGACTCTTTTATTAAGTTCTCTCTACCCTTAACCGCAAAAACTAGTTGAATATAGATTTGAGAATACGTGTTTGCCATTAAAGAAGATGTCACGCCTATGGCGTTTTATACTAATTTTATACGCTAGTTTTCTACAAAGATGTCAGCCCTCCGGGCTTTAAAGTCGGTCAGCTTACCTTCGCTAAGGGCTGCTGAAAACTGGAAACTGAATCCCTACTCATCAGCCCCAAATACACCGCCCCACTAACAAAAAAACCAACAAACCAGGCGTAGTTATACAACTGCGTAATCCAGCCGGGAACACTGTCCGTCGGAATAACCTGAATGGTGGTTAGAAAGCCGGGTATGTTTGGTAGAATCCCCACAAGAAGGGCGATGATGGCTGCGTTGTTGAACCCACCTTTAAAACGATAAATCCCCGTTTCACTGTACAGATCGGCCAACACCAGTTTCTGTTTACGAAGGAAGAAATAATCGGCAATCATGATACCGCCGACCGGCCCTAGTAAACTGGAATAACCGACCAGCCACGTAAAAATGAAGCCCGTTGGATCGGCGATGAGCTTCCAGGGAAAAATCAGGATACCAATGATGCCGGTAATGTAGCCACCTTTTCGGAAATCAATTTTGGAGGGAGCCAGATTGGCGAAATCGTTGGCCGGACTGACAATATTAGCAGCAATGTTGGTCGCCAGGGTTGAAATAGCCACCGCAATCATGGCAACACTGACCAGGAGTTTGCTGTCGAACTTGCCGGCCAGAACGAGCGGGTCCCAGATGGTGGTGCCGTAGATAATGGTCGTAGCTGAGGTAACGACTACGCCGATAAATGAGAAGAGCGTCATGGCGGGCGGAAGCCCAATAACCTGCCCGCGTATCTGTGCCCGCTGACTGGTGGCATAGCGTGTAAAGTCAGGAATGTTCAAGGATAAAGTTGCCCAGAAACCAACCATGCCTGTTAAGGCTGGGAAGAAAAACGCGAAGAACGCTGCCGAGTCAGCGAATTTAGCGGGTTGTTCCAGAATAGGGCCGAGGCCGTTCCCGGCGGAGATTGCCCACCAGAGTAACGCCAGTGCCGCTACGGGTAAAAAGAACGCCTTAAAAACCAGTAACTTCTTGATGCTTTCGACGCCAAGGTACACAACGTACATATTTAGCAGCCAGAACAGAAAGAAGCAGATTGCTGGCCCCGTTTGCAAGCCAAAGGAAGCCGGAAACACCTGGGGCAGTGTCTCCAATGATGGAATCCATAACCGAAGCATCTGGTAGATCGAAAAGCCGCCAATCCAGGTCTGAATGCCGAACCAGCCACAGGCTACAATGGCGCGTAACAAGGCCGGGATATTTGCGCCACGAGTGCCAAAACTGGATCGAACCAAAACCGGGAACGGAATACCGTATTTAGCACCGGCATGGCCATTCAAGACCATGGGAATCAGAACAATCGTATTGCCCAGAAAGATGGTGAAAATAGCCTGCCACCAGTTCATACCGCCCTGAATGAGTGAACTAGCCATCATATACGTAGGAATACACAGGCTCATACTGATCCATAAGGCTGCATAATTCCAGGTATTCCACGTTCGTTTCGACGCAGGAATGGGGGCTAAATCTTTGCTGTAGAGAGCCGATGACTCGTCTACAGTTGTTTCTTGGGCTAGTTGCATTTTTGTAGTTTAAGGTTTCTAGTTCGAAGTTTGTAGTCTGAAGTTCGTAGAATAGTACGGGATAACATAACTACAAACGTCAAACTTCGAACTACAAACTTGTTAACTCAATTTCAATGTATCAAATACCATTTTCTTGAACTTGGCTTCGTCGGCTTCGACGCTGATGTTCGTATTCGGTGGTTTTTTCCAGACGCCAAGTTCATCGATTGCCAAAGCGCCAACTGTCAATTCTCCCTTTGTTTCAACATCTACATACCGAAATACGGATTGTGTAATGAGGCTAGGGTCAATGACAGCGGCAACGGTGATGGCATCCGGGTGATTGGAGCCATTCATCTTCTGGTGCTCTTTACAGTACTTCCGACGAACCTTATTGATCTGCATGAAAAAATCGGAATATTTTGTACCCAGCTTTTCCACTTTGTCATAATCGTCATCGGTAAAGACCGAACTCTTGACGCTCACATCAAACCCGACTGTCCGGATGGGGATGCCCGATTGAAACACAAGTCGGGCGGCTTCTGGATCGACCCAGGCATTGTATGTCGCTAGTGGATTGACGTTGCCATAAAACTTATAGAAACCACCCATAAAATACACCTCTTTAATCTGTTTGGCAATGGTTGGCTTTTTTTGCAGTGCCAACGCAACATTGGTAAGCGGGCCAATGGCAACAATCGTTAGCTCATTTGGGTACTTTTCCACCAATCGAATGATCGCATCGACCGCATGTTCGGCCTCCGGCTTCTGAACTGGATCCGGGAAAAACGAATCGCTCATGCCATCCTTGCCATGCACATAGGTCGCATTGCCAAAAACCTCCCGAACCAGTGGACGATCAGAGCCTTTATAAACAGGGATTTGTCCTTTCTTGCCCGCTACCTGAAGCGTGTACAGCGCATTTTTCGTTTGCTGCTCAAAACCGACATTGCCGCAGGTAATGGTGATCGCTTCAACTTTCAATTTGGGAGACGATACTGCCAAAAGAATTGCGAGGGCATCGTCTGTAGCTGTATCACTATCGAGAATAATGCGTTTTGCGGGATCGGCAGCGATTGGCATGCCTCCGAACGACGTAAACGTTGCCGCAGGATAGATTGCCGTAGCCGTTCCCAAAGAAAGTACCCTGATAAACTTGCGTCTAGATGTGCGCATAATGTTGTTGAGTGGTTGTTGATTTCGAGGATCGATCCATGTTATCGATAGATCATCATATATACCGAAAAGAGCCGCGAAAACCGTGCCCAACACCACTTTCTATGCTACATATTCATCCGCAATTTTTATTGCCTCACTGATAATTGCCAATCCTTCGTCGATTTGCTCTTTGGTAACGCAGAGGGGAGGGGCCACGAAAATGTAACTCCAGCGAACAAAGGTGTACATGCCTAGCTCCTTGATCTTGGCAGCTACTTTGCTCATTACGGACATTTCTTCGGGCTTGGCATTGAACGGAGCCATCGGTTCTTTAGTCGTTCTGTTTTTGACCAGCTCAAAGCAGCCTAGTAGCCCCGTATTTCTAAAGTCGCCAATGCTCGGATGTTTTTCCATCAGTATGGCCGCTTGCTCATCCATATACTTGCCCATTTCGACCGCATTCTCGATCAGATTCTCATCTTCATAAATTTTCAGCGTTTCCAGCGCAGCCGCACAACCAACCGGGTGGGCCGCATAAGTCATACCCGTTGCCAGAACTGTATCGTCGTATCGAGACGCGATTTTATCCGTCACCATTAGGCAGCCGAATGGGATATAACCACTGGTGATGCCTTTCGCCATGGTGACCAGGTCCGGTACAATTCCATGATTTTCAAAGCCAAACCATTTGCCCGTTCGGCCGAAACCGCTCATGACCTCGTCCATGATGATCAGAATCCCGTGTTTATCGCAGATTTCCCGAACGGCCGCTAAGTAGCCGACCGGATACTGCAAACAGCCCGATGTGCCAGATTCTCCTTCCAGCATGATGGCCGCAATGTTACCTGGTCCTTCGTAGGCGATAACGCGCTCTAACTGAGCAACTGAATCCGTCAGCATGCTTGCCTCGTCGTGATTCCAGCGATACTTATACGGAATATCGATATGCACGAAATTAGGTGCCTGCTGCGAATCGTCGGGTAGTTTGCGGGGGTCACCGCCTACCGATAATGTACCGTATGTAGCACCGTGATAGGATTGGTAGCGGCTTATGATCTTGTGCCGTCCCGTGTACAATCGAGCCAGTTTAATCGCGGCTTCATTGGACGTGGCCCCACACAACGTAAAGAAGGCTTTGTTCAGATCGCCGGGGCATATTTCGGCTAATTTCTTGCCTAACTCCCCCCGAACTTTGGTCACGCAGTAGGGCGTCACATAACTCACTTCCTGCATTTGCCGAACAACAGCCTCCGTAATGCGCTGATTACCATGACCAATGTTCACATTCATCAGGCCCGACGAAAAGTCGATGTAGCGTTTGTCATCGTAATCATACAGGTAAACGCCTTTGGCATATTTCACGGCAATCGGCGAAATATTCTTTTGTTTGCTCCAGGCAAATACAGTGTAATCGAAGCTGTCCTGAAGGACTTCCTGCGTTTCGGAAAGCGTTGCTGTGTCGATCATTTTGGTTTTGTTAATGGTTTGAAGTTCGTAGTTGGAAGTTTGAAGTTGGCTGGCGCGTTAGCATTCTTGCGTCAGCCAACTTCGAACGTCAAACTCCAAACATCAAACTAATTAGTCTAACTCATCCAATTTATCCCCGCTTCGGGATTCCACTTTGTGGTGCTTTTCTTCAGTTTAGTCCAGAATTCAATGGAGCTTTTTCCGGTGATGTCGCCCACACCGAAAAGGCTTTCGTTCCAGCCGCCAAACGAGAACGGTTCGCGCGGAACGGGTACGCCCACGTTGACGCCCACCATACCGGCGCTGGCTTTATCGATCACGTACCGCGCCATGCCGCCATTCTGGGTAAATACCGAAGCCGCATTTCCATACGGATTGGCGTTTTCGATAGCCAGCGCTTCATCGACCGTATTGGTCCGCATGATGCTGATGACCGGACCGAAAATTTCCTCTTTGGCAATGGCCATATCGGGCGTTACATAGTCAATCACCGTTGCACCCACATAGGTGCCGTTTTCTTTCCCTTCGACAATCGGGTTCCGACCGTCAACCAGCACTTTGGCTCCCTGACTTTCGGCTTCCGTAATATAGCGCTCGATGCGCTCTTTGGATTCGCGATTGATGACTGAGCCGAGGTTCTTGCCCGGCACCATTTTTTGTGCCTCTTCGCAAAGTTTGGCAATAATATGATCCACCGGCCCAACGGCAACCATTGCCGAAGCCGCCATACACCGCTGACCAGCGCAACCGGCCATAGAAGCCGTGATGTTTTGGGCCGTCATGCCCGGAATGGCGTCTGGCAGCACAATGAGGTGGTTTTTTGCCCCACCCAGTGCCAGACAGCGTTTGTAATTACTGGTTGCCCGTTTATAAACGGCTTTGGCAATTTTGGTCGAACCCACAAACGAAACGGCTTCGATGCCCGGATGATCGCAGATGGCTTCGACCACCTCACGATCCCCTTGAACGATGTTGAAAACGCCTGCGGGCAAGCCAGCTTCCTGCAATAGTTCGGCTAATCGGCCAACGCTTAATGGTACTTTCTCGGATGGCTTAATAATCATGCAATTACCCAGGGCAATCGCATTTGGGATTGTCCAGTTAGGCACCATACTCGGAAAGTTGAACGGCACGATACTGGCGACAACACCCAGCGGCACATGTTCGGTCCGGCACTCAACCCCACGACTTACTTCCAGAATCTCGCCCGTCACGATCTGGGGTAATGAGCAGGCAAATTCGGCCAGTTCGGCACCTTTCTCGATTTCAGCGACGGCCTCATCGTAGGTTTTGCCGTTTTCTTCCTGAACTAATAAAGCCAACTCTCTTAAGTTCTTTTCTAACAGGGCTTTATACCGGAAAAAGACCTGAACTCTTTCCTTAATCGTTGTTCGGCTCCAGGCCGGGAAGGCAGCTTTGGCCGCTTGAACGGCAGCATCTAAATCAGCAGCAGTCGATAGCGGCACGGTCGATAGTAAAGTACCGTCGACAGGCGAGATGACCGCTAACGTTCGGTCGGTCGATGGGTCGACAAACTGCCTGTTTATGTAGTTCCGAATGGGAGTATACTTCATGGTTTTGTTGTGTGTCTGCATATTTTGCAGAAAAAGGAAGTGCAAACTAAAAATTATATAGATACCAGTCAACTATTTATATTATTTTTAACGCAACAAAATCACGGAAATGGAGAAGAACCACACAACGCTGGATGATTTAGACTTTGCCATCCTATCGTGTCTTCAGAAGGATGGGCGAATGTCGTTTACAGAAATTGCCGAACAGTTGAATGTATCTGTCGGCACCGCCCGCACCCGCCTGAATCGGTTACTGGAAGAAGGGATAATTAGTATTGTCGGCCGGGTGGACCCGGAAAAGGTCGGCTTTCGGGCTTATGCGCACATTGCCATATATATTCGGCCGGCTACGTTAAAGGAGCCTGTGGCGCAGGAAATTTCGAGGAAGCCTGAAGTTAGTTTCCTGGCCAGCACCTCCGGTGATTACGATCTGGAAGTGGACGTGATGTGTCAGAGTAACAATCACTTAGTAGAATTTGTGAATGAAATATCCACGATTGAGGGTGTTTATCAAACGAAAACAACGCTCTATTTTAAAGTATACAAATACGCCCAGCCTGATTTGAACCTGCTGAAATAAAAGGAATTTTTTAAACACAGAGGCACAGAGGAGGCACGGAGAACACAGAGAAAAAAACTTTAATTTTAAACTCTGTGTTCTTCGTGCTTCTCTCTGTGCCTCTGTGTTTAAAAACAATTTATTTGACAGCACTCCGCCGTTTCCGGCGCCAGCGCAGAAATAGCCAGACAACGCCAGCGCCAACGATTATAATGGGAAGGAAATAAAATAGGCCGACTAATACATCGCCCATCAATCGAAATCCGTCGGTTAAATTTCGCCAGATTTGGGCGTAAAAAGGTTCCTCTGGATTCAGGGCGACTTCGGTTTGCTGATAATAAGACAGATTGATCGTACTCAGCGCTACTTCATCCTTAAGCTGCCGAAGTTCAGCTTCCTGTACCTCGCGCTCTTCCCGAAGTTTCCCTAATTGCTCTTCAACCTTTAGCACATCGGCAACTGAACGAGCCTGTTTCAGAAGTTTCAGATAGGTTTCCTCAACCGCTTTTTTGCTACGAATCCGGGCTTCCACATCGACGTACCGGCGCGTCACATCCTCCGACGTGATGGTTTTGGTATCAGTGAAAATTGACTCCTTCAAGAGCAACGCCAGAAGTGCATCTAATCGACTGGCAGGCACCCGAATAACGAGTGCGTTTTCGATACTGTTACCGGTTTTGGTTTCGTTCGAGCTGGTAATCTGGCCACCGCTCTGACGGACAACCTGTTCAATAGCCTGCCCCGATTTTACGAAATCACTTACCCGGATGCGTATCTGCGCATTACGGATGATCTTCCGATTGATGCCGATTGATGGTTGTGCGGGAGAAGCGGTGGGCGATTCAGGCATCTGTTCCTGATCAGGAGAGGATTGGTCCTGCTCGGGAGAAGGGGCTTTTAAGGCCGCCATGCTACGGGGTGTTAGGTTAATCTCTGCCAAAGCTTGTTCTGATTCCTGCTTCGACTGGCAGCCCGTAACTGTCAGGAGCACGATGAGCGTCAAAAAATAATTCATAACCCTAAGATGCGCACCCAGGCTACTTTGCATACGTGTTGACTCGTTTTTTATTCGACCCAAAATACGGCTTATTTGCTCATTAATAAGGATTTCATTGGGTCGGGCCGAACGATGCGTTACCACATGTTGTTGTATAAATATAACTAATCACCAGTCTTACGTTTGCCGCATATAACTTATGTATTTGCATAAGTCAGTGCTTTTGCGTCTATATTTGGCCCGGGCCACGTAGGCCATTCGTGTCAAATGGCAGCGGAGACAGTATCAACCTGAACATCGATTATGTCGAAAAACTTAGTCATAGTGGAGTCGCCAGCGAAGGCGAAAACCATTGAAGGCTATCTTGGTAAGGACTTTACAGTGAAGTCAAGCTTTGGTCACGTACGCGATTTGCCCAAAGATGGGCTGGCTGTGGACGTCACGAATGGGTTCCAGCCATCTTACGAAATTTCGCCCGATAAAAAGAAATTAGTTAGTGAATTAAAGGCGCTCGCTAAAGCTGCGGATGAAGTTTGGCTGGCGACTGATGATGACCGCGAAGGGGAAGCTATTTCGTGGCACCTTAAGGAAGCCCTCGGCCTGCGCGACAATACCAAGCGGATCGTATTCCGGGAAATTACCAAGAACGCGATCCAGAATGCCATTAAATCGCCCCGCACCATTGATGTTGATTTAGTGAATGCCCAGCAGGCCCGACGCGTACTCGACCGGTTGGTTGGTTATGAACTGTCGCCGGTATTGTGGCGTAAGATCAAAGGTGGGAGTACAGGACTATCGGCAGGACGGGTGCAATCCGTGGCCCTGCGACTGGTTGTAGAGCGCGAACGCGAGATCGATAAGCACTCTGCCAAATCGTCTTTTAAGGTTACTGCCCAGTTTATCGTGGATGGCAGCAAAGTCCTGAATGCCGAACTGCCCAAAAACTTTGCAACCTCCGGTCAGGCACGGGCCTTTCTGGAAGCCTGTATCGGAGCAACATTTACAATCAAAAATTTAGAGGTTAAACCCGCCAAGAAATCACCTGCGCCACCGTTTACTACCTCGACCCTTCAACAGGAATCGTCGCGTAAACTGAGCTATTCGGTTGATCGGACTATGCGGATTGCCCAGAACCTGTACGAAGCGGGTAAGATTTCGTACATGCGGACAGATTCAACGAACCTCTCAACCGAAGCCATCGATAAGGCTGTGGCAGAGATCGGTTCGGAGTTTGGTGAGAAATATATACAAACGCGCCAGTTCAAGACGAAGAATGAATCGGCGCAGGAAGCGCACGAAGCCATCCGTCCGACAAATTTCAATGACCGGAATGCTGGTGCTGACCGTGATCAGAAACGGTTATACGAGCTGATCTGGAAACGGGCGATAGCCTCGCAAATGGCTGATGCTCAACTCGAACGCACAACTGTAACCATCGGGATTAAATTCGCCAACGGAACAACAACGACATTCCAGACGCATATTGACGATAGTCCTTTTGTCGATACGCCACCAGCCGCTTCGGGCCAGAGCTTTCCAAATGAGCTGGTTGCTCAGGGAGAGGTAATTAAATTCGATGGGTTCCTGCGTGTTTACCTCGAATCGAAAGACGATGAGGATGATGAAGATGCAAAAGGAATGCTGCCGCCACTGACCATTGGGCAAGGCCTGAATCTCGGGCAGATGAAAGCTACCGAGAAGTTTACGCGTCCACAGCCTCGCTATGCAGAGGCCTCGCTGGTGAAAAAACTGGAAGAAATGGGCATCGGTCGCCCGTCCACGTATGCGCCGACCATTTCGACCATCGTGAACCGCGGCTATGTCGTTAAGCAGGACAAACCCGGTCAGGAACGGAAATATACAGAGTACACCCTTCAACAGAACAAAATCAGCGAAACCAGCGGGAAGGAAACTTTCGGCTCCGAAAAAGCCAAGCTGTTCCCAACCAATACAGGCATTGTGGTCAATGACTTCCTGGTTGAATATTTTCCGGACATTGTCGATTATCAGTTCACGGCAACGGTTGAGAAGGAGTTTGACGAGATTGCCGATGGCAAAATGAACTGGAAGACCATGCTGGAAGGCTTCTACGGTGATTTCCATAAAAACATCGAAGACATCCAGGGCTCGTCGATCGTTTCGTTCAAGACAGGTGCCAAAGACCTGGGCCTCGATCCGCGAACCGGTAAAAAAGTGTCGGCACGACTGGGGAAATACGGAGCCTATGCGCAAATCGGTGAATCGACCGACGATGAGAAACCACAATATGCGAACCTGCGCGATGGTCAACTGATTGAAACCATCACCTTGCAGGATGCGCTGGACTTGTTCACGTTACCTCGTGAGGTTGGTTTCTTTGAAGACAAACCCATGACCATCGGTATCGGCAAATTTGGCCCGTATGTAAAGCATGATGACAAATACGTATCACTCACAAAAGAAGACGATCCGTATTCGATTGACGCCGACCGTGCCGTTCAGCTTATCCAGCAGAAGCGTGCCGAAGCCGTTAGTGAGGCCATAGGAGAATACGAAGGTAAGCCTGTTACGACTGGTAAAGGGCGTTTTGGCCCGTATGTGAAGTACGAAGACAAATACATCTCCATTCCGCGGAATGAATCGCTGGCGGGTATGACACTGGATCGGGCTATAGAACTGATTCTGGCCAAGCGACAAGCCGAAGCGAATAAATACATCAAAGAATTCCCGGAGAATCCGGCGGTCAAAGTTGTCAATGGTCAATACGGGCCGTATCTGGCGGTTGGCAAGCGAAACGTCAAAATTCCGAAAGACGTTGACCCCGCATCCTTAACGCTCGAAGATTGCCTGAAACTGGCGGGCGACGAACCGGCACCTGCGAAAAAGGCAGCTCCGGCCAAAGCCAAGGCGACAGTAACAACTGCCAAGAAGCCAGCGGCCAAAGCACCCGCCAAGAAAGCTGCTGCGAAGAAGTAATAATTGAAGATAATTTGTCATTCCGACCTTAGGAGGAATCTCAACTTTTATATTAGTCAAGTTTGAGATTCCTCCTAAGGTCGGAATGACAAGCCTTCCGGTAATGAGTAACTAACTCACTACCGGAAGGCTTTTTGTTTTTAATACTTCGTCCTTCGTTCACGCTTGGCTTTGCCGAGTGTGGCCTATGCAAAGGGCGTCCCGCCCGTTGTGTCCATGTCTAACCAATTAAAATGAGTACGCTGGTTGTATTCCTAACTTTAGCTGAGGGAAATTACGGGCGGGACGGCCTTTACATAGGCCACACTCGCCATAAGCGAGCATGAACGGGCAACACTGTATTTTGTGTTTTTAATACCCTTTGGAAAATCATCACTATTTTGCCAACTGAACCAACCGCTACCGAACTGGCCGCATGAAACATCTGCTTATTTGTTTGCTATTTTCCTCCCCACTATTTGCTCAAACCCCCGACAATCAATATAATCTGATTCCATTCCCTGCTCGTTTTTCCGGGCAAAACGGTCAATTTACAGTCTCTCCGAGTACACGTGTTGTGATTGCCCCGGCTACGGATGCCAGCGTTAAGGCGGTGGCTCAACTGTTTGCCAGTCAGGTAAAAACGGCGAACGGTTTGGCGCTATCTGTTGCGCCAACCAGTCCTGCACTAGCGAAAGCCCCCCACATTTTTTTTACGCTCAATAAAAAGCTGGTTCTGGGCGATGAAGGCTATAAACTGACCGTTACGCCGACGAAGGTGCTTGCCGAAGCGGCCACGACCAAAGGCCTGTTTTATGCGGCTCAAACCATGCGGCAATTATTGCCAGCGGGCAAATCGGCCACGGCGGCCATGCCTGCCTGTGCCATAACCGATAAACCCCGCTACGGTTATCGGGGATTAATGCTCGATGCCGGTCGCTATTTCATGCCGGTGCCGTTCGTCAAGAAATTCATCGATCTGATGGCGATGCACAAGCAAAATACATTTCACTGGCACCTGACTGAAGATCAGGGGTGGCGGATCGAAATCAAAAAGTACCCGAAACTAACGCAGGTTGGCAGCAAACGGGCCGAATCGATCGTTGGTCAGTATAGCGAGAATTATCCCCAGAAATTCGATGGAAAACCATCGGGTGGATTTTATACGCAGGAAGAAATTAAGGATGTAGTGCGCTACGCCCAAAGCCGGTTTGTAACGATCGTTCCTGAAATCGAAATGCCTGGCCATGCGCAGGCAGCCCTGGCATCGTATCCGGAATTAGGTTGTGATCCTGCCAAAGGCTATCAGGTAGCCACTAAATGGGGCGTTTCGGAAGAAGTGTACTGCCCGTCGGAGAAGACGTTTACCTTTTTGCAGGATGTACTGACCGAAGTAATTGCCTTATTTCCTGGGAAATACATTCATATTGGTGGCGATGAATGCCCGAAAACGGCCTGGAAAAACAGCGCGTTCTGCCAGGATCTGATGAAAAAAAACAACCTCAAAGATGAGCATGAACTGCAAAGCTATTTCATCCGGCGTATCGAGAAATTCCTGAACAGCAAAGGCCGTTCAATCATTGGTTGGGACGAAATTCTGGAAGGCGGACTCGCCCCTAACGCAACCGTCATGAGCTGGCGTGGTACGGCGGGTGGCATTGCGGCAGCTAAGCAAAAGCATAACGTGGTGATGTCGCCAAACGGCACCTGTTACCTCGATTATTACCAGGGAAATCCGGCCACCGAACCGCTGGCGATTGGTGGTTACCTGCCACTGGATCAGGTCTATGCCTACGAACCCATGCCCGCCGAATTGACCGCCGAAGAACAGAAATACATTGTGGGGGTTCAGGGGAATGTCTGGACAGAATACCTGCCCACACCGGAAGCGGTTGAATATTCCACCTTCCCGAGAGCGATTGCCCTGGCCGAAATTGGCTGGATGCAGCAGGGACCGCATAACTTCGAGGATTTTGCCCAGCGACTAAAAAATCACTTGCCTAAGCTCGATGTTATTCCTGTCAATTATGCGAAACGACTATTCGATATTTCGGCGACTACGCAGGCTAATGAGCAGGGCCAGATTCAGGTGCGTCTGAGTAAACTGGACTCCGACAGTCGTATCTTCTACACGACCAACGGCAAAGAACCAAACGAGAAAAGTACCGAATACATCGGACCCATCACGCTCACGAAAACGACAACGATTCGGGCCGTAACTCAGACTGGAGGGACGCCCACAGGTGGACGGCTTACCCAAACCTTTACGCTTCATAAGGGTAAGAACAAACCCTATACCTATACGATCGCTTCAGATCTGAATAGTGATCCCAAAACAACCAAACTGACCGACGGTATTCGGGGAGAAACCCCACGGGATCGGCGTCAATGGGTTAGTTTCTCCGGTGATATGGATGTGATGGTCGATCTGGGCGACGTGACGAGTGTGACGAAGGTCTCGCTGAATTTTTTGAAGATTATTATGAGCAGTAGCTTCCCGCCAGCGTCGGTTGACATAGCTATTTCGAAAGATGGGAAAGACTTTAAGGAAGCTATTTCTCAGCCCGTTACCTATGATCTGAATGGCCCCTGGGATATTTTGCCCGTTGTCGCCGACTTCAAGACGGCGCGGGCACGTTATGTACGTGTCCGGGCGAAAAACGCGGGTATTTGCCCCGCAGGCCATCCCAACGCAGGCGGAAAAACCTGGTTCGCCACGGATGAAATTGTTGTGGAATAAGTGTAAATTAGGGGAGGAAGGAGGAAGGGGAAGAGAGGGAGGAAAGGGAGAATGGAGAACGAAAAATTATGTAGATAAGGTATTTTTCTTCCTCCCTCTCTACCCTTCCTCCCTTTTCTCCCTAACTATTAATTGTATGAAAAAAATCGTTGTTCTATCTGGCGCAGGTATTAGTGCGGAGAGTGGGATTCCAACCTTTCGGGCATCGGACGGGCTTTGGGAAAATCACCGGATCGAGGATGTAGCCACGCCCGAAGCCTGGCAGCGGAACCCGGCTTTGGTACAGGATTTTTACAATCAGCGCCGTAAACAGGCGCTTAGTGTAATGCCTAATGCGGGACATCTGGCGTTGGTGAAATTAGAGGGGAAGTATGACGTGACGGTTATCACCCAGAATGTAGATAATCTGCATGAGAAAGCGGGTTCATCGAAGGTGGTTCACCTGCATGGGGAGTTGTTTAAATCGCGCTCATCGTTCGATGAATCATTGGTTTATGATGTTGATGGGTGGGAGATTAAACAGGGCGACCTCTGTAAGAAAGGCTCCCAGCTTCGGCCACACATTGTCTGGTTTGGTGAAGCCGTACCCATGATGGACGTAGCCGTAGACATCACCCAGGAGGCCGATATTTTCATTGTTGTGGGCACCTCGCTAAATGTGTATCCAGCGGCTGGCCTGGTCTACGCCGTTCGGAATGGCGTGCCAATCTATGTCGTAGACCCAAACATGCCCACCATGCAGAAACGCCCGAACGTCACCTTCATTGCCGAACCAGCCACCATCGGGCTGACAGAGTTGGCGGAAACGCTATTGGCAAAGGCAGATACAGAGTAGTTGATTAACTAGTTGATTCTGTGAATTTTATTGATTCTACAAGCTCCGCAGGATCAATAGAATCCACAGAATCTTTTATTCCCCAGTACCATCATGATTGTTAAACTTGCTGAAGGAAACCTGAAAACTAAATTTGGAGAATACCGTGAAGTTCTCTTTTACGATGGGCAAAACGAATCGATTGCCTTGTTAATGGGTGATGTGGATGGGGCAGAAGAGGTATTGTGCCGGGTTCATTCGTCCTGTCTGTTCGGACATGCGTTTAACAGTATTGAATGTGATTGCCGGGAGCAGATGGAAATTTCTCAGCAACTTATTCAGCAGGAGGGAAGAGGCATCGTGATTTGGCTCGATCAGGAAGGAAAAGGAAATGGTCATTTTGCCTTGCTAAAAAGCGTTGAGTATAAACGAATAGGGCTGGCTCAGGCCGATGCGTACGAAGCGGTAGGGTTTAAACGAGATGCCAGAGACTACAGGGTAGCCGCCGAAATCTTAAATGAACTGGGCGTTAAGTCGATTCGTATGTTGACGAACAATCCCAAAAAAGTAGATACGCTTACAAAATATGGTATTCGTGTTGTTGGCATCAAGGCAACAGAATTGTAAACGGCACTAGCAAATAAATAGGTCATCCAGATAACAATGAACGATTGTCTGGTACATTATTCATTATTCATTATTCATTATTCATTATTCATTATTCATTATTCATTATTCATTATTCATTATTCATTATTCATTATTCATTATTCATTATTCATTATTCATTATTCATTATTCATTAGTTTACTCCCTCGTCACCGTTCCTGTTATATACCCGTATGGCTCATCGGTAGCGATGAAAATCTCGTTTTGGTTGTCCATTCCGAACTGCTCCAGGTTGAACGGGATGTGGTGTTTGTTGGGCATGATCAGGCTTATTTCGCTTACTTCCTGATTCTCTTCCAAGACGGCCGATCCCATAGCCAGCAACGTTTGCTGCACCGACAGACTCTTGTGATGCGCGAAGGTTTTTAGTAGCGTTTCGCGGATTTTGCCGAACAGACTCGTAAAGTCAAGGTTGTGGGAAGTGTACACCCAGTTGGCCTCGCATTGGGTCGCGAAAATGCGGTCGGCCGTTTCTTTCAGGGTTGTGTATTGGTCTTTGACGTAGCCCTCAAATCCCGAATCGGTTGTTTTTAGAATCAGCAGATCTTTGATGCCCGAGGTCACACGAATTGCTTCGGTAGTCTGTACTAAGGTTGTTGTCCGTTTTTCAGAACCGCCACCCACATAGGCATGATGATGCGGCTCACCGTCGAAGGCCATGCGAGCCCAGGGATGCTCGATAATATGGACGGTGGCCTGCGATACCTGCGGATTATTGGTGATAAAATAATTGGCTAAATAGAGGCCGAAATTTTCGATAGAATCCACAAAATGCTCTTTGGCCAGCGCATACACCGTGTTTTTCTGCGTATCGGTAGGTACTATTTTGGAGTTATCGCCTACCGTGTGGGCCGTTTCAAAGTCTCCTTCCAGCGATACGTTGACGGAGATCTGTCTGAATTCATGGTAGTTAGGGTGCCGAATGATTTTTGACAGGTTCACGGCATTCTTTCCGTACGCATTTTTTTTCAAGGTGAGCTTCATGGTTGTTTCGGCTGTTTTGGGTAGTATTGACCTCTAGTATAGAAATTAATTTTCTATTTTTAGTATGATCGATCGTGCCATCAAAGGAAATAAAATCTGTACGCCAGAAGGAATCAGAAAAGCCGTTGTTTTACTAAAAGACGGTCTGATTGCTGATGTTCTACCGGAAGTACCACAAGGGTTCAATGCCGAAGTCATCGACATCGGAGATCGTGTGCTGATGTCGGGCGTCATTGACCCGCACGTCCACATTAATGAACCCGGTCGAACAGATTGGGAGGGTTTCAACACGGCCACGCGTGCCGCCATTGCGGGTGGCTTGACCACGCTGGTCGATATGCCCTTGAACTCATCGCCAGTAACGACAACTGCCGAGGCTTTCGACCAGAAGATGGCGGCCACTAAAGGACAACTCCATACGAACTGTGGTTTCTGGGGAGGCCTTGTGCCGGGCAATACGGACGAGATTGAACAGCTGATCAATAAAGGCTTATTGGGGTTCAAAGCGTTTCTAACCCACTCCGGTATCGACGATTTCCCGAATGTGACAGAAGCCGACCTGCGAAAAGCGATGCCAATTATTGCAAAACATGGGTTGCCTCTACTGGTTCATTGTGAATTATCGACGGACGAAAAACTGGCCACTGGTGATGCTCGTTCATACGCGAACTACCTGTCTTCCAGACCGAAAGAATGGGAAGATAAAGCCATCGATAGGATGATTCGGCTTTGCGAAGACTACAATTGCCGGACGCATATTGTCCATTTGTCGTCGGCTAATTCCATTGAGTCCATTGACAAAGCGAAACAAAAAGGCTTGCCACTCACGGTCGAAACGGGGCAGCATTATTTGTATTTCACTGCTGAAACCATTCGGGATGGGCAAACGCAGTTTAAATGTGCGCCACCCATCCGCGAAAAAGAAAATAACGACCAATTATGGGAAGCGTTGCGCTCTGGAATCATTGATTTTGTCGCTACTGATCATTCGTCCGCACCACCCGATTTGAAGCAGATGGAAAGTGGTGATTTCATGAAAGCCTGGGGGGGCATCGCGTCCCTGCAACTAGCTTTGCCCGTGCTTTGGACAGCTGCCCGCCAACGCGGTTTCATGGTAACGGATATTGCCAGGTGGCTGAGTGAAAAACCGGCACAATTAGCGGGATTGGATCATCGAAAAGGGCGAATTGCAAAAGGCTACGATGCCGATTTAATCGTCTGGAATCCTGAAAAATCGTTTGTCGTTTCAACAGATTCCTTGCAACACAAGCATAAAATGACGCCCTATCTGAAAGAAGAGTTATACGGCGTTGTCGAGCAAACGTATCTGGGGGGTGAACTGGTTTTTAAGGATGGAAGCTTTGTTGTGTTGAACTCCGGAAAATTTATTAAACACAGAGGGACAGAGACCACAGAGTTTTAATCATCACAACACAATTCTGTGTTCTCTGTGCCGCATCGGCGGACCGCTCTGTGGACAATAAATCTATACATGAACGTTATGATCGACTACTTGCTCCGAGCTGAGAACGTACTGAACAAGGTCAACGAACTGGCAGCAATCAGTGATGATCCTGCCTGCGTAACCCGTACGTTCGGGACCGTAGCGTTTCAGGAGGGAAGTCGATTGATTCAGCGATGGATGCAGACTGCTGGCTTGCAAACGCGGGTCGATGCCATTGGTAATGTCAGAGGCCGGTTAACAAGTTCAATAGCGGGCGCTAAAACGTTTGTCATTGCCTCGCACATGGATACGGTCGTGAACGCCGGAAAGTTCGACGGCCCGATGGGCGTAATCATGGGGCTGGATTTACTCGAACAACTCCGCCAATCGGGTAAAGCGCTGCCGTTTCATCTGGAATTGATTGCCTTCAGCGATGAAGAAGGTGTTCGCTTTCATACGACATACCTGGGCAGTAAAGTCGTTGCCGGTTCGTTTGATACGAGCCTGTTGGCTAAAAAAGATGAGTCGGGCACGACACTGAGCGAAGTCATTCAGGCAATTGGTTGTGGTATCGATCAACTGCCTGCCGATGCGATTGCGCCTGACGATTGGCTAGGGTATGTTGAAATACACATAGAGCAAGGACCTGTTCTATACGAACGAAATGTGCCTGTGGCGGTTGTGACAGCCATTGCGGGTCAAAAACGAGTGGAAATTAAGTTTAGGGGTATGGCTGGCCATGCTGGAACCGTGCCCATGGATATGCGGCAGGATGCGCTCTGTGCTGCTGCCGAATTCATTCTGGAGGTCGAACGGTTTGGGAACACAACTAAACAGCATCTGGTGGCTACGGTTGGTAAACTAAATGTAGTGAATGCCGCCAGTAATGTTATTCCCGGCGACGTACATTGCAGTCTGGATGTACGGAGCAACGATGAGACCGTTTTAGCGTCGGCCTACCAAATGTTACAGTTGGCATGTTATGCCATTGGCGAAAAACGGGGCGTTCCGGTTACGTGGAATCTTATTCAGGAAACCGATCCAGTAGCGTGTGACATTCTACTGACTGAATTACTAGCCAAGTCGATAAACGAGTCTGGTTATGAATTAATTGACCTAGTGAGTGGCGCTGGGCATGATGGCGTGCCGATTTCGCAGGTTGCGCCGGTATGTATGCTATTCGTGCGTTGTTTTAAGGGCATCAGCCATAACCCGTTGGAAGATGTTGAAGTAAGTGATATGGCAGCTACCCTTCAGGTTGCTGATCGATTTATAAACCACCTTATTGATAATTTTTTGTCATTCCGACCTCAGGAGGATTGACAAAAATTACCTCGAAAGTAAAACATATGGAAATTTCAGCACTTACCCGGTCCGTTGTTAAGCGCAACCACGCCGTCATTAGCCCCGATGGCTACATCAATAGTCGCGTACCTGGTTGGGACAACTGTACGGTAAACGTCATCATCAATGAGCAAATGGGCGCTAACCTGTGCCAGACACTCATTACACTGAAGGAAGACGGTAAACTCGTTGGTACAACCAAACAATCTCAATTATTTTTCTATGTCATCAGTGGCCAATGCACGGCAACGGTGAGCGGGACGGAAAAAACGCTGAAAACGGGCCAGTTTGTGTATATTCCTATAGGCAACGACTATCTGATTGATAATCCGGAAGCGGGTACGCAAGTGCTGACATTCCATAAACTCTACGAAAAACTGGAAGGCTACAACGTTCCGTCGGTGCTGTTCGGCGATGCGGCAACTATAGCAGGGCCCAGTTACATGGGCGATCCAGCCTTACGGTTGCAGGTGCTGTTACCCGATGATTTATCGTTCGACATGGCCGTGAATATTTTCACCTACGATCCCGGCGGACACTTGCCGCTGGTCGAAACCCACATCATGGAACATGGCCTCATTTACCTGCAAGGGCAGGGCGTGTACATGCTCGATCAGGATTGGTATCCGATCAAAAAAGGCGATTCAATCTGGATGGCGCCGTACTGTCAGCAATGGTTCACGGCAATGGGCAAAGAACCCGCGGTGTACATTTACTACAAAAACGTGAATCGGTTCCCAACGACAATCTAAAGAGATAACAGAACGCAGATTTTTATGATTTATAGGAGTGGTATTGATTTTACAACAACATGAAGTAATAGTGTATTTGAATTTTTAAATCATATTGATCATAAAAATCTGCGTTCTATATGACACTGCCTGAATTAAATCAACTGCCAATCCCTCAACTAAAAGAGGCTCTGTTTACTTGCTGTGGATCAACGACATGGGTGAACGAGCTGGCCAACTTGTTCCCGTTTGAGACCAAAGAAAGTCTGTTTGAACAGGCTGAGGTTATCTGGTTTTCCCTAGCTGAAAGCGACTGGCGAGAAGCCTTCGGCCATCATCCCAAAATAGGCGACATTAATTCCCTGCGCGAAAAGTACGCGTCAACGGCATCCTGGGCCGAGGGTGAACAGGCGGGCGTTTCGACGGCGTCGGTGAGTGTTTTGGAAATGTTGGCCGAAGGGAATCAATTTTATGAAGAAAAGTTTGGCTATATTTTTATCGTCTGCGCCACCGGAAAATCGGCCGAAGAAATGCTGAATAGACTGGAGTCGAGGTTACTGAATTCGCCAGAAGACGAACTCCAGATTGCGATGCAGGAGCAGAATAAGATCACTAAAATTCGGTTGGAAAAACTTCTGGTTTCATGAGCGCTATAACCACCCACATCCTCGATACGACCCGCGGTAAACCCGCAGAAGCCGTGAGTATTGTCTTATACCATCAACAGCGGGAATGGATAGAAATCGCCCGCGGGGTAACTAATTCAGATGGCCGGATTGGTAATTTACTGCCCAAAGAAACGGTCTTGCCAACGGGTACCTATAAACTACGTTTTGAAACGGGTGCCTATTTCGAACAACTGGGCGTGGCAACCTTTTATCCATTTATCGAAATTACCTTCGCCATTACCACCGGCGAGCATTACCATGTCCCCTTGTTAGTAAACCCATTTGGTTATTCGACCTATCGAGGGTCGTGATTTGAATTTTTAATGAATAATGTAGAATGAATAATGGCCCAGGAACCTGCATTATCCATTATTCATTCTACATTGTCCATTATCCATTAATTATGAACATCAACCCAGCACGTCTACAGCATTTCTTTGAAGTTTCGAGTGAGCTCGGAAAAATTGGCGAAACCGGTATGTGTCGACCGGCTCATTCGGCTTTGGAAAAAAAGATGTTTGAGCACGCCAAAGGCTGGATGGAAGCTGCTGGATTGACAGTGCGCATCGATAGCTTTGGGAATTTAATTGGTCGGCTTGCTGGCAAAAATCCGGATGCGCCAATTTTGATGACAGGCTCACATCTGGATACACAGCCCTACGGAGGGCGCTTCGATGGGATTGCAGGCGTATTGTGCGCGATTGAAGCCGTATGTACCATTGCCGGGCAGGGTATTATTCCCGAAACCAGTATCGATGTCATTGCCTTTGCCGATGAAGAGAGCTGGCGATTCAATAAAGGCCTTTTTGGGTCGAGAGGTATTTTGGGGAAACTGGAAGCCGGGGAGCTACAACGAAAAGACAAAGACGGTATAACCCGCGAGCAGGCCCTGCTTGACTTTGGCTGCGACATTACCAGATTTAAGGAGGACGAATATGCCCCCGGCAGCATTTGGTGTTTTTTAGAGCTGCACATCGAGCAGGGGCCAGTGCTGGATCAATCCAATAAACCCATCGGTATTGTAAGCGGCATTGCTGGCCCGCTGTTGATGAGCTTACAGTTGAAAGGTATGGCCGGACACGCCGGTTCGGTACCAATGTCCCTCAGAAAGGACGCGCTGGTAGGGGCCGCCAAAGTAGTGGTGGCCGTCAACGAGATCGCATCGCAGTTTGCACCCGCGCCTACGGTGGGTACCGTTGGAACGTTGAACGTATTTCCAGCATCCCGGAACATTATTCCCGAGACTGTCAGCATGACCATGGAGTTCAGGGACATCGATATGGAGCGTCGCAATACCTGCGAGCGTCAATTAAACGAAGCCATTGCTGACATTACGCAAACACATAACTTATCCTACGAGCTGACCGTCGATACGGATATAAAATCAAGCTACTGTGCCGATTGGATTAAAGATACCATCCGTGCCAGTTGTATGGAATTAGGTCTGGATGCCCCCGAACTGGTTAGTGGCCCATTTCACGATGCCCTGGTGATGTCGGAAGCCTGCGATTATGGAATGATTTTTGTGCGCTGTAAAGACGGAATCAGTCACAATCCGCTGGAATATGCATCCTACGAAGATCTGACTTTGGGAAGTGAAGTATTATACCAGACTATTTTGAAAATTGTGGGCTGATGCTGACTGAAGGGATAATGTAAATGGATAATGGATAATGGATAATGAATAATGGATAATGGATAATGAATAATGAATAATGAATAATGAATAAGTAGGCAGGACTTTTGTGTAGACCGGTTTCTAGAAAAAACCTTTACTAACAAGTTACAAATTGCTCATTATTCATTTTACATTGTTCATTAAATTTTGTGATTTATCTACGGCAACGAACCTCCCTCCAGGCCGAATTGGAAGGACTGTAAAATGGCTCGATAATACGTATCATAAGCCTGCGACTGACTGTTGGGGCAAGCTAGTTCGACAGAAAGCAGATAGTTGGGCTGAGCCGATACAATAAACCGATCCAGTTCAATCTCACTAACATTTTCATTGCGGCCGATGGCCGTATAAAGACGGGTCGGTATCTGATCAACATTAATTACCGCCGAATCCGTAAAGGCAAATCCATTATTTGCTTCCAGGGTACGGCGCCTGAATATTGCTGGCCAACGAGTCAAAATTCCGGTCCAGATCCGGCCACTAGGGGGGCGGTAGAAGGTTACCCGAATGCCACCGGCCAAATAGCCAGTCTCAGGATTATAGGCACCTTCGGGGGCAAATATACTGGTCTGTACATAACTGGTATCCGGGTCAGTACCATATCGCCAGCCATCGCTTTGGTAGGTTTGCCAGCCACGGGGATACAGCATGGAAAATAGTTTCTCCGGATGCACGTAGCTCGTAAACAGTTTTTCAAACTGCTTCTCATCCCGTTTTTTCTGCAAAGCCAGAACCTCGCCAACTGTAAATCGAACAGAATGTCCGTTTTTGTCAAGAGCATCTTTGATGTACTGAACGGATAGAGCAAAATTGAGGTTTTGCCCGCGTTCATCGATCATGGTGTTCATACCAATCACCTGGCCATAGAGGTTCAGTAAAGGCCCTCCACTATTGCCATGCGAAATAGGGGCGCTTATTTGTAAATAGGACACACTATCGAGTTGACGATGTTGGGCGAAATTACCCACCGACGGCGTGTGGGCATAGGCAATTGGATTGCCGATCGTTACCACCGTTTCGCCAGGCTTTAGCGCCTTGTCGTTGCCTAGAGGTAGGGCGGGTAGGTCAGTCGAAACATCAATTTTGAGTATAGCGAAATCGGGATAACCAACATCATTGTAATTGTAATCTACAATGCCTAATACTGGGTAAGTCTGGCCATTTGCTAACGTCACCTCAATACGTTCGGCATCGCGGATGACGTGGTAGTTGGTAACGATGAGGCCTTTCAAGTCAATGATGAATCCGGCTCCCAGCATACTGCGGTTATTCGCCTGAAAGCCACGCACTTCAACAACTGATGTGTCGGCCTGCGCTATAACATCTTCAACAGGCATTCTTCGAGGGCCGCAGGCAACAAGAACCAATAGGAAACAGGCTATTGACAAAATTGATGATAATTTCATAAATAAGTGAGATGGGCGGGTTTCGATTCCCTATCTGGTGTTTTAAATATTAAAAGTCAATCGGTTTGGAGCCAGTCTCAATAGTTAGTGATAACTATTTTTGATGTTTTTAAGCCTCGATCTGTGAGGGTACCTACCCCTTAGATTAGCCTGAAATGTACTACTGTAAGGACGCTGCAATGTCAGTATTAGTCACATCCTCTGGCGTAAGGATCTAAAGAAAATTTAGCTTTGTAAAACGAAAAACTATTCCCACAGTTCTAAAAATTGTAGGAATAGTTTTGTATAAATAATTCCTTTTTAGGTAAAAATCACCCTTGTGCTATGCGTAAAGATGATTTTTTGATTCATGCCTTTGGATAAATATATCTGGCAAGAACTAAAGATGGCGTGGGTTTTGTGCCGATATGGGGCATAATGATTGATAAAACTCACGAAAAATGAAAAATAATCCACATCCTTTCATAAAACGGTTAATTAATGTGCTACTGACCTCTTTGTTCGTTGTACAAGGTTTTTCCAGCACAGCTCAGCAACTGTACATCAATGAACTAATGGCTTCCAATGCCCGAACCATTACCGACGCTTCGGGTTCGTATGAAGACTGGTTTGAGATCTATAATCCGAACTCCACAACTGTTAACATTGCGGGCTATTACCTTTCCGACAATGCTACCCTAACAAAATATCGCCTGCCTACCGGCTCGTCGCAGACTATCATTCCAGCCAATGGGTTTCTGGTGCTTTGGGCTAGTGATGTTACCAGCCGGGGGCCACTACATGTTGGCTTCAAGCTTTCTGCCGATGGAGAAATGCTTAGTTTGGTACGACCGGATGGCATTACGGTAGTTGATCAGGTAACGTTTGGCCCGCAGCGTACCGATGTTTCCTGGGGACGAAAGCCCGACGGCTCAACTACCTGGCTTTATTTTCAGCGTACCAACACCATCAACAATACGAGCCCAGGAGCGAGCAATAATGCCAAAACGGGCTATGCCAGCGTCTTGAGTGCGCCGGTTTTCTCGCAGGTGGGGGGCTTCTACCCGTCGGGTTTTAGTTTGAGTATCACCTCGCCTGATCCCACAGCTACCATTTACTATACGCTGGATGGTTCAGAACCCGATCCTGCCAGCCCCGGCCCCAATACCTATCAGTATAAAAATAACTACGCTGAACACCCTGGACAGGGCAATGGAGCACTGTTGAACGGGAGCTACCAGTCATTAACGTATTCCAGCCCTTTATCGATTAGCGACCAAACCAGTTCGCCCAATAAAGTATCTATTAAATCATCTACATTCAATTCGTCACCTTATTACGCGCCAACTACGCCGGTTTTTAAGGGAACTGTAGTAAGGGCGGTGGCTTATAAGGCAAATGCACTGATAAGCGACATCGTGTCGGAAACGTATTTTATTGCGCCTGCAACACGATACGGAAATCTGCCGGTTATCTCAATCAGTACCAATGAGAAATCGTTATTTGCCTATTCGAACGGTATCTATACGGCTGGCTCAACATTCGAAAGCTGGCGAGCGACGAATCCAACAGCCGAAACTATTTTCTGTACACCTGGTAACTTTTCAAACACGGGAGATAACTGGGAACGGCCGTCATACGTTCAGTTTTTTCTGAATGGCAGTTCGATCCTTAATCAACGGGCGGATATTGCTATCAATGGTGGTTGCTCACGGTCTGTTCCGCGCAAAGCTGTGCGACTATATGGGGACGACGATTTCAGTTATCCATTTTTCAGCAATCGACCTATCAATCAGTTTTACAATCGATTATTGCTCCGCAGTGGTGGTAACGACTGGGATTTTACAACCCTGATCGATTCGTATATGCAGACAATGGTGCGGCATCTGCCGTTTGAGACCCAATCAAATCGCCCAAGTGTTGTGTTTATGAATGGCGAATATTGGGGTGTTCATAACCTAATGGAAAGGTATGATCAATACTATCTGAATCGAAACTTCAACGTTGACCCAGATAGTGTTGATGTGATTAAATTCGATTATGGGGCCTACGTTGCTGACAACGGTGATCTGACAAAATTTTACGCCCTTAAAGATCACTTTGTAGGGTCACCTACCATCGATTATACGTTTGTGAATACCCAAATGGATGTAGAGAGTTTTTCGGATTATCAGATTTCTGAAATCTATTCAGGGAATTTCGATTGGCCCTACAACAATCAGCAACTCTGGCGCAAACGAACCAGCCAGTATCTGCCCAATGCACCTAAAGGCCATGATGGTCGTTTCCGCTGGATGATGAACGATATGGACTGGACACTGGGCGCAGGGAACGGATATACGTCCAATTCGCTTGATCGCGCCACTTCAACTTCTGGTTATGGTACTGACGTTACCGAGTACACACGCTTTTTGCGTCGGCTATTGGAGGTGACTACCTACAAATCGTACTTCATTAACCGCTTTGCCGACCTGCTGAATACAACCTTTAACCCTACCCGAACCACCGATCTACTCACTACGTTTCAGCAGGATTATCAACCCTATATGGATGAACATTTTGCCCGATGGAAGACCGGCAACTCGGTTACTAAATGGCTTACGAATATGAATACAGTCCGTACATTCCTGCAGCAACGCCCGGCCGCTGTACGTGATCACATGCGCGCCCGATTTGGTCTTAGTGCTAATCGGACTATTACCCTGGCAGTGTCTGATGCTACACAGGGCTATGTTAAAATCAATACAATCGACATTTTGCCTACTACCGTCGGTGTAGCCACTAACCCGTATCCCTGGAGTGGCGTCTATTTTCAGGGTAACACGGTTCGGGTTGTTGCCAAACCGCGTGTTGGATACCGATTTATTGCCTGGCAGGAGAACGGAGCTACCATTTCGACCGACACTGCCTATAGTTTCAATCCTACCGCAAACCGAGTCCTCAATGCCCTTTTTGATATTGACAACTCCTTAACTGGCAAACCGGTAGCATACAGACTAAGTACTTGCGAGTATCGATTTGATAGTTTCTCGCCCACTACGCCAGCAGGCACCTATCCGCCTAACAT
>NZ_BAAHBG010000027.1:243578-309170 GCF_054776855.1 Spirosoma migulaei | reverse complement strand
ACGATCCGACTTCGCCTAACATGCATTTTGTGAGCATGAACCAGGAAGATCCGACTCTTTCGGCTACGTTTGCGCTGGCCGACACGGTGAAAGGAGCTTACAACCTAACCAGCGCAACACGTATAAATGGGTTGAATACAGACGGAGTCGCCTTTATCAATACCGGTAGCGCTCCAGCCGGTTATGTTGCAACCGCGTTGGGTGGTATGGTACTGGCACTGCGTACCACCAATCTGACCGAAGCCACTGTGCAATGGACTGGCGGTACCGTTGTACCCAACCCACGCCAATACAACATTCGACTCCGGTACCGAATTGGTAATTCAGGCCCCTTTACGGATTTGACAGACGGGGCTAATAATCCTGTTGAATACGTTCGTAATGCAACAGCGGGCCACAGTCAGGTAATCGGACCAGTGGCTCTGCCAGCGGCACTGCTTAATAAGCCGTATATTCAACTCGTATGGCAGTACTACTACACAGGAGTAGGCATCTCAGGCGCACGAGATCAGTTGCGAATTGATAACATAATCATAAGCCGGGGAGGCTGCCAGAGTATATCGTCGGGAAGTTGGCACACGGCCAGTACCTGGGGTTGTGGGCGAGTGCCGAGTGTATGTGATGATGTCGTGATCAAAAACGGACATGTGGTGACGGTGAGTATAAACGGCGCAACGTCCCGTAGTATTCGCTTTGAGACGACAGGGCAGTTGCAGTATCTGAACGACAGTGCGTCAGTCTTTTTAGACAATCACTAAGCTAAGTATGTACGCCGTTTTGCTTCGGTTTGTCCAATAGAGTGAAACGTTTGCCAGGATTGAATCAAAAACGAGACCAACCAAAAAAACGACCCCTGAACGGTCGTTTTTTTGGTTCTACCAAATTCGCTATTTTTTTTGTTTATATAGATTAAGTAGTTGATAGTTAGTTTTTTACAGATAAAAAAGCTGATTGGGTGATGCGAAAAACAGGTGATAATTGACTGTACCTAAAAAAAGTTTACGAATTTTTAAAGTAAAAGCACAGGCTTTACCGTCATCCCTACCAAAGACCCAAATCAGGAACCAGGAGTATCGAAAAATCGGCCGTCTATTTCGTCACAACTGACTTCCTCGTGAATTGAGCTTTTCGCAAACCATTAATAAATAAACAACATGAACATCATTTGGAGAGTAGCTGGCCTTGTGCTGGCAGTTGGGTTGGCCCTGTTTCTATTAACCCTTATTTTAAAAGTCCTGCTGGTTGGTTTAGGGGCATTCTTACTGGTTCGGGTAGTGGGAGCCCGGTTGGCAGGTCGAACCTTCGGACGATTTGATCGCGGTGGCTGGCAGTCATCAGACATTATTTCCATCGACAATCCAGGTTACCGGTTACCGGTAAGTAGTCGTAGTTATGACCGGATTATCCCCATCAATTAAGCAGGAACAGTAAACAAACAAGAACAAATCAGTAAACACAAGACTAAAACGCACAACCATGTATAATAAACACGCATTTCAATCAGAACATAAAGGTGGTTGCGGTCCAATGGGCCGGGGTAAATTTGGCCCTTGGGGGCGCGGTAAATTCGGCGGATTCTGGGGCGGACCAATGTTTGGCCGTCACGGGGGGGGCTTCCACCAGGTGCCCGTCAATATTGAAGAGACTGACGCCGAGTATACCATCTCACTCTTCGCAGCCGCTCTGGTAAAAGAGAATGTTAAACTAACCGTAAAAGACGATGTGCTTACGGTTTCCTATCAGGGCAATGATCAATCGGAAGCCAATGAGCAAGCAGATACGGGTAAGTATACCTATCAGGAATATGGTAACCGGTCGTTCGAGCGGTCGTTCCGGCTCAATGATAAAGTTCTTACCGAAAACATCACGGCCAGTTATGCCGATGGTGTCCTGAAAGTAGTTCTGCCCAAGAATCCGGCAACTAATAAGCCAGCCCAGACTATCACTGTGGCGTAACCGCCTGGTGAAATGAATAGCAAAAAGGCCAGTCCGTTTTACGGTACTGGCCTTTTTGATACTATTCGAGGCTGTTTTAATCGCCGTCATTCGAGAATTATTGCTTCTTAATATCCCCCCGAATTTCACCAGCGGGATAGGTAGTGGTGTGTAAATTGGCATAGTAGAAGCCATTTTTAAGACTGTCTACCCGATTCTGATTCGCCAACTGGAATGTCCCGATAATCGGATTAGTTAAACTTGTAAAAGGTATTTCAACCCCACCCGTTAATGCAGTTGTATTCGTAATACGGTGCAGGTGTCCAGCTGTTAACGAAGCCGTAAATGGCCCTGTGTAGTTTACTGTATAGCTCAGAACGCGGGTTGATTCATCGATTACGCCTGCAAATGTACCCGTTGCCGTAGACGATGTTGATGATGGTTTCTCTGCTGCACCGGTTAACGTGGCAGTAAGCTTGGTTGTGGTTGAGGTAATAGTGGGGTTTTCATCGTTATTGCTACAGGACAGGAAAGGAAGTCCTAAGGCAAGGAGCGTTAAAATGGAATAGGTAATGTTCTGAAGTTTCATAGCAGTTCGCGTTTTTTAAATCAATTTAGTTCTTTAAAGGTATGTACGGCAAATACGTCAATGGGGTTGCGTTGACGCTAATTAAGTCGCCAAGATAATAGTAAGTGGTTAGTTTACGCCAATACTTGTCTATAAACAGCGGAAATGGCTTTATTTATGGCCATTTCAGATGAGGTTTTGCACCCATAAGCGGTAATACATCATAATATTTCCAAAACGTGACAGAATCTTCTAATTTTGGTCCACTAACCGGAATTCATTTCCTGAGTTCAATGGTTGTCTTTATAGAATATACTTTCAGTAACCTGTTATCCTACTTGCTATGGCTTTTGATTTAGACATGATTCAGCGCGTTTACGCTAACCTCGGCAAACGCGTCGATGCCGCCCGGCAGGCAGTGGGCAAACCGCTGACCTTGTCGGAGAAGATTTTATACAGTCACCTTTTTGGCGGTGAAACAACCCAGGCCTTCGAGCGGGGAAAAGCCTATGTGGACTTTGCGCCTGACCGGGTAGCCATGCAGGATGCAACGGCCCAAATGGCGTTGTTACAATTTATGCAGGCAGGTCGGCCACAAGTAGCTGTTCCCTCCACTGTTCACTGCGACCACCTGATTCAGGCTGAAGTAGGGGCCGTGCAGGATCTGGACATTGCTAAAAATAAGAATAAAGAAGTATATGACTTCCTGGCCTCTATTTCCAATAAATACGGAATTGGCTTCTGGAAGCCAGGCGCGGGCATTATTCACCAGGTAGTGATCGAAAACTACGCTTTTCCAGGTGGTATGATGATCGGTACCGACTCGCACACTCCCAACGCGGGTGGTCTGGGTATGATCGCCATTGGCGTGGGTGGAGCCGATGCCTGCGACGTGATGGCAGGTCTGGCCTGGGAATTAAAAATGCCAAAATTGATTGGTGTAAAACTGACCGGCAAACTAAGCGGCTGGGCATCGGCAAAAGACGTTATCCTTCGTGTAGCGGGTATCCTGACCGTAAAAGGGGGAACAGGCTGCATCGTTGAATACTTTGGCGAAGGAGCTGAAAGTCTGTCGGCAACGGGTAAAGGTACCATTTGTAACATGGGTGCTGAAATTGGGGCTACAACCTCCATTTTCGCCTATGACGAGAAAATGGCCAATTACCTGAAAGCAACCAGCCGGGCCGATATTGCCGCTGCTGCTGACGCTGTGAAGGCAGACCTGCGTGCGGATGACGAGGTATATGCTGATCCCGCTTCCTACTACGATCAATTGATCGAAATCGATCTGAATACACTTGAGCCACATATCAACGGTCCATTCACGCCCGATCTGGCCTGGCCACTGTCGAACTTCGCCAAAGCCGTTAAAGAAAATAACTGGCCTGTTAAACTTGACGTTGGTCTGATTGGCTCGTGCACCAACTCCAGCTATGAAGATATGACCCGTTCGGCTTCGGTAGCGGCTCAGGCAACGGCTAAGAATCTGAAAACCAAAGCAGAATTCACCGTAACTCCTGGCTCTGAGCTGGTTCGGTTTACGGCAGAACGTGACGGACTTTTAGATACGTTTGAAGAAATTGGTGGTGTTGTCCTGGCGAATGCCTGTGGTCCGTGTATCGGGCAGTGGGCGCGTCATATGGATGACCCAACCCGTAAAAACTCGATCATTACGTCCTTCAACCGGAACTTTGCGAAGCGCAATGACGGTAACGCCAGCACCCACGCCTTTGTGGCCTCGCCCGAAATTGTGACCGCGCTCGTTATTGCCGGTGACCTGACGTTCAACCCCATGACCGATACGCTGACCAATGAAGCAGGTGAGCAGGTCATGCTTGATGAACCACAGGGTATTGAGCAACCGCTGAAAGGCTATGCCGTTGATGACGCTGGTTATCAGGCACCTGCCGAAGATGGTTCGGGTGTACAGGTACTCGTTTCGCCAACGTCGGATCGTCTGCAACTCCTGGCTCCGTTCGCTGCCTGGGAAGGTACCGATCTGAAGGGATTAAAATTGTTAATTAAAGCCAAAGGCAAGTGTACAACCGACCATATTTCGATGGCTGGTCCTTGGTTAAAATACCGTGGTCACCTCGATAATATCTCGAACAACATGCTGATTGGCGCGGTGAACTTCTACAACGAGAAGACCAACACCGTGAAAAACCAACTGACGGGTGAATATGGCGAAGTGCCTGCCGTACAACGGGCTTACAAAGCTGCGGGTATTGGCTCGATTGTGGTCGGTGACGAGAACTACGGCGAAGGATCTTCGCGTGAGCACGCAGCTATGGAGCCTCGCTTCCTGGGTGTTCGGGCTATTCTGGTGCGTTCATTCGCCCGGATTCACGAAACGAACCTGAAAAAACAGGGTATGCTAGCCCTAACATTCTCTAATCCTGCTGATTACGACAAGATTCAGGAAGACGACGTGATCGACATCGATGGCCTAACGGAATTTGCCCCAGGCCGCCCGCTCGAAATCGTTCTGCACCATGCTGATGGCACAACAGATGAATTCCCTGTCAATCATACCTACAACGAAGGCCAGATCGAGTGGTTCAAAGCGGGTGCTGCGCTGAACATCATTCGGATGAAGCAAAACGCGTAAGTAATACGTTCATAGTTAGTTAACGAATCGGCCCGGTCGATTGCCTTGCGCAATCAGCCGGGCCGATTTGTTGATGGCGCAAGGCTGGAGCCTTGCGCCATCAACAAATCGGTATTTCAGTGGGAAAATCAGCTTTGCTCGTTATAAACAAGCAACGTGACTCTGAAATCAATCCAGTGAATACACTTCCAAACACCCCTGCCGATTTAACTGACCTGATTAACTTATTTGACTTTGAAAAACAGGCAGCGGGAGTCATGACACACATGGCGTACGAATACGTTGCCAGTGGGGCCGCCGATGAATTGACCGTCCGATGGAATCGGGAGTCGCTGGATAACCTAAAACTTAACCCAAGCTTTCTTCAGGACGTTAGTAAGCTGGACACGCGAATCACTCTGTTCGGCGATGAGCTTCCGTATCCAATTCTCATTGCGCCAACCGCCTTTCATAAAATCATGCATCCCGAAGGTGAACTGGCGACGGCCCGTGGCGCTGGTGCCGCTTCGGCAACGTATGTTGTCAGTTCCTTTACAACAACTCCTCTGGAGGAAATCGCCAACGTAGCTACTCAACCGTTGTGGTTTCAACTCTATGTTCAGGACGATAGAAGCTTAGTGAAAGATCTGGTCCAGAAAGCCGAATCGGTAGGCTGCCGTGCGCTGTGCATCACCATCGATACGCCAGTCCCTGGCGTACGGAATCGGCAGGATCGCGCAAATTTTCGTTTACCCGACGAAATACAGGCACCGTATATGCATGGATTAGGCGATCAGAAAAAGCTACTGACCTGGGCCGACATCGACTGGTTACAGTCTTTTGCTAAAATCCCGGTTTTGTTAAAAGGCATTTTAAACCCTGCCGATGCGGAACAGGCCATCCAGACAGGCGTCTCGGGAATCATAGTCTCCAATCACAGTGGCCGCAATTTGGATACAGTACCCGCAACCATCGACGTGCTTCCCGGCATTGCCGATCAGGTGAACAAGCGAGTGCCGTTACTCATGGATGGGGGCATCCGACGAGGAACCGATGTGTTGAAAGCACTGGCACATGGGGCCAATGCCGTATTAGTTGGGAAACCTATATGCTTCGGACTGGCCTGTGGAGGAGCCGATGGCGTCTCGAAAGTGATGAACATACTCCGAACTGAATTTGAACTGGCAATGACCTTAACCGGCAGAACCACCCTGACCAGCATCGACCGATCGGTGATTTGGAGACAATTGTAGTTACCAATAGAATCGCCCTTTATCCTAACCACTCAATAGGCCAAACTGGCGAAGTTGTTCTGGCAGGGTTTGTACACTACATACATAGGTATTCTCCCGCATGATGTAATCACCAGCCGAAGGAGTTACAACTAACAAAGGTGGATTGCCTAAGTCTTGCAGGGCAACCGTTGTGCCTTTTGTGAGTTGAGGTGCATTACTTAATTTGATTTCAACGGCTAATTTGATTTGCAAGCCAGACTCAATAACCAGATCAAGTTCAGCACCGTCAGCAGTTCGATAGAAGAAAGGCAGGTGATGGAAATCGAGTAAGGAAATAATTTGCTCCAGTACATAGCCTTCCCATGATCCCCCCGCTACATAATGGCCCAATAAAGTAGGCTCGTCATAAATGCGTAGTAAATGATGGAGCATACCACTATCCCGGATATAAATTTTAGGCGATTTGGTCAAGCGCTTACCAATATTCGTGAAATAAGGAGCTAACCGCCGAATGAGAAATGCCTGTTCCAGAAAATCCAGATAGGAACTAACTGCCGTATTACGAATGCCTAATGAATTTGCTAACATACTTTGGTTCAATAAGCCGCTTTGCATACTGGCAATCATAGTAAGTAATCTGCGCATCAGAATAGGTTCGGCTCGTAGGCCAAGCTGTGGCAGGTCACGTTCAACATAGGTGCGAACAAAGTTCTCAAACCAATTTTGTTGTTCGGCAAGCGTACTCGCCAGATAAGATTTCGGGAAGCCTCCTCGTAACCAGTGGGTAACATAATCATCCGTGGCTAATTCCCGAAGAAAAAAGGGAGCCATTTCGAGGTAAGAAATACGACCAGCTAATGACTCCGACGTATTTTTCAGTAACTCTGGTGAGGCTGATCCTAACAGAATAAATCGACCGGGCACTCGGTGCTCATCAATAAGCCCACGTAAATCTGGAAATAAGTTGGGTAATCGCTGGATTTCGTCCAGAATAACCGTTTGGTCCCGTAGACGTTCTAAAAATAGTCGACTATCCTGTTGGAACTTTTGCCAATCCTGACTGGATTCAAGGTCAAAATAAACAGTAGGTTTATCAAACCGAGTCTGAATTTCTTTGGCTAACGTGGTTTTTCCAACCTGACGTGGTCCTAGTAAGGCTACCGCAGGCTGAAAATGAAGCTGGTCGACCAAGGTCGTTTCGATTTCTCGTTGAATCATTCGTGCAATTATTCCCGTAAATTTATCAAAATAAAGAAAAAATACGGGAATAGTTGCATGAATGATTTAGTCACTACGGTTAGCTTTGTTTAAAATTATGAATAGCCGTAGTGGCTATAGCTTTGTTCTGTCAGTTAAAATTTGTAAAAACGCTCGTAAACCAGCTTCTTAATAAGCTGGCTGAATCGGTCAAATTCGCCCTGATCAGGAATCGCCGGGATTGACATTAATCGCATGGGCACGGCGGCCTTACCCGGTTGATAGGGTGGTTGGACGTAATCAAAGGGATTCAGACTAAGCCCTTGCCGCTCGTAAAATCGAACCCGTCGCTGGCTCAGTTCGTTATCGGGCAGCTCGACTTCCAGAATCACATACTCGTTTGCAGGAGACAGCAATTTCGCCAATGCCTGCTGGCCAAACTGCTTTCCTCGCTGGGCCGGATCAATCCCAAAATGCTCGACAAAGAGAATAGTGTCCCATTGCCAGTAGATGATAAAACCCACGAGTTGATCAGCATCGACGAGCGCGCATAAGTGCATATCTGGATAAGAGAGGAGCGCCATTAGCTCGTTGAAAGCACGGCGTTCATTAATTGGGAATGAGTCCTCATACCAGATTTTAATGCCATCCAGATACGAGTGTGGCCGCGTTATTCGTACTAAATTCATAAAGAGATTGCTGAATTTTAATCAAAATTTAATCTATTCAGGATAGTGTTATCTTTATTCAAGTTTTACAACTATCTGGTAAATAATTAGTTGAGTTTTTGAAATCGCCGGATTACATTTGGTGCAGAACGATATGAATAAACGGCAATATAATTTCTTTATCTACCGATTTCTATGCTTACTGATGGCATTGCACGTCATCAATCTAAGCGTTGATGTTCGTGATACAGTATTGTTGACTGGATGTGCCGTTGCCTATCATGAAGATCTGTCGATCAATAAGATCGAGAGTATCGGTGAACTACTGCTGGAAGAATGCTTCGGTCTGGAAAATGCCTTCCCCGAACATGATGATCCGGATGATGAGTCGGAATTGACTGAACTAGAGCAGGATTACGACTTCAACCCCTTATTTGTTTTTGCCCCTATACTAGCTCCTGTTCAGTACCTGTTTACGGCAAGTGTCCCGTTTCGGTCTGAGTTCGTTCCAGCCCATGTGCAGGAAATTGTAGCTCCGCCCCCTCAGGTTCTGGCTTAACGCAGGCTAGTTCTGACAGCTTGATTCTATCGGGTTGGCTAGCAGTCGATTCCCCGACAAACTACAACGTATTAATTCATTTTCTGGAAACCGCTTAGCCGGGAGAGATAAGACTATATCCTTCTGCCAGGTTTCCCTATAACTCAATTTTTCTATGAAAAACAGGACCAGATGGACAACTCTTCTGATGAGTGCACTCGTTGTTGGCTGTTCCAGTCGCGAGACGAAAACGGAAGAGCCTGAGAAACTCACCTTACCCGTCGTCAAGTTGTCCCGACAGACGACAACCCTGCAACGGGACTATGTCACGACACTGGAGGCTGTCAGAAACGTGGAAATTCGCGCCAGGGTGTCGGGCTTTCTGGAAAAAATATATGTCGATGAGGGACAGACCGTTCGGCAGGGCCAACTGCTGTTTAGTTTGAATGCAGCCGAATACAAAGTTGGATTGGATAAAGCCCGCGCTAGCCTGAGAAGTGCCGAAGCCGGAGCGAAAACAGCCGAAGTTGAAGTAGGTCGGGTAAAGTTGCTGGTCGATAAAAAAATTGTCTCACCCTCTGAGCTAGAACTGGCGAAAGCTAAACTGGATGTCGCCCGAGCCCAGATCGAAGAGGCACAATCGGCCCAATCAACGGCCTCTCTTCGGCTCGCCCATGCCAACATTCGGGCCCCTTTCGATGGCGTTATTAACCGCATTCCCTTCAAAATGGGCAGTCTGATTGAAGAGGGGGCCCTGCTCACGGAGGTATCTGATATCCACGAGGTGTTTGCCTACTTCGACGTATCGGAGAAAGAATACTTGGGGTTTCTGAAAAAACACCGCGATCTGGTGGGTAAAAATGGGCAGGAAGTAGAGATGATGCTGGCCGATGAGACCCCTTACCCGCAAAAAGGACGGATCGAAACGATGGAGAGTGTATTTGAAGAGGAATCCGGCACCATTGCGTTTCGGGCACGGTTTCCCAACCCACTCAAGATGCTGAAACACGGTTCGTCGGGTAAAGTTCGGATTCCCAGCATTGAAAGCGATGCTTTATTGGTTCCGCAGAAAGCGGTATTCGAGGTGCAGGATAAAAACTATGTATATGTAGTTGATAAGGCCAATAAAGTGAAGTCGCGGAGTTTCGTGCCGCAGGCCCGGGTTGGTCAGAACTACATTGTTCGGTCGGGACTGCAAGCGGGTGATCGGGTTGTCTATGAAGGCATTCAAAACATTCGCGATGGCGATCAGATCATTCCGGAAGCCGTTTCCGCCGATAGATTGGCTTCGCAAAATACGCTTGCTCAACAATAATTAGTATACGCTTTTTGGTATTCGGTTTATGGTAGCTGACGCGTAGATTTATGCGTCAGCTACCATAAACCGAATACCAAAAACTGGAAATTTTTCTCCTCATGTTCGATTTATTTATCAAACGCCCGCTGCTATCGGCCGTTATTTCAGTGCTGATCACGTTGATGGGCTTTTTAGCGCTGACGGGTCTGCCCATAACGCAATTCCCGGACATTGTACCACCCTCCGTGACCGTAACGGCCAAGTATACTGGTGCTAACGCCGAAGTAGCCACTAAAGCCGTTGCTATGCCGCTGGAGCGAGCTATTAATGGGGTGCCGGGTATGGTGTATATGAACTCTGTATCAGGTAATGATGGGAGTACGTTGATCCAGGTATTCTTCAATGTGGGTACCGATCCCGATCTGGCGGCTATGAGTGTTCAGAACCGGGTGACAACCGTACTGGACGAATTACCCGAAGAAGTAATTAAAGCGGGTGTCTCGACCGAAAAAGAGGTTAACAGTATGCTGTTGTACCTCAATATCTTCAGCGATGACCCGAGTGCCGATGAGAAATTCATCTACAACTTCGCCGATATCAACGTATTAGCCGAGTTGAAACGGATCGACGGCGTTGGTTTTGCCGACATTATGGGTTCGCGGGAGTACTCGATGCGGGTATGGCTCAAACCTGATCGTATGACTTCCTATGGGGTGTCGCCCGATGAAGTTATCAGTGCAATTCGGGCACAAAACGTGGAGGCTGCTCCGGGTAAAGCGGGCGAAAGTGCCGACCGCGCTCCGCAGATGCTGCAATATGTTCTTCGCTACAGCGGTAAATTTTTCGACCCTAAACAATACGAAAATCTGGTACTCCGGGCCGAAACAAATGGCTCGATATTACGCCTGAAAGATGTCGCTGAGATCGAATTTGGTTCGCTTGATTACGATGTGCTGTCCAAAACGGATGGTCGGCCATCGGCATCCATTATGCTTAAACAACGACCTGGCTCCAACGCCAGTGATGTGATTAACAATGTAAAAGCGCGGATGGCGGAGTTGAAGAAAACCAACTTTCCACCCGGCATGACCTACAACTTCGCCTACGACGTCTCGCGGTTTCTGGATGCCTCGATTCACGAAGTAATCCGAACCCTGATCGAAGCGTTTGTGCTGGTATTTCTGGTCGTTTTTCTGTTTTTGCAGGACTGGCGTTCAACGCTGATCTGTGCGCTGGCCGTGCCGGTCGCGCTGGTGGGGGCATTCGCGTTTATGAGTGTAATTGGGTTTTCAATCAATTTGCTTACGCTCTTTGCGCTCGTTCTGGCCATTGGTATTGTCGTGGATAATGCCATTGTTGTCGTTGAAGCCGTACACGCGAAAATGGCGGAGGAAAATTTGGCACCAAGAGCGGCTACGTTTGCAGCCATGAAAGAAATCAGTGGAGCACTGGTGGCTATTACGCTGGTTATGTCGGCTGTGTTTGTGCCAGTGGCGTTCATGTCCGGACCGGTTGGTATTTTCTATCGGCAGTTTTCCTTAACGCTGGCCGTGGCCATTGTGATTTCGGGAATTAACGCCGTTACCCTCACACCTGCCTTGTGCGCCTTATTACTTCGTTCGTCGCACGATCATGCGCCTACGGGATTACTGGGCCGATTTTTTGATCGTTTCAACCGAGGCTTCGATGCAATGACGGGCCGCTACCAGCGCTTGTTGAAACGGGTAGCTAGCCGAAGTGCCGTTACCATAGCTATGTTTTTGCTGTTTGTTGGGGGGACCTGGGGTGTTGCGTCATTTTTGCCAAGTGGATTTATTCCAACCGAGGATCAGGGTATGATTTACGTAAGCGTAACCACACCCGTTGGCGCAACCCTGAAACGTACGGAAGATGTACTGGATAAAATTCAGCAGGTGGCTTCGAAGATGGATGCAGTCGAAAACGTGTCGACTTTGGCAGGATTTAGTTTAATGACCGATGGCGTTGGCGCTTCCTACGGAATGGGCATGATCAACCTGAAAAACTGGGACCAGCGGAAACAGACGCTGGAGGAGGTCATTGCCCTGCTGGAAGACAAAACCCAAACAGTACAGGACGCCAGCATCCAGTTTTTTCCACCACCTACCGTGCCGGGCTTCGGCAACTCCAGCGGGTTTGAGTTACGGCTTCTGGATCGATCGGGTTCCGGTGATCTGCAAAAGACGAAGAAAGTGACGGATTCGTTTATTGATGCGCTGAAAAAACGGCCCGAAATAGGTAACGCCTTTACGAGTTTTGATCCCAGTTTTCCGCAGTATCTCCTACAGGTTGACCAGGATAAGGCAGCACAGAAAGGTGTCTCCATTGACAATGCCATGAGTACGCTGCAAACGCTGATGGGGAGTTATTATGCCTCCAATTTTATCCGGTTTGGGCAGATGTACAAGGTGATGGTGCAGGCTTCGCCCGAGTATCGGGCCAAACCTGAAGATGTACTGAATCTGAAAGTCAAGAACAAAGATGGAGAGATGGTTCCCTATTCGAATTTTGTTCGGCTGGAGCGAGTGTACGGGCCCGAGCAGATTACTCGCTACAACATGTATTTATCGGCTCTTATCAACGGCGACCCAGCGCCCGGCTATAGCAGTGGTGATGCCCTGCGAACGGTACAGGAAGTGGCTGACAAACAGCTGCCTAAAGGATATTCGTTTGCCTGGTCTGGTATGTCGCGGGAAGAAATTCTGTCGGGCGATCAGGCTATTTTTATCTTTTCAATCTGCCTGGTCTTTGTGTATCTATTGCTGGTAGCACAGTATGAGAGTTTATTCCTTCCGCTTCCCGTGTTATTGTCGTTACCTGCCGGAATTTTTGGCTCGTTTTTATGCCTGCAACTGGCGGGATTGCAAAACAACATTTACGCCCAGGTTTCGCTGGTGATGCTCATTGGTTTGCTTGGTAAAAACGCCATTTTGATCGTAGAGTTTGCCAATCAGCGCCAGCAGGAGGGACTTCCGATCATGAAAGCAGCAATTGAGGGAGCCGTAACGCGCCTGAGGCCTATTCTCATGACGTCGCTGGCATTCGTTGCTGGACTCATTCCGCTTTGTATCGCTTCAGGCGCAGGGGCATTGGGGAACCGTTCCATCGGCACGGCGGCTGCAGGCGGAATGCTCATTGGAACCGTGTTTGGACTGGTGCTGGTCCCAGGCCTGTACGTCCTATTCGCCCGACTTGCCCAATGGTTTGGCGGGACGCAATCGCCAATTGATGATATGAAATCAGAATCTATATCCACCAAAACGAATACCAATGGTGCCATTTTTCAGGAATCTTAACCGTAACCCCTTCTCTTTTTTAGTGAGTTTGATCGTTGCCGGTAGTTTAGGTAGTTGTCGGATTCAGCATAACCCGGAATCTGTACCGGCAATGTCGGTGCCCAAGGTTTACGTTGGACGTGCAGATGGGCGAGCGGATTCGGTGAGTATTGGGGATTGGTCACATAGGGACTTATTTGCCGATCCGAATCTGGTGGCACTTATCGACACCGCCATGGCTCGCAATCCTGATCTGAAGATTGCGTTTCAACGTATCGAGATGGCTCAGGCAAACTACGGAATTAGCCAGGGCGCATTGCGCCCCCGTGTCGATGCTGTGGCTACGGCAGGGGTAGAGCGGTATGGTCGCTACACACTCAATGGCGTGGGTAATTACGACACGAATCTGTCGGGTAACGTTTCCGGATCGAGCCGAATCCCGAACCCAACCCCCGATTACTTTGTGGGGCTGCGTAGCTCATGGGAGGTTGATATTTGGGGGAAGCTCCGTAACCGCCGACGAGCGGCTTATACACGCGTACTAGCTTCACAGGAAGGGCAAAATCTGGTGGCAACGGTACTTACTGCCGATGTGGCCCGATTATATTACTCATTACTGGCCTTGGATGCGGAGTTGGAAATCATTGTCGAGAACGTTGAGCTACAGCAGAAAGCGCTTGAGCTAGTCGAAGTTCAGAAAGCTGCAGGACGGGTAACAGAACTTGCTGTTCAGCAATTTCGTGCTCAACTTCTTAATACGCGGGGACTGGAAGGCCGGGTAAAGCAGGAGGTCGTAGAAACGGAAAACCAACTGAACGTGCTGCTGGGCCGCTATCCACAGACAGTAGCGCGTGGGGCATCGATCGAAAAGCAGTCATTGCCTGCAACTGTGTCGGCGGGTTTGCCTGCGCAGTTAGTGTATCGTCGTCCCGATATTCGTCAGGCGGAGCGTGAGCTGGAAGCCTTTCACATAGACGTAGCCGTGGCACGAGCTGAATTTTTACCCTCACTCAACCTGGCTCCGTATTTAGGTTTCAATGCCTTTCGGCCCAATGTACTGCTAAATCCACAGTCGCTGGCTTTAGGCATTCTGGGTGGATTAGCCGCTCCAGTCATCAACCGACAACAGCTAAAGGGGAATCTAGCCATTACGACGGCCCAGAGCCGTGAAGCGTATTATGCCTACCAACGGGCAATTTTAACCGGTGTTTCAGAAGTAGTGAGCAATCTGAAGGGTCTGGAAAACTACCGGAATGTGGCTGGTTTTCAGCAAGAGGAGGTAGCTGTACTTCGGCAGGCGGCTACCACATCGAACGAATTATTTGCTAATGGGTATGCAACCTATCTGGAGGTCATAACGGCCCAGCGAAATGTGCTCGAAGCGGAGTTAGCATTGATTACCACAAAACGGGCGCAGTTTCTGGAATTAGTTAGTTTGTACAGAGCGTTGGGCGGAAGAGCAAAATGATGTAGGATGTATTATATGTGATGTATGGATAAGATCACTTTATATCCTACATCACTTCAGCTTTTCCATGGCCTTTTTGGTGGCCTCGAACTGACGCTTTTTTTGCAGTACAGTTGGCGCTGCTACGCGCTCGCGACAATCGAAAATACCGCAGCGCTCGCAGGTTTGATTGACAACCCGAAAAGGAATATCGGTCAGGGATGCCACACCGTTAGGTGCGTTCAGAAACTTCATTTTGCTTTTCAAGGTGTCGTTCACCGCAAAGCACATCGAAACGCTCATATTCTGCTGAAACTCGGGCTGAAATGGGTGAGCAACCGAAATGATCAGGTACTGGGAGCCAGAATCAGCGTATTCTGAGAGCTGTGCGTGGCAAAGCGTACCATCAAAACCTTTGTTTTGCTGCAAAAACTGAAGCTCCTGCAAAATTGTCCACGCAATCCACCGACGACAGAAATGTTCATCCACAATACCACGCGGCCCCTGTTGCCGGGAAAGGTGCATCTCTTTGGTTAACTTAAACGTAGTTTGGCCGGGTACGTGATTGAATCGGTAAAAGAATAGTTGATCTATCCCGAAATGGCTTGGTAACACATTACTCAATCGGTAAAAGAAGCGTTCGGGCGTAGCCCCGAAATCGGAGATGAGTTGAAGAAAATCCTCACTGCTCCAGGTTTCGCGGGCAAACAGCTGGCTTACTTTAGTCACCAGCGCATCACGCCGAATGAGGATCGCCCCAGCAAAATAGGAGGCTTTATAGTTATTGAGGATCTGCTCAAACGACTCGGCTTCAACCCAGGAATAGGTATAGGGCCGATTTTTTAGATGCAAAAACTGGAAGCCCACTTCGCGGGCCAGAATGAATATTCGCTGTTCGACCGATAGCCCGACATTCATGTGTAAGGTATGCTGTTCAGGCCGATACACTGATCGCAGCGAAACCAATTCCGGATGAGTAAGGGTATCGAACTGTTCAATTCGAACATCATAACGGGTTTTGAGCAGATTAACCAACAGAGCTTCTTCAACGGGTCGGTCAGATGGGGCAAACTCGCTCAGAAATTGGTCGGCCTCTGCTTCGATCTCCGGGAAATAATTGTCGTGCATTTCCTGATACGACCGAAGCATGGTCAGGTACAGTCGCTCAACGCTCATGTTATAGCTTAACGCAATATCCATAAACGTGCGAATCATGGCACTGACTTTGGCGGGTGCTTCGGCTAGTAGTTCGAGCAGGTCGGAGGGATCAATGCCAAAGAGTTCGAGGGGAATCTCAGTGAGGAATTTTGAGCGAAGCAGATCCGAAATAGGCTCTAACTTTTTACTCAATTTCAACGAAACAAGCGAGTCATAATCGACTTGCATTGCATTCGCTAAGGCTGAAATCTTATCTGCCTTGGGGTATTTACGACCTTTTTCAATTTCAGTCACATACGAAATTGATAAGCCTGATTTTTGCGCCAGTTCACTGACAGACAGGCCCTTGTCTAGTCTTAATTGGCGTAGCTTTAGGCCAAATAACAGGCGTATATGATCGGCAGGTAAGTTCAACGGATTGAAGTAGGTTAAGAAAGTTCAGCGCCAGACTGATCAACCGTAAGCGGGTCGAAGTTCCAGGGCTTGGTCGAATCATAATGCAGAAATCCGTTCGAGGTAAACAGCGGACTATCGATATTGTTATAGTACAACTGACCTGTGCCTAACCCTTGTGGCAGTAGATGCTTGAATTGGGCTGTGTATTGAGCAATGGCATTCAGTCCAATGTTCGACTCGAGTGCTGAGGTAATCCACCAGCCAATATTCAATCGTCCAGCCAGTTCAATCCACTCATCACAGTGGCGTAATCCACCCAGTAACGTTGGTTTCAGGATAATAAACTGCGGCTGGATTTTTTTCAGCAACCTGAATTTATGGACGTACTCCATCTGGCCAATGAGTTCCTCATCCAGCGCTATGGGTATGGGTGTGTGGCGGCAAAGATCGGCCAGTAGATCAGGCTGGCCCGCACGGATAGGTTGCTCAATCGAATGCAAATCGTAAGTTGCCAACCGTTCGAGCTTGACTAATGCTTCATCAGGTTTAAAGGCACCATTCGCATCGACCCGAAGCGTAATCTGGTCGGACGTAAAGCGATCCCGAATCATGGCCAGCAAGTCACATTCCTGCTCAAAGTCGAGTGCGCCAATTTTTAATTTTAGGGTTGTATAACCTGCCTGCAATTTCTCCTCGATTTGCTGGCGCATAAAAGCCGGACTACCCATCCAGACCAGTCCATTGATGGGTAACGCCCGTTGACCCGTCGTAAAATCAGAGGCCCGGATAATACGCTGACCACCAGCCAGAAAATCAAGCATGGCCGTTTCAAAGCCGAATAATATGCTTGGAAACTGTGGGCTGATCACTTGGTTGAGTACTATCGGAATATTCCAGCTAAATAATTGAAGATCTAATTCGTTGAATTCCAGGCAGTATTGCTGAAGTCGTTCATCAAAATCAGGCCGATCGTCATAGCTTAGTCCTACCAGAGGACCACATTCACCGTAGCCGACAATGGATGGATTCTCGTCGTCGAAGAGCCGGATAATGTAGGATTTTTTTTTCGTAAGGGTTCCGCGCGACGTACCCGCTTCGAAGCGAAAATGCAACGTATATGGTAGGAAGTCGGCTTTTAAACTCATTGTAAGGATGGCGAGGACGGGAAATCCCAGTCCTAAAAGTACTACTTTTGGCTGCTCAACCGGGCAATATTACGAAAATATTAATGAAACGTTTGGTAGTTAAATGGCTACTCTTGCCACTCAGTGGACTCTATGGACTAGTTGTTGATATTCGTAATTGGCTCTTTAATAGTCACTTATTGAAATCATATCGACCTTCTGTCTACTCCATTAGCGTTGGTAATTTGACCGTAGGGGGCACAGGAAAAACACCTATGATCGAATTTTTGATTAAACGGTATGTCTTTTCCGCTGTAAACGGAGTGGAAGAGACGGCTACCTTGAGTCGAGGGTATGGCCGACAAACCAACGGGTTTCGGATCGCAACAGGTACCGATTCGGCCGAAACAATTGGCGACGAACCACTTCAACTTTACCGGAAGTTTGGCACTCAAGTTCGGGTTTGTGTGGGCGAACGACGGGTCGATGCCATTCTGTCACTTCTGAGGCTTCATCCCGAAACAAAACGTATCCTGCTCGACGATGCCTTCCAGCACCGGGCCGTTCGGCCGCATTTGAGCATTCTGTTGATGGATTACAACCGCCCTTTTTACGATGACTATGCTTTTCCTGCCGGACGACTACGTGAGCGACGGAAAGGAGCTCGTCGGGCCGATGTTGTGGTTGTTACAAAATGCCCAATGAATTTGTGGGCAACAGAGCAGGAACGAATTGCCAGACGGATTCGACGTTATACGTCCCCGGGAGTTCCTATCTTTTTTGCCGGACTGAGCTATAGTTCACCCATGACATTGGCAACCCATCAAGTGGCTACAGATCTTAATCCAGTTGTGCTGGTATCGGGGCTGGCCAATGCTGACCCACTTGAACAGTATGTTCGGCAAACATTTGGCCTACGTAGCCATTACCGATTTGCTGATCATTATGCCTATACAAGGTCCGATCTTGACGTACTTTTGGCGGATTTACCGGCTGAAACAGTCCTGTTGACCACCGAAAAAGACTGGGTGAAACTTGATGCCCTGCTCAGCCCGGAAGAACGGTCCACCCTGCCGCTCTTTTATCTGCCAGTTGCTGTTCAGTTTCTCGCTGGACAGGAAACAGAGTTTACTCAATTTCTGGACGCAAACGCCCTTAAAAATCGTTAAATACTGATCGTGTGTTCAGGCAAATTTTCGGCTGTCCCGCGTTTTGACGTACTTTTGACCTAATGAATCGGAGTCTTCTAGTTTTATTTTTAATGCTGGGCCTGGTGCTCAGAAGTTTGGCGCAAACGGGCCAAATGCCGGGTGGGTTTCCTGGAAGTTTTGGTGGGCGGCAGACAATGCCTGCTTCCACGACAGGGAATAAAGGGACAGGGATCATTGATGACTCGACGAAAGTTATCTATGGCCCGAAATCAACACGCTTCGTGCTGGAGGATGATATTTTAAATAATCGTCAGAAACTGTACACCTTAGATACTACCATGGACGAGGTGCATCGGTTTACTTATGTGCAGCGAAGCCAGAATTTATACCAGGATTTGGGTACACTGGGCACGCCCATACGCCCCGTATTTTTACAGGTTCCCCAACAATTAGGCGCCCAATCGGGCTACTACGTATTTAATCCCTACGCCTACCAGACAAAGGACGTCAAGTACTTCAATACAAAATCGCCCTACACCGATATGTATATTGCCCTGGGCGGAAACAGCCAGAATATTCTGCGCTTCGATATGTCGCAGAATATTAATCCCCGATGGAATGTAGGCTTTGATGTACAGCGATTTACATCGCAGAAACTATTTGGCACCAGCGGAACAAACGACCCCTACAAACTCCTGGCTCAGAATTGGGGACTATTATTACATACAAACTATCGTTCGAAAAACGACAAATACACTCTGCTGGCTCATTTTAACAACATGAACCACAGTCTCGATGAACAGGGTGGTGTACTGCCAGGACTGGAGGCTGATGGAACTACGCCTATCGTTTATAATTATACGGGAGATTCACGCTTACGAAGTGGCAGCTCAACGGTGCAGGGACCACATGGCTGGGAAATCCGGAATGACTGGCACGTTTATCACCAATATGTACTGGATAAAGGCTTTCAACTGTACCATCGGTTTGATTACCAGACCCATAAGAATTTTTATCAGGATGATACCCTCCGTCTAAATCAGTCGGTTACGCCAATTGATGGCTCGGCAGCTATTCGTTTTTACCCCACTATTTTGGGCGATACGTCGCGCATTTTTCAATTAACCCGATACCGATTATTGGAGAATCAGTTTGGTATAAAAGGGAATGCTCAATACAAAGGCTCTTCGTTTAACTACCGTGCCTATCTCCGCATTCGGAGTTATAACCAAACTACTCATTATAACGAGTCGCGCACATCGTTTAATGATTATTCAACTTCCCGGCTCGAAACGTTTGTGGGAGGATGGCTTGGTTATTATTTCCCGGATAGTTTATCACGCCTGACGGCTGAAGCTGAATTTGGCACGAATACCAAGGGAAACCTCCTATATCGGCTCAAGGGAGAGCTTGAGAGTAAATTTCTAACGGCTGGTTATTCGTCAATCTCCACAAATCCCACGTTGATGCAGGAGCGGTATCAGAGCATGGTTTTTTTCTGGCGGAACGATTTCAGATTGCCAATTTTTAACCATGCCTATGGCAAGCTGAACCTTCGTTACAGACAGCTTCGAATTGAACCGAGTCTAGATTACTACCTGTTATCGAATTATATTTACTTTGACGACAAAGCCACACCTCAGCAGGTCGATGGCTCGTTCAGTGTGCTTCGAACCGGACTAGGCTATCATTTTCAACTAGGTAAATTTCTGGTATCTGGACAGGGGTATTATACGGTTCAATCAAGGTCGGATGTGCTCCGGATACCGCCATTTTTTATGAATACCCGTATCCAGTATGAATTTCTATATGCCAAAGTCCTGTATATTCAAACCGGCATTGATTTACATTATAAGTCGTCTTATTTTGCCGATGCCTATATGCCGGTCACGCAGCAGTTTTATCTTCAGAACACGGAGAAGGTTGAAGGGGCCATACTGGCCGATCTATATGCCAATCTGCGCATCAACCGAACGAGATTGTTTGTAAAGCTTACCCATGCCAATCAGGGCTTGCCACAGGCGGGCTATTTTGTATCGCCTGGTTTCCTGCAAATGCGCCGGGGTTTCTCGTTTGGCGTCGACTGGTACTTGTTCGACTAGAACTACATCACGATTTGGGTTCTTCTGACAGATGGCTTATACTTGTATAGGCGACGTTGCTACCTAAAAACAATCTAAATTGGCCGGGTACTAGTCCGAAATATCGGGTTCTTCGTACTACTTTAGGGTAATTTTAATCTCCAGTTGCTTTTACTAGCATAATCAGGTTACTTGTCTCAGCAAAACCAATAATTCTTTATAAATTCTGCATGGATCCATTTCAGATTCAAAAAGCACCCACCCAATTTGATGTAGTCATCGTTGGCTCAGGGGCTGGGGGTGGCATGGCGGCTTATACGCTGGCGAAAGCTGGTGCGAAAGTCGCGTTGTTAGAAGCGGGTGGTTATTTTGACCCGGCTGATCCCAAATACATTACCCAATTGAAATGGCCTTGGGAGTCACCCCGGCGTGGCGCGAGTACAACGCGTGCGTTCGGTGATTTTGACGCTGCCTGGGGTGGTTGGGATATTGAAGGTGAGCCGTACTCTGCCAAACAGGGTACCGAATTCTATTGGTTCCGGTCCCGGATGCTGGGCGGACGAACCAACCACTGGGGACGTATTTCTATGCGCTTCGGCCCGGATGATTTCCGCCGTCGTTCACTTACCGGAATAGGCGACGACTGGCCAATCACGTACGACGACCTGAAGCCATTTTATGACCGGGTTGACAAGATGATTGGGGTATTTGGTTCGATAGAGACTGATTTTCCAAATGAACCGAACGGCCACTTCCTGCCACCGCCCAAACCCCGCCTGCATGAACTGATGCTTCGGAAAGGGGCGAAGAGTATTGGGGTTCCGGTTATTCCATCGCGACTGAGCATCCTGACCAAACCCATCAATAAAGACCGTGGCTCTTGCTTCTATTGTAGCCAATGCGGACGTGCCTGTCAGGCGTATGCCGACTTCTCGTCGTCGTCGGTACTTTGTATTCCTGCGGTTAAAACCGGTAACGTAACCCTTATCAACGGAGCTATGGCCCGTGAAGTGTTGACCGACCCCAAAACGGGTCTGGCAACAGGCGTAAGTTATGTGGATACCCGTACGCTTGAGGAGGTTACGATTAAAGCAAAGTCGGTTATCCTGAGTGCCAGTACCTGCGAAACAGCCCGGCTTTTACTGAACTCTAAATCATCCCGTTTCCCGACTGGACTGGCCAATAGCAGTGGCGTAATCGGCAAATACCTGAATGACTCGACCGGCGCTAGTCGTTCAGGGTTTGTTCCGGCTCTGATGGATCGCAAACGCTACAATGAAGATGGCGTAGGTGGTATGCACGTATTTACGCCCTGGTGGCTTGATAACAAGAAACTGGATTTCCCACGCGGCTATCACATCGAGTACGGTGGTGGCATGGGTATGCCTGGCTACGGCTTTGGTGGTGGCATTGAGAACATGAACGGCCGGTTCCCCGGTCGGGATGGTAAGATGAAGACTGGCGGTGGCTATGGCGCAGGTCTGAAAGATGATTACCGTCGGTTCTATGGGGCTTATATTGGTATGGCTGGTCGTGGAGAACCGATTCCGCTCGAAAGCAACTATTGTGAAATTGACCCGAACAGCGTGGATAAGTACGGTATTCCAACCCTGCGTTTCCATTACAAATGGTCGGAGAATGAGATAAAGCAGGCCAAACACATGCAGGACACCTTCGAAGAAATCATTCATTCGATGGGGGGTGTTCCGTTGGGTAATAAGCCAGGTGCTGAGAATAATTACGGTCTGGAAGCGCCTGGAAAAATCATTCACGAAGTCGGTACGGTTCGGATGGGTAACGATCCACAAAAATCCGCTCTGAACAAATGGCAGCAGGCTCACGATGTGAAAAACCTGTTTGTCGTTGATGCGGCCCCGTTCGTGTCGCAGGGTGACAAAAATGTAACCTGGACAATTCTGGCCAGCTCCATGCGTACAAGTGAGTATCTGATCGATGAAGTCAAAAAGAAAAATATATAAATCAGTTTGAAGTTTGTAGTTCGAGGTCTGATGTTATAAGTACATGGCAACTTTACAGCGTTTTGAAGAATTGAAGGCTTGGCAAAAAGCTCGTTTGGTCTCAAAAGAAGTATACTTAATTACTTCGCAAGGACCATTTGCCAAAGATTTTGATCTTAAAGGCCAGATACGTCGCGCCAGTGGGTCAGCCATGGATAATATAACAGAAGGTTTTGAGCGTGGAGGAAAAGGTGAGTTTATTCAGTTTCTGGGTATGGCTAAGGGATCTGCTGGAGAAGTAAGATCACAACTGTATCGGGCATTGGATCAATCATATATTACCCAGACCACGTTCGACAGTCTGTATGCTCAGGCCGAAGAAGTTAGTCGAATGATAACAAATTTGATTGCGTATTTGAACCGTTCCACTTATAAGGGGAATAAGTACATCGTTTCTGAAGATTTACCGGACTATAACCTCGAACTACAAACTACAAACCTCAAACCCGAAGGTTTATGAAACGCAGAGATTCCTTAAAAACGCTATCGCTCGCCAGCTTTGGTTTAGCTGTTAATCCTGTCGAAGCCAACGTTCCTGAGCCACCAGACCCGAAACCCCTGAAAATTCCGGGTGGTCGGCAGAAGCATGAAGCTGAGCGTGATGCCAAGCTTCATGCCGAAAAATTCTTTACCCCCCACGAACTACAAACCGTTACCGTTCTGTGCGATATCATCATTCCTGCCGATGAGCGGTCGGGGAGTGCCTCGCAGGCGGGTGTTCCGGCTTTCATCGAGTTTATGATGAAAGACCAGCCCCGCAACCAGACGCCTATGCGGGGTGGTATTAAATGGCTGGATAACACCTGCGTGAAACGCTATGGCAAGCAGTTTGTGCTATGCACCAAAGCGCAGCAGATCGACATGGTTGACCAGATTGCCTACCCGAGCAAAGCCACTCCCGACATGACGCAGGGCGCTTCGTTCTTCTCGATGATGCGTAACATGACGGCATCCGGCTTTTATACCAGTCAGATCGGTATTAAAGATCTCGGCTATGTGGGTAACGTCCCCAATCAGTGGAACGGTGTGCCAGACGATGTCCTGAAGCAATATGGTCTTGCGTATGAACAACGTGAGATTGATGCCTGGAAGGAATAACAACTTACAATAAAAAAAGGCCCTGAGAAACTCCTCAGGGCCTTTTTTTGTGACAATTAGAATCGTAAGAAACTTGCTACCGATAAATCTTCATCAAGAGCTTCCCAATGAATACCTTGCCCTCGGCCTATAAATCGCCAATTGTTGAGATCTACTTCGGAAGCGTCTCGTAAGCGGGGATACCAATCAATAGGTACACCAACCTCTCGACCATCCGTTAGGCGGACATATAGTTTACTATCTTCAAACCACACATCGGTAGCGAAAACGGTTTCTGGATTTTTAGTTAAAGTAGTCATGCCAGGCTTGCAGGAGCGTTACTTGATGTTCTACTACTAATTTACGGATTTGATTTATTTCTTTCGCTGTAAAGCCATAAGAAGATTCCAATTCAACAGGTTCGAGCTAGAATTTAGCAACATCATCACCTTGCTCGATGTGTATATGGGGTGGCTCATTCCCTTCTTTACTGTAAAAGAAGAATCAAAATCCATCGATGCGGAGTACGGTAGGCATTAAGGTTTTTGTTACAAATTAATATTTTCTTAATTGTACTTTATTATATTATTTGCTTACTTATTGCTATGCTAATCTAAGTTTCATGCCTTCGTGTGTGGCTACGAAACCCAGCGTTTCATAGAATTGAATAGCTCTGGGTCGTTTCTTATCCGTTGTCAATTGGATCATATGGCAGCCTTTTTCTGTAGCCCGGTTAATGGCATAGCTAAAAAGCCGGGTTCCGATTCCCGTGCCACGATGGGCTGAATGCACGCGAACAGCTTCAATCTGCGCTCGCAATCCGCCCTGATGAGTGAGATATTGGATAAACGATAGATGGAACGTGCCAACGATTTCGCCATTGATTTCAGCAACGGTTAACTCTTGATTAAAATCGTTTGAGATGCGGGAAAATGCGTTGGTATAGTTCTCTGAAAGAGGCAGTTCTATGTTTTCCCGCAAGGCACCCAAGGCGTCGTCGGCGAGTAGTTGAATGACCGTAAGCAGATCGTTCTCGGTGGCTAAGCGAAAGGTAAGTTTTTGATCCATAATCAGGAGGGGGGGGCAGAGGTAAAACAATGGTTGATCTCCGTGGCCTCTGTGTCTCTGTGGTTAATAATTTGCGCAATTACTTGACGCCTATTGTCTGGATGATGTAAAGATAAAGGGAAAAAGAAGCGACAACATAAAGATTTAGTGAACAGCCGGCTGATGGCCAATTGATTAGCGCAAACCTACCAACTTTTCCTTCTGTCATCCTCCCTTTCCTCCTAAATTTCTCTTACCTTTACATCCCGTAACGACCTAAACAGGTTTCAATCATGGCGGCTACGGGACCAAAATCCGCGAAATATATTTTTGTTACTGGCGGAGTAACTTCATCATTAGGCAAGGGCATTATTGCTTCTTCGCTGGCTAAATTGCTTCAATCCAGGGGGCTTACGGTAACGATCCAGAAATTCGATCCGTATATCAACATTGACCCCGGCACCCTCAATCCGTACGAACACGGCGAATGCTACGTCACCGACGACGGCGCTGAAACCGACCTCGATCTGGGGCACTACGAGCGGTTCCTGAATCGACCAACCTCGCAGGCCAACAACATCACCACCGGGCGGATCTACAACAACGTCATCACCCGCGAACGCCGGGGCGATTTCCTGGGTAAAACGGTACAGGTTGTGCCGCATATCACCGACGAAATCAAACGGAATATCCGGCTTCTGGGCGAGACGGGTGAGTACGACATCGTGATTACCGAAATTGGTGGTTGCGTGGGCGATATCGAATCGCTGCCGTTTGTCGAAGCTGTTCGGCAGTTGAAGTTTGAGCTAGGGGAAAAAGATACCCTTGTTATTCACCTTACACTGGTGCCTTATCTGCAATCGGCGGGTGAACTGAAAACGAAACCCACGCAGCACTCGGTCCGGATGTTGCTCGAAAATGGCGTGCAACCTGATATCATTGCCTGCCGAACCGAACACCCCTTGCCGCAGGATATTCGTCGGAAAATTGCACAGTTCTGTAACGTTCAGGTGAGTTCTGTGATCGAAGCGATTGATGCAGAGACGATCTACGACGTACCCTTGCTCATGCAAAAGGAGCGACTCGACCAGCGGGCGTTGTATATGCTGGATCTCTACAACGACAAAGATGCTGATCTGGACGTCTGGAAAGCGTTTTTGGGGCGACTCAAGAACCCTGGCGATGTTGTCCGTATTGGGTTGGTGGGGAAATATGTTGAGCTTCACGATGCCTATAAGTCGATTGCGGAGTCGTTCATTCATGCAGGCGCTACCAACGAGTGTAAAGTGCAGTTGGAGTGGATTCAATCGGAAACTCTGGTGGATGAACACCACTGCTCTGAGGTACTGAGTCAACTGGATGCGGTGCTGGTTGCGCCTGGTTTTGGGGAGCGTGGTATTGATGGAAAAATCAATGCAGTGCGTTACGTCCGCGAACAGGGTATTCCATTCCTGGGTATCTGTTTAGGCATGCAGATGGCGGTGATTGAATATGCCCGGAACGTGATGGGTATCGAAGACGCCCACTCCACCGAAATGGAGCCCCACACGGCTAATCCGGTCATTAGTATGATGGAAGAGCAGAAAAGCATTACCGACAAAGGCGGAACGATGCGGTTAGGGGCCTATGCCTGTAAACTTAAACGCGATTCGCTGGCACACCATATCTATGGCAAGACGCAGATTAGTGAACGCCATCGCCATCGGTATGAATTCAATAATGATTACTTAGCCGCTTTTGAAAAAGCAGGACTCCGCCCAACCGGTATTAACCCGGAAACGGGCTTAGTTGAAGTGGTTGAGCTACCTAAGGAAGTCCACCCTTGGTATGTAGGCGTGCAGTTTCACCCAGAGCTTAAAAGCACGGTGTTAAATCCGCATCCGCTCTTTGTGAAATTTGTAAAGGCCGCGCTGGCCTATAGTCAGCAAAAACGTGCCGAACCCGCATCTACAACAACCGCCCATGTAGAAACTGTCGATGCGGTTGATTAAGCAGCTAGATTGCTGTAATTTTGCACGAAATTCAGTTTGACGTCTGATGTTTGACGTTTGTTGTTTCTCCGGGAGCTACAACATCAAACATCGTACATCAAACATCAAACTATAAAAATGGATCGTAATCAAATAATTGGCATTGTCCTGATTCTGGCGATGCTGGTCGGCTATCAGCTACTGGTACCGAAACCCGCGCCCGAAAAACAGCCGGCCCAAATAACACAAACCACGAAACCGAAGTCAGCCTCCGGGGCGGAGGCCGCTATTGCCAAGGCAGAGCAACCGCTGGATTCCGCTGCTGCTAAAGCTCAGTTTGGTGATTTTGCCGCTGCCGCCACGGGTGAGGCCCGCGATATTATCATTGAGAATAAAGATATTAAAGTAACGTTTAGTACGCAGGGTGGACGCGTGAAGGAGGTTGTATTGAAAAACTACAAGACCTACGATCAGAAACCATTGGTGCTCATCGACGAGCAAAGCAGCAAGTCATTACTGGAATTGCCCACTAATCGGGGTAAAGTCGATTTGCACAAACTGTATTACCAGACAACGGCTCAAAACAGCACGGTTAGCGGCCAGCCACAGCAAATTACATTCCGGGCGGAAGTTGCGCCAGGGCAGTCGGTTGAGCAAGTGTACACTATACCCGCCGAGGGTTATGTGCTGGACTATGGTCTGAAACTAAATGGTCTGGGTAATGCTGTCACTAACGACAACATCCGGTTCTTTTGGGAAGACAAGATGCGGCAGTATGAAAACGACCTGAGCAACAACCGTCGGGCTGCCACGATCAATTACCTTACTGCCGATGAGAACTTTCAAAACCTGACCGAAGGCGAAAGTAATCAGGAAGTTACTGTTGAGGAGCCCGTACAGTGGTTTACGGTCAAACACAAGTATTTCCTGGCGGGATTTGTGGCTAAGAATGCTCCATTAACCAAGGCTAACTTTAAAGCGCTTGTTGATCCAACAGACAGCAGTGTTGTGAAAACCGCCATTGCAGATGTAAGTCTTTCGATGGCTGATGTTAAAGCGGGTAAAGGGCAGTACAAACTCTTTTACGGTCCGAATGACTTTCAGTTGCTGGGAAGCGTAGCCCCGGAATTTGATCGGAACGTGTATTTAGGCTATTCTGTACTGAAACCCATTAACAAGTATTTCTTTGTACCAGTCTTTAACTACTTCGAAAAGTTTATTTCGAATTACGGGTTGCTAATCATTGCCCTGGTGGTGTTTGTAAAATTGATTCTAACCCCCTTAACCTATAAGTCATACGTTAGTATGGCTAAAATGCGGGTGCTGCAACCGGAGTTGAATGAGATGAAGGAACGCGTTGGCGATGATATGGCCAAGCAGCAGGCTGAGCAAATGAAGCTATACCAGGAGGTAGGGGTAAGCCCGCTGAGTGGATGCGTTCCGGTGCTGGCTACGATGCCAATTCTGTTTGCCCTGTTTATGCTCTTCCCAAACCTCATTGAATTGCGGCAGAAATCATTTTTGTGGGCAAGTGACCTGTCTACCTACGATGCGTTCATTAAGTTTCCCGCCATTCCGTTTGTGGGTAGTCATTTGAGCTTGTTCACGGTGTTGATGACGGCATCTTCCATCGCGTACGCTTACTACAACAACCAAACGACGCCAACGCAACCGGGTCCGGTGAATATGAAAGCGCTGAGCTATGTATTCCCGCTGATGTTTATGTTCGTCCTGAACTCGTATCCGGCTGGTTTAACATTCTATTACTTCGTGTCGAACGTAGTGACCATCACCCAACAGCAACTCATTCGCCGGTTTGTTGATGAGGACAAAATAAAAGCGGTACTGGACGAAAATCGGCGGAAAAATGCCGCTGGTCAGGGTAAGAAACCCGGTGGATTCCAGGCGCTTCTGCAAAAACAACTGGCGGCTGCTGAAGAAGCCCGCAAACAGGCTGACGAAGCACAACGGAAAGCAAAGTCCAAGAAGTAAGTGGAGAGTTAAGCATGTAGCGTGAAGAGTAAGAATAGACATGATAGATTATTCTTCACTCTTCACGCTACATGCTTAACTCATTATTTTTTTGCATTAACCCAAAAAACATGAACGGTAAATCGTGTTGGTATAAGCTGATGGTTGTTTGTCTGTTCTGCTTGCTACAGGGGCACACAACTACGGCTCAGATAGCACCTGAGGTTCAGAAACGCTACAATGCTGCGGTTAGCCTGCTGCGATCAGGCGATTATGAGCGGGCAAAAACGGATCTGAATGTACTGATTCAGCAACGGGGACCTCTGGCCCCCTATGCCAGTTATTATTATGCTATTGCCGCATTTCGTCAGCGAAATTTTGCTCAATCCCGGCTGATGCTTAAACAGTTAATGGACCAATTTCCAGACTGGCGTAAAGTAAACGATGCCTATTATTTGCTTGCTGCTGTTTCCATGGAAATGGGTCAATATGAAGAGGCACTAACGACTATTCAGCAAATAAGTGATCCTGCACTTCGCCCAGACGTTACGAAACTGGAACAGAATTTTATACCCAGAATTACTGATCTAACAAGCCTAAAACAACTAAACAGAAATTTCCCGAATGATCGAATTATTGGGCTTGCCCTGATTGACCTGATCCAACGAACCGCTAGCGACAAAGATGATCTGGAACTGTCTGACCGACTAACCAATCGGTTTGGCGTTCCGGGCGTAACAGCTACCCAATCCTCCACATCAACGGTTATAGGTACACCAAATCAGACCAGTCAGCCAGTTACATCGCCCACCCGTAATTCACGCCCAAAAGGCTATTATAACATTGCGGTGATGTTTCCGTTCCGGCTCGATGAGTTCAATGCTGAAAAACGAGCCCGTGCCAATCAGTATGTGTATGACCTGTACGATGGGATCAAGATGGCCAAAGCCAAGTTGCAGGAGGAAGGGATCACGGTTAATGTGTTTGCCTACGATCTTGATAATGACGCCAACAAAACGCTGGAATTAGTTAATAGCCCTGCCTTTGCGCAAACAGATCTGATTATCGGGCCGCTTTATATAGAACCGAATCGGATTGCTTCGGCCTATGCCAATCAAAATAATATCCTGCTGCTGAACCCCATTGCGACGAGTAGCGAGTTGGTGGCGAATCAACCCATGTCCTTTCTGGCACAACCGTCGATGAATCAGCAGGCAAAAAAAGTGGCCGACTATACTCGTAGCCTGAATGGGAGCCGCCGGGCGGCCATTTATTTTGGGACATCCCGTAAAGATTCATTGCTGGCAATGACCTATCAGAATGAACTCAAACAGCAGAATTATACCGTAATTGATTTTCGGAAAGTAAGTGGTACAGCACAGGCCATGGCCGATGCCATGCAACTAACGGGAAAACCCACTACGACGCGTCCGGCTGCTACGACGGCTACAATCAATGTTGGCCATGTGTTTTTTGCCAGTAGTAACGAAGAAGATGGCGCACGGATGATCGATGCCCTCAGTCGACGGCATGTGATGGGGCCACTCATTACCACGGCATCGGCCTTTGATTTTTATCGAAATTCAACATCAACCTTCAATCGGAAGGATTTGTATTTACTTTATCCCGATTTCATAGATACCTCACGTGAGCCGGTCATCTCTTTTCAGGAGCAATACGTAGCCAAACGGAATACGATACCATCCGTTTTTGCCAGTGAAGGCTATGACATGATGCTTTTCTTTGGGCGGCAATTGGCGAAAAATGGACTCCAGGCCCGGAATCGAAGCAATCTGCACTCTGATACAGACGATTATTTACTGTCGGGTTTTGACTATACACAAACGAATGAAAACCAAATCGTACCAATCGTAAAATACGAAGATGGGCGGTTGGTTAAAATTAATTAGTGGAGTAAGTGAAATAGGTGTAATGAGTAGAGTAAGTATAGCCCTATCCCACTCAGTACACTTACTCCACCCAGTCCACTCACTCCACAAAAATGACAACGAGCGAACAGTTATTCGAAAAAGCTAAAACGCTGATTCCTGGCGGAGTAAACTCGCCGGTGCGGGCTTTCCGGGCGGTAGGCGGTACACCACTTTTTATCAAGTCGGCCAAAGGGCCTTATCTCTATGATGAAGATGGTCGCCAATATATTGAACTGATCAATTCCTGGGGCCCCATGATTTTAGGGCACGCCTTCGAGCCCGTAGAAAAAGCTGTTCGGGATGCCATCCAACATTCGTTTTCATTTGGGGCTCCGACGCGCAAGGAAGTCGAGATGGCCGAATTGATTACGACAATGGTTCCTTCCGTGGAGAAGGTACGGATGGTCAACTCCGGTACAGAGGCTACCATGGCTGCCATTCGGGTAGCGCGTGGGTTTACCAATCGGGACAAGATCATCAAGTTTGAAGGCTGCTACCATGGCCACGGCGACTCATTTTTGATCGCTGCCGGAAGTGGTGCCATGACGATGGGCATCCCGGATAGCCCCGGTGTTACAAAAGCTACGGCTGCCGATACACTGACTGCACCGTTCAATGATCTGGCGGCTGTAGAAGCGTTGCTGGATAATAACCATAACCAGGTGGCGGCTGTTATTCTGGAGCCTGTGGTAGGCAATATGGGCTGCGTATTGCCCGAACCCGGTTTTCTGGAAGGAATTCGTTCGCTCTGCGACAAGCATGGTGTTGTTCTGATTTTCGACGAAGTCATGACCGGCTTCCGATTAGCAAAGGGCGGAGCACAGGAACGATTTGGTATTATTCCGGACCTGACCACTATGGGGAAAATCATCGGTGGCGGGATGCCTGTCGGCGCTTACGGTGGTCGTGCTGATATCATGAATATGGTATCTCCCGCTGGACCCGTCTATCAGGCCGGAACCCTGTCAGGCAATCCAATTGCGATGTCGGCCGGATTAGCGATGTTGCACCACCTGAATGAACATCCCGAAGTTTATACGCGCCTGGAGGAAATTGGCGAGAAGCTAACCTCCGGTTTCAAGGCTAGTCTACTGAAAATCGGGCTGAATTATACGATCAATCATCTGGGCTCTATGTTCACGCTGTTCATGACGGAGCAGCCCGTATCGAACTTTACAGATGCCAAGACCTGCGACATACCCTTGTTTGGGCGGTATTTTCACGCCATGCTCAAGCGGGGTGTTTACCTGGCACCCTCGCAGTTCGAAAGCCTGTTCTTGTCGGTAGCCTTAACGGATGAGTTAGTAGAGCAAGTAATTCAGGCGAATGACGAAAGTTTATTGGAAGTAATGCATACTGTAGACTGAATACTGTAAGATGGACAGTTGGTGATAGCCTTGCAGGGGTATTACCCATTTTACAGTATTCATTCTATAGTATGCATTATTATGTTCTTCTCCATTATCATCCCCATCTTCAATCGCCCCGACGAACTTCGCGAGTTGCTGAGTAGTCTGACAAAACAGACCTACACCAGTTTTGAAGTTATTGTTGTTGAGGACGGCTCTAAATTAAAAGCAGATGGAGTCGTAACGGAGTTCGAAAACCAGCTTACTATCCGGTATTTTTTTAAAGAGAACTCAGGACAGGGGTTCACCCGAAACTACGGTTTTAAGCAGGCTAAGGGTGATTATTTCGTTATTTTCGATTCAGACGCGCTCATTCCTGATCACTACTTCCAGGTTGTCAACGAACAGCTTACGAGCTCCTGGTTAGATGCTTATGGCGGTCCTGATGCGGCCCATCCTGAGTTTACGCCTATTCAGAAAGCCATTAGTTACTCCATGACTTCACCTTTTACAACAGGAGGCATTCGGGGCAGTGGCAAAAATCTGGGCGGTACCTATCACCCAAGAAGTTTCAATATGGGCTTATCGAGAAAGGTCTGGGAAACGATCGGTGGGTATAAGCTGAGCCGGATGGGGGAGGACATTGAATTTGCGATCCGCATTATCGAGAACGGATTCAAAACCGGCTTAATCCAGGACGCTTTTATTTATCACAAACGTCGAACAAGTTTTGGTCAGTTTTTTCGGCAGCTTCGTTTTTTTGGTCGCGCCCGGATTAACATCTCCCGGTATTATCCCAGCGAACTAAAGCTCGTTCATACCTTTCCGGCTTTATTCACGCTGTTTTTAGCCACCGTACCGGTCTGGGCCTTAATAAGTCCCGTACTCTTCGGGCTTGCCTTGAGTGTACTTATCGTATTGGCAATCCTCATTTTTATTGATGCTACCCGAAAAGAAAAAAGTTTACAAGTTGGTTTACTGAGTGTCGAGGCAGCCTTTGTCCAATTAACAGGTTATGGGGTAGGGTTTTTAAGTGAAGGCTGGAAACGATTTTGGGAACCGAAACAGTTTCGCGAAACAGGGGCTAGTATTGAGTACCCATCCTGAAAAGGATCAATAGACCATTTTCGTTTATATTTAGGCCAACCCTTCACCAATCGTAACGAAATTGGCCTGTTGAACGTTATCTACCAAATTCCGCTGAACGACGCATTTCTATGACCAAGCTTGCTAAACCACCCGGCCAACGATTAGTGAAACGTATGAGCACCCGAACGAAGGGACTGATTATAGCTCCTCTGGGTTTGTTGTTGTTTAGTGCGGGACTGTGTGTGTTGAGTGTAGCAGCTGAGGCAAACCATTCGGGAGCTCCGTTTCGGCAATGGTTTCTATGGGGTGCGTATAGCCTGATCCTGATTAACAGTGGACTATTATTATTTGGGCAGGCGGTTCGCTACCGGGCTCAGTTGGACTATCGCCGGTTTGTGCGCCGGGAGCTTAAAAAGCGGGATCGCGAACTGACCCGGATTCTCCAGAAACGCAAAACCTCGCCTACTAAGGGCGAGGTTAAATGACTGAAACAAGTCATTGAAAAAACTTAAGCAGCTTTCTTTTCTGCAAACGATGCCTTGATGGCGTCAATATCTACGTTCTTGATCGTTGGCTTACGCAGCAATTGCTTGATCGCATTTACTTTATTGTTGGCAATAGCGCGGTTCCGGCGAGCCTTACGCTTTAGTTCTGTTACTCCCATGATTGTATGTTTTTAACGTATCGGTTCAAAATCAAGGTGCAAAAATACGGTTTTTTCTGACAGGATTGACAGGATTAACAGGATTTTTATACTACCATGCCAGTTAAAAGAAATGATTTGACAGGATTAAGGGAAGTTGGATGGGCTAAAAATCCTGTAATCCTGTCCATAAACCTTTTTGATTTCTGCAAATCCTGTACTCCTGTCTCTTAATTTTGCAGCATGCAAAAACCAAGCTTACCAAAAGGCACCCGTGACTTTGGTCCGGAGCAAATGCGCAAACGGCTATTTATATTCGATACCATTCGCAAGACATTCCAACGGTTTGGCTTCCAGCCCCTCGAAACCCCATCCATGGAAAACCTGTCAACCCTAACAGGAAAATACGGTGATGAAGGGGATCAGTTATTATTCAAAATCCTCAATTCCGGCGATTTTGCCGCTACGCTTACTGAACTCGATCTGGCGTCGGGGTCTAAAAAACTAACCCCTAAAATTTCCGAAAAAGGCCTGCGTTATGACCTGACGGTTCCCTTCGCCCGCTACGTGGTGATGAACCGGAATAACCTGACCATGCCTTTCAAGCGTTATCAGATGCAACCCGTTTGGCGTGCCGACCGACCACAGAAAGGGCGCTACCGGGAATTTTACCAGTGCGATGCCGATGTAGTTGGTACTGATTCATTGATTTGTGAGGCCGAAATCATTCTCATGATCCACGAGGTATTTAGAAATCTCAATATTCAGGATTTCACGCTGAAGTTAAACAACCGGAAAGTTCTGGCGGGTATCGCTGAGGTAATAGGAGCACCCGGCCAGGAGGGGTTATTATCTGTGGCTATTGATAAACTGGATAAGATCGGTAAGGAGAAAGTACTGGATGAGCTTCGGGAACGAGGTTTTACAGAGGAGGCCATTGTTAACCTTGATCCACTGTTTGGGTTTATGAATCAGGAGGTATATCAGGTAGTGAATCAACTCCAAACATGGCTTGTTTCATCCGAAACGGCTTGCCAGGGAATTACCGAACTTAAAGAAACACTTGAATTAGTCAGTCAATACGGCTTAGCAGACAGCCGTGTAGAATTAGATCCGACACTGGCCCGTGGGCTTTCGTACTATACCGGAGCCATTTTTGAGGTAAAAGCTAACGGCGTATCGATTGGAAGTGTTAGTGGGGGGGGGCGTTACGACAACCTGACAGGCGCCTTCGGTATGCCGGGATTATCGGGCGTGGGTATCTCGTTTGGTGTAGACCGGATTTATGACGTGATGGAAGAACTGAATCTGTTTCCGGCAAATGCTGGTCAGGGAACCCAGGTGCTTATTATCCCCTTTGATTTGGAAGCTCGCGGAGTTGCCTTGCCTTTATTGAGTAAACTCCGCGCTGCCAATGTTGTCTCGGAGGTGTATCCTGACCTGGCGAAAGTGAAAAAGATGATGGACTATGCCAATGCCAAAGCTATCCCGTATGTGGTGCTGATTGGCTCGGAAGAAGTGCAGACAGGCATCCTTTCGATAAAGAATATGCTAACCGGCGAGCAGACGAAAGTGACCCCCGATGAAATTGTGCAAGTCGTGCAGTAACCGTTCGACCCCATTCGGGGTCGTATGTTTATAGAGGTATCTTTTTACTATAGACATACGACCCCGAATGGGGTCGAACGGGATATGACAAACTAGAAATGGGGTTCACTTACAGGCCTACTTTAGCCGCGCTAAGAACCGTTTGGAGGTCCATTTGTGGAAGTGCGGCTACTTCGCCGATGACAATGATTGCGGGATTACTGATCCCAGACTCTGCCACTTTCTCGTTGATGGTTTCTACATTGCCAATCACAAGCTGCTGTTCGGGTAGGGTTCCATTCTGAATGATGGCAACGGGCGTATCGGTTTTACCACAATTCGCAAAAACGGCCATAATTTCTGCCAGTTTGTGCATGCCCATCAGTATCACAACCGTTGCCGACGATTGAGCTGCCAAGGTAAGATCGGCTGACAGTTGCCCTTCTTTAGTGGTACCCGTTACTACCCAGAAACTTTCAGAGAGACCTCGCGTGGTGAGGGGTATTCCTGCTGCGGCAGGTACCGCATAGCTACTCGACAAACCGGGCACTACATGCGTGTCGATCCCGTGCTGACGAGCGTAATCAACTTCCTCATAACCACGCCCAAATACGAATGAATCACCACCCTTCAGCCGCACTACATGCCCGTATTGTTGCGCGTAGTGTACGATCAAGGGATTAATGTCTTCCTGAACGCACGAATAGGCGCCCCGGCGTTTGCCTACGTAAACTTTCAGGGTGTCGGGACGGCAATAGTCGAGTAAATCCGGGTGAACCAGTGCATCATACATAACCACATCGGCCTGTTGTAACGCCTTGATTCCCTTTACCGTTATCAGATCCGCATCTCCCGGACCCGCTCCTACAAGAGTAAGTTTCATGATTTCAATGATGAATGAGTGAATGGGCGATTGAGTGAGTTGCTAACGCGAAGCTTATTCACTCATTCGCTCATTCACTCATTGAAAATTAACTGTCCTGCGCCTGGGTTAATTCCTGTAGTTCGGGTAAACCTTCCTGCTCGATCTGAGCTTCGCGGTTGGCTTGAACGGTTTGCAGGAATGCTTCGGCCTGGGCAATGAATCGACGGGCAAACTCTTCCGACGGCTCCTGTTTGTTTATACTGAACACCAGTGCTTTAAACTCGCCCTCTGCCTGGTGGAAATCCGGTTTACCAACAAAGGTTTTATCGAAATCGCTAACTATGCCATGTTGCGTATTAGTGGGTATGTCCCGGCTCATCAAGGCAGCTCGAGCGCCTGTTATAAATACGTTGTATGTATGGTATAAGGCATCGGACCAGCGACTTTCCGCAAGGGCTTCCCGTGCCCAGCCCAGTTTTTCGCTGGCTTCTGTCAGGGTTGTAGCCACCAGGTCGATCAGTACGCTGGCGCACTCACCAATACCAACCTCCGTTACGTACTGTTCCGTATGGTCCCAATCGATATAATCACTGTCGATGAGAGTTTTGAGGTCGGCCAGTGGTTTCAGTAACTGGTAAAAGTAGTTTTTCCCCTGACGGGCGTAGTAATCACTATAGTACTCGCCATCGAATGAATTCGCTTCGAAGTCACGCAGTAAATAGCGCAACGAATCGGGACCTCGTTTAGCCGGGATTTTAATGACTTTGTCGGCAATCAATCCTTCGCCTTTTCCGTTAAAGCCGCCCCCAAGCAGCACTTGTAGCGCAGGAAGCACGTAAGCCCCATTTTTGAGTGATGAGCCGTGATAGCCAATGTTGGCCACCGAGTGCTGTCCACAGCCATTCATGCAGCCCGAAATCTTGATTTTGATATCGTCGTTGAATACCAGATCCGGGAATTCGTCGTGCATCATGGTTTCCAGTGCCCGTGTAATCCCGTAACTGCTCGAAATGGCCAGATTGCAGGTGTCCGTACCGGGGCAGGTGGTAATATCAGCGGTGGTATCGAAACCAGGGTCAGCTAATCCCAGTGCATTCAAGGCTTCATAAATAGCAGGTAAATCCTCAGGCTTCACAAAACGAAGTAAGTACCCTTGATTGACCGTCACCCGAATATCATCGGCTGCATACTGGTTTACAATTTGTGCCAGAGCACGGGCTGTATCGGAATGCATATCACCCAGTAACACCCGGAGTTGAACGGCATACCAGCCCGCCTGCTTCTGTTCGAAAACGTTGGTTTTCAGCCAGCGCTCAAAACCTTCGTTCCCACTAAGGACATTCGGAGCCGGAGCATCCGGACGAGCGGCTGGTGGTGTTGCAAAGAGCGAATTGCCGGATGTCTCGCCGACTTCATACGATTTAACGCGTAAAGCGGGTGTTTCGTCGGCAATCCGACGGAGCAGTTCCTCTAGCCCAATGTCATTGAGCAGGTACTTCATCCGGGCTTTATGCCGCTTTTGGCGCTCGCCATAGCGGTCGAATACGCGAATGACACCTTCAATAAACGGAATAACCCGGTCTTCTTCCAGAAACTCAAATGCGGTTTGTGCCGAAAAAGGCTGAGCGCCCAGACCACCACCCAGCATCACTTTGAATCCCCGCTGGCTATTCTGCGTGCGGGCAACTAGCCCAACATCGTGCATATAGCCATAAGCAGAGTCTTTCTCGCTGGATGAAAGCGAAATTTTAAACTTACGACCCATATCCTGGCAAATTGGATTACGCAGGAAATAATCGAATATAGCGTGAGCGTAGGGGGTAATATCAAACGGCTCTAGTGGATCAACACCCGCCCGTGCCGAACCGGTTACGTTCCGGACGGTGTTGCCACAGGCTTCTTTCAGGGTAATGCCCGCATCTTCCAGATCAGCCCAGAGTTGGGGCGAATCGGCCAATTTGACAAAGTGCAGCTGGATATCCTGGCGGGTAGTAGCGTGGAGGTTGCCCGTTGCATACTTGTCCGATAAGTCAGCAATACGAACCAGTTGATCGGCCGTGATGCGTCCGTGGGGGAGCTTGATCCGAATCATTTGTACCCCTGGTTGCCGCTGGCCATATACACCCCGTGTCAGACGGAATTTCCGGAACGCTTCATCGGCGATATCCCCTTGCTGAAACGAACCGATTTTCTGAGCCAGATCGAGAATGTCGCGACGGGCGGCTGTACTTACATTGTCAGTGAGCTGAATAGACATAAGGTATATTGTCTATAGATTTAATAGTCTAGCTTATTAAAACGAAACGCCGGAACAGCCCGGCGTATTCGTTTATGTACAAATATAAAGCCATTCGACCGGCATAAAGTTCTGGGGGTGCCCAACTTCTGGTTATGGACGATAAAGAACGGTTATAGAAATGTGTTATTTATAACGGAACACCGGCCGCTTCATCGATCCGTTTTACTGCGTTAACCCTAAACCGATATTAACCTTTAGCCTTAACGCAGTAACTTGTTCAGGACAGTACCTCTTTCTTCTCTATACCCTCTGGTTGGCCTTTCAGCACCGCTTTTGCCTGGTTGACAACGTTTTCGACCGTAAAACCAAAGTAAGCCATGACCTCTTCGCCGGGTCCGGAAAGACCAAAGCGATTCATGCTGATGGTCGTCCCCTCGTCGGTAACGTATTTGTGCCAGCCAATGGGGGAGCCCATTTCTACCGCCAATCGTTTGCGGATAGCAGGGGGTAGCACCTGATGCTGATAGGTCTTGTCCTGTTGCTCAAATAACTCCCAGGAAGGCATACTGACAACCCGAGCCCGAATACCCAGTTTTTTTAACGCTGTCTGAGCCTCCAGTACCAGCGATACTTCCGAGCCTGTGGCGATCAAAATGAGCTGGGGTATTCCGTCGCATTCACTGAGGATATAGGCTCCTTTTTCAAGCCCCCGTGCCGAACCGTATTTACTCTGGTCAAGCACCGGTAATTTCTGGCGGGAGAGTAGCAGCAATACAGGCGTTTTAGGCTGTTTCATGGCCACGCGCCAGGCTTCAACGGTTTCGTTGGCATCGGCCGGGCGAAGGACAATTACGTTTGGAATGGTGCGTAACGATACGAACTGCTCAACGGGCTGGTGCGTGGGGCCGTCTTCCCCTAAGCCGATGCTGTCGTGGGTGAACACAAACGTTGCAGCCGATTCGGCAAGGGCAGTCAGCCGGATAGCGCCCCGCATATAGTCCGAAAAGTTGAGGAAGGTACCGCCGTAAGGGTGTATTCCACCGTGTTGAGCCATTCCATTAAGAGCTGCGCCCATAGCGTGTTCGCGCACGCCAAACCAGATATTCGAGTTTTCGTAATGACCCGGCTGGAAACTAACATCGCCTTTTGTGGGCATGTCATTAGACGATGCCAGATCAGCAGATCCCCCAAACAGGAAAGGAACCCGCTTTTTCAAAGCCTCCAGTGCTTTACCAGACGCCTGACGGGTGGCCAGTGGGCCATCGGCCGGGGTAAATTTAGGTAAATCAGCTTCCCAGTCTTCGGGGAGCTTGCCTGAAAAGGATCGGCTAAAGTCGTTGGCCTGATCGGGAAATTGGTCCTTATAAGCGGCAAACTGCTTTTTCCAGTCGGCCTGTACATCGGCTCCGCGTTTTCCGGCTTCGAGCAGGTGGGGTTTCACTTCCTCCGGTATGACAAATGACTTGTCGGGGTCCCAACCGAAGAATTCCTTCGTTTTTCGCACATTCTCTTCCCCCAATGGGCTACCGTGCACTTTACTGGTACCTTCCTGCGGACTACCGTAGCCAATGATCGTGCGCACGGCGATAATAGACGGACGTTCGGTTTCGGCCTGAGCTAATCGAATGGCGGCTTCAATTGCATCCAGATTGTTGCCATCGTTAACATGCTGGGTGTGCCAGCCATAGGCCTCGAACCGAGCCATCCGGTCTTCGGTAAAGGCCAGATTCGTGGGGCCATCGAGCGAGATCAGGTTATCATCGTAGAGGTAAATGAGCTTGCCTAATTTCAGGTGACCCGCCAGCGAAGCCGCTTCTGAGGCAATTCCCTCCATCAAATCACCGTCGCTAACAATCGAATACGTGTAATGATCCATGAGGGTATGCCCATCTCGGTTATAGGTGGCGGCCAGAAAGGCTTCGGCCATTGCCATCCCAACCCCATTGGCAAAACCCTGTCCCAACGGGCCGGTAGTTACTTCAACCCCAGGCGTCAGATTTGATTCTGGATGGCCGGGTGTCTTAGAATGGAGCTGCCGGAACTGTTTCAGGTCATTCAGAGAAAGATCGTATCCGTACAGGTGCAACAGGCTGTAGAGTAGGGCAGACCCGTGCCCTGCGGATAATACAAACCGATCCCGGTTGGGCCATTTGGGGTCTTTGGGGTTAAATCGCAGAAAGCGCGACCAGAGAACATACGCCATAGGAGCGGCTCCCAACGGTAAACCAGGATGTCCCGAATTTGCTTTTTGAACGGCATCGACCGATAGCAGTCGGATGGTGTTCACGCTAAGTTGGTCGAGGTCAACAGAATGTTTAGTCATAACGAACGAGTCAGCTAGTAAACAATAGACCTGATTGGATATCCGATTGTCAGGCCGGTTGTTAGGTAGTAACACGTGAATCGCCATGAAGGGTTGAAAAAATTACTGAATTGGTCCAACGTAGCTTACATAACCATCCCCAGCAGTAAAAAGAAGAGAAACCCCGCATAAAAGGTGGCGGTTAACCAGGCGGGCTCTTCGGCAATATGCGCTTCGGTGAGTAATTCATCGGTAACAAGAAACAGCAACGCTGCCAATCCCACCGATAGTACCATATCCAGCACTTGTTCGGATACATTTTGCAGTAGGTTGGCTCCTAGGCCCGTGCTGAGTAGAAATAAAGCGGCAAAGCCAACAATCAGACTACTAATTCGGCCTCGTGTCAGCTTGTTTTTGACGAGTGATGTTGCTGTGGCCAGTCCAAGGGACAGGCTTTCGATTCCCAGCGCAAACGCCAGTAATTTCCCCTGTTTTGCGCCCGCGGCAAAGCCAACGCCTAACAGTAAGCCATCGACAAACACATCGATACCAATAACAATCAGGAACGTAATGGGCCATTTTCCGCCGGTATCTTTCTTTTTGCTCTGGTTTTCCTTTGCTTCCGTCCATTGACGGATCAGGAGCATCAGGAGGATGCCTGCCCCGAACCCCAGGGCCGTCAATACAGGATGGTGTAAATGAACCACTTCGGGCAAAATCTCGACGGCTACAACGGAGAAAATGACCCCGGCTGCAAAATGAAGTACGGCACTTTGTAGCTTAATGGATAACCGGAAATAAACGGCTATTAATCCGCCCAGGCTAAGCCCAAGGGCAGGCAGAAGCGCGTAAACTAGAATTTGTTGAACAATTGGTGTCATGTTGATTGATTTAGTCAGTAACTTGAGAATTACCCCGCTGTCTTAGCCCGTTCGGCACTAATGAAATAAGCCCCTTGCCGCACAATTGAGGATGGGTCTATAGAGGCTGGTAAGGCTACTTCGGTTCGATGATTTTGGGTAATGCCAGCTCGGACCGGAAGCATGCCAAATTGATAGGTACCTGCTGGACTGTTGGCCTTTCGAATGTAAACAAACACCCGGTTGCCTTCTTTGATCAGCGCATCTTCGGGCAAGGCGACCACCTGCCGGGGAGCGGCCAGAATTGTAGCGCGAACATACGAGCCAGCGAAAAGTCGATCATGTTTCCCCGCCACTAAGTCGGCATGTACCAGTACCGTTTTGGTTTGCGCGTCAAAGGATTGGCCTACCCGAATCACTCTCGCCTGCATGTTGCCGGTTTGTTGCTGGGGCACGGTGAAACGCACCAGTTGTCCCTCCCGAACATGGCGGATATCATTCTCGAAAACGCGCAGTTCGAGGTAGAGGTGCTCTTTCCCAACAATCTCGATGAGTGCATCCGTCGTGCCCACGTACTGGCCCAGGCGTAGGTTGACTTTGTCGACGTACCCACTAATGGGAGCCAGAAGCGGAATAGTACGGCTAATTTTTCCGTTGCGAAGGCTTTCCAGTGGAATATGCAGCTGAGATAGTTGGGCCTCCAGTGAAGACAGCAAAGCCGTAGTTGTTTCAAACTCCGCCGTCGATTGCTGTAGTTTCCGTCGTGCGCCCACTTCCTCCCGAACCAGCTCGGTTTGTCGGTCAAGTTCCTGGCGTTCAAAACGATTCTTGGCTTTGGCTTGCAGGTACTCCTGTTGTAATTTGACGTAATCGGGGTGCTCCAATACAGCCAGTACCTGGCCTTTGCGGACAAAATCCCCTTCCACCAATTGGGCTGACCGGACAAAGCCACCCATGGGGGCACTCACTGTAGCCCATTGATCGGGTGGGGCTTCGAGCTTACCCGTTGCCTGGATCGTTTCTCCCAACGTAAGGGTATCCGGGCCACCCAGTTGAATACCTGTTTCAATAAACTGGGCGGCACTGATGGTAACCGTAGACGCAGATTGATTGGACGATATGGGAGCCGTTTCCGACTTTTTTTCGGAGGAGGAACAGCTCCAGAGACCAGCTAGTCCGACAAATATCCCAAAAATTATCTGTTTTTTCGTTTGAGTCGTTTTCATGGGGAATGAGTATATTAAGGAGCCTTGGGCGAATAGCCGGTTAGTGCATCCTGTTCAATAATCGATTGGTTATAGTGGGCCAGGGCGTCCAGATATTGCTCACGAATGAGCCAGGCCTGTGTAGTGCTTTGCACAAATTCAACGTATTCAATATCGCCACCCAGGTAACTCCGTTCGGCGGTTCGCAGAATCAGATTCGCCTGGGGTAAGGCGGAGGTCTCGTAATAGGAGAGCGTCATTACCGATTGACGATACTGCTGTTCCCGAATCGAAAGTTCACCCCGAAGCCGGTGTTGTTGGTACACCAATTGACGATCAGCGATCTGGCCCTGAAGCCGGGCCGCTTCCAGTCTGGCCCGTAACGGCGTTAGGAAGAGGGGGAGCGAAACACCAACCTGATAGACGCCAAATCCACCTCGTCGTTCAATGGATTGCGATAAATACCCTACCCGAACATCCGGCCAAAAGCGTTGCTGTTCCAGATTGATCTGACGACGACTTAGCTCAACCTGCGCACGTTGGAGTGCCAGGATTGGAGTAGACTCCAAGGCTGCGGGCAAGAGCGGTTGGCTTACTTTCATTGAGCTGGTTGTATCGATAACTACTGGCTCGTTCACCTGTAGTAACATGGCCAGTTGCTGCCTGCCAATCCCAATTTCAGATTGGAGGACTGCTAGTCGGTTCTGGATATCGCGTTGCCGGGTTTCGGCCGTTACGCGCTCCAGTTGATTGGTTTCACCAGTGCGGTAGCGGATACCAGCCGCCCGGGATGCCCGTTGGTACAACGTATCCTGGGCCTGGAATAGGCTAAGCCGTTCGTAATTGAGTCGAAGGGTATAAAAGACGGACCGAATTTCACGTATCAGTTCAGTTCGGTGGAGGGCTGCTTGCTGTTGGGCTAGCTGTTGCTGCGACTGATTTAGTTTTTTCTGAGCCACGTACACAGAGGGCATCGCCAGCGACTGCATGACCACCAAACTATGGTCGATGGGATAGGACTGAATCTGTCCGCGGTGGTAATCGACGGTGGTTCGGGGAATGTCCCAGGCAGTTTTCGTCAGCTGTTCTGTCACTCTGACGCCCAGATTGCTGGCCTGTAGCGCACCGTTGTTTTGCAACGCCACGGTAATTGCCTGGTCAATGGATAGGGGAGCCGGTGTTGATTGGGACCTGGCAGTTGTAGGACTAGCCAGCCCAGCCAATAGGAAAAATCCCGCAAGGATCTGTAAAACAGTAGGTTGTTGACCGGATTCCCGGCGACGTACGCTACGAGAGGTAACCAGGCTATATAATACAGGCAAAACCACCAGCGTAAGGAGGGTGGCCGATACCAGACCCCCAATCACGACCGTTGCTAAGGGCTTCTGAACTTCGGCCCCGGCTGAACTCGACAAGGCCATCGGCAGAAAACCCAGCGACGCCACCGCGGCAGTCATGACAACCGGGCGGAACCGAACCGCTGTGCCTGCTTTCACCCGCTCTACTACATCCGTGATGCCTTCTTCGGCGAGCTGATTAAAATAGCTGATCAGTACAATGCCGTTCAGGACCGCGATGCCAAAGAGCGCAATAAAGCCAACCCCCGCCGAAATACTGAAGGGCATACCGCGTACCCAAAGTGCCAGCACCCCGCCGATGGCAGAAAGAGGAATAGCCGAGAAGATCATCAGGGCCTGTGCCATCGAACCAAAGGTGAAAAAAAGTAGTAACCCAATCAGGACCAGGGCCAGTGGCACCGCAATAGCCAGTCGCTCCTTCGCTTTAACCAGATTCTCAAAATGCCCACCGTAGCTGTAACTGTAGCCTGCCGGTAGGGGTACCTCTTTCTCCAGAATGGTTTTCATCTCGCCGACCAGACTTTCAACATCGCGGCCTCGGACGTTGATCCCCAGGGTGATCCGTCGCCGGGCATTGTCCCGGGAAATCTGCATCGGTGCGTTTTGGTAGCTGATGGTGGCTAGCTGATCCAGCGGAACCTGCTGGCCGTTGGGCAAATCGACGTATAACTTGCGAATGTTGTCGATGTCCTGCCGATACGTACTATCGAGCCGCGCGACCAGATCGAAACGTTTCTCCCCTTCGAAAACAACACCAGCCGTTTCCCCGGCAAAGGCTGTTTTCAGGATGCGGTTCAGGCTCGCTACAGAAACCCCATATTGCGCCAACCGGGGTCGATTGTAGGAAACGAGCATTTGTGGCAATCCACTGATCTGTTCCACCTTCAGGTCGGCCACGCCCGGGATAGACGTTAGTTTAGCGGCTGCCTGATTGGCTTTTTTGAACAGGATGGCAAGGTCTTCGCCGTAAATTTTAACGGCAATATCCGACTTTACGCCTGTCATTAATTCATTGAAGCGCAGCTGAATGGGTTGGGTGAATTCCAGATTCAGGCCGGGTAAGACCCGTAATGCCCGCTCCATTTTCATCAGCAGTTCTTCCTTAGTCGAAGCCGTTGTCCAGTCTGCCTGATCTTTCAGGACAACAATGACGTCGGCCGCTTCAATGGGCATGGGGTCTGTCGGGATTTCTGCCGTGCCAATCTTGGAAATAACTTCCTTCACTTCCGGGAAGCCGCTTTTAAGAATGGTTTCCAACCGTCGGGTTGTTTCAATTGTCTGGGAGAGCGACGAGCCTGGTTTTAGGGTTAAACTAATCGCAATATCCCCCTCGTCCAGATTCGGAATAAACTCACCACCCAGGGTGCCAAATAGCCCAACTGTTCCGGCCAGCAGGAGTACAGAGGCTGCTAAAACACTTTTTTGCCACCGTAAGGCCCCAGTCAGTAAGGGCGCATAAATGCGGTAAAGGGCCTTCATGATTCGGTCTGCCAGGGTACCTTCTTCCTGGATATCCTGCCGCAAAAGGGTAGCTGCCATCATTGGTACATAAGTCACACAGAGCACCATAGCCCCAATTATGGCGAAACCAACCGTCAGGGCCATCGGGCGAAACATCTTTCCCTCAATACCCGTCAGTGATAAAATAGGAAAGTAGACGATCAGAATAATAAGCTGACCGAACAGGGCCGAGCGCATTAGCCGATTGGCGGAGTCCAGCGCAATTTCATCCATGGACTGCGAGCGGCTGGCCCGTGTATGAACGATCTGAAAAATCATACTCTCCACAATAATGACGGCCCCATCGACCAGCAGGCCAAAATCAATAGCGCCTAAACTCATCAGATTGGCCGATACGCCGAAGACATGCATCATGCCCAGTGCGAAGAGCATACAAAGCGGAATCACCGATGCAACGACCAGACCCGCTCGCCAGTTGCCCAGTAAGAGCAGTAAAACACTCATCACAATCAGTCCCCCTTCGAGCAAATTCTTGGTAACCGTGTGGATGGCTTTGTCAATGAGTACTTTACGGTCCTGGAAGGGCTCAATTACCAGACCCGGTGGCAGACTTTTCTGGATGTCGGCCATCCGGCTTTTCACCCCTTCAATGGTTTTCTCAGAAGAAGCCCCTTTTAACATCAACACGATTCCGCCCACTACTTCGCCCCGGCCGTTGCGGGTCATTGCGCCGTACCGAACGGCATGACCAAACCCCACCTGCGCTACATCCCGAACGAGTACAGGTGTCGGCCCCAGGTTCTTGACCACGATCTGACCAATTTCGTCGGGGCTTTTGACCATGCCCTCTCCGCGAATAAAAAAGGCTTCCGGCCCTTTTTCTATATAGCTTCCTCCCGTGTTGGCATTGTTCGTGGACAAGGCATCGACCACTTCAGTGAGGGTTGTATTCATACCCCTGAGCCGTTCCGGGTCAATGCTTACCTCATATTCTTTCAAATAGCCGCCCAGACTACTAATATCCACCACGCCGGGGACCCCCGCCAGTTGTCGTTTGATCAGCCAATCCTGGATGGTACGCAGATCGGTGGCGGAGTACTGGGATTCAAAGCCTTCTTTAGGGCGGACAACGTACTGATAAATTTCCCCTAACCCCGTTGTGATGGGTGCTAACTGAGGCTTACCTGCGGTTAGTTCGGCTTCAATGGTTTTCAACTGTTCCGTAACTAACTGCCTGGCCTGTAAGGTGGGCGTAGCTTCCTCAAAAACCACCGTAATGACCGATAACCCAAAGCGGGAGATCGATCGGATTTCAGTAACCCCCGGTACATTGCGGAGGGTTGTTTCGAGCGGGAAGGTGATAAATTGTTCGGTTTCCTGAGCAGCCAGTGAGGGCGCCTGCGTAATAACCTGAACCTGATTGTTGGTAATATCCGGAATGGCGTCGATAGGAAGCTGGCTGAGGGCATAGGTTCCCCAGGCAATCAGCGCCACGACACCCAGCACCACCATCAGTTTTTGATGGATGCTGAACTGAATGATTTTTTGCAGCATGAAAAAGGTAACTCGTTGAGAAATAAAGAACAAGTGACCGCGCTTCTGTCGGAGACAAAGGCAGGGACACTCGATAAGTCAAGCGAGAATTACCCTATGCGAGGAGGTTGAAACAGAAAGGGGGCTTGTAGAAAGGAGTACAGATTTTCGTACGCAAACCGAACGGGTAATCGGAGAATAAGGCTTGAAAGCTGATCAGGACGCCATTGCAACTGGGTTAAGATAAACACAAATCCCGCCGACAGGTGATTGTACATGGGCAGTTTTACGCCCTGATGGGGTGTCTTCGCGTGTTTGGACGCAGTGTTATAATGAAGGTCCAGAAACTGCCAGAAGTCAAACCCGGCTCCGGCCGTTTTTTTATGCAACTGATAATGGACAAGAAGTCCGGGGAGTTTATACACTTCCTCTACGTCAGTCTGCGGGAACAAACTGCCGGCCAGCATGAGTATACCCAGAAAAAGAGCCAGCGCGGATTTCATGGGGCAAAGGTAGGGCTCAATCGGCGTACTTCTGCGTCAAGGAGGCATTTGGTCAAAATACCTCGTTCCGCTCACCCGTTTCCTGCCAGTCGGCGTCCATCTCCTGAAACCGCTGCGCTACCCGCGTCAGAAAAGGCGTATCGAGCATGGTGGGAACGGCTTCCGGGTCGCTAATGTCCATTTCACTGATCTTATACGTCTGCTCATAGGGACCGGCTTCAATTTTGACGATATATTTGCCATTCCAGGCGTAAAGGCCTATGCGGAACTGAGGGTGGGGAATATCCTGAACGAAACGCATTTTTAATGAATAATTGTTAATGTATAATGAATAACGACTTGTTAACAGCGTATCAAAACTGTGTGGAGACAAAGGTAGGCAACGCAGTTTGTCATCTACTTCTCAAATCGTTATTCATTCTTCATTGTTCATTATACATTCTCTCCTGTGGAAACGAAACCGACGAAGCGGCTCAGTTTTTTCTGAAGGGGAATGTGCAGCTCCAGAAACGAGAGTATAAGGAAGCCATTCGGTATTATTCGGAAGCGATCGGTAAAAAGCCCGATTTTGCCGATGCGTATAACAATCGGGGATTAGCGAAATTCCGAAACGATGACCGGGAAGGCGCTCTGGCTGATTACACTCGAGCTATCGATGCAGACCCTGATTTCGGGACGGCCTATTTTAACCGGGCGGAAGTTCGACTGGAAACCGGCGACGCGGCAGGCAGCCTGGCGGATCTCGAACGAATTGAGAAGCAATACCAGGATTCTACCTTTTACCAGACCCGATTAGCGGATACCTACGTTCGACTCAACAAGGTGTCGCAGGCGCAAACGGCCTATGATCGGGCCCTGCAACTCAAGCCCGACAATGTTGAAGCCCTCACCAATCGGGGGGCGTTGTATTTTAGTCAGAAAGCCTACAAAGAAGCTGACGCCGACATCCGGCAGGCATTGAAACTGAAACCAAATCAGGATGCCGCGCTCAATAACCTGAGTTTATTACTGGCGCATGCCGGAAACTATGCCGAAGCACTTACGTATGTTGATCGCGCGTTAAGTCATCAGCCCCGGCAGCCTTATTACCTGAATAATAAGGCCTATCTGCTGCTGAAATTGAACCGCCCGGGCGAGGCCCTGCCACTGGTACAGGAATCGCTTCAACGTGATAACCAGAATGCCTGGGCGCATCATACGCTAGGTTTATACTGGCTGAGCCAGCAGCAACCCGATAAAGCCCTCTCCGAGTTTCGATTGGCCGAAAAACTGGATGCCTCCGTTGAGCAGCTTTATTATTATATAGGCACGGCGGAGCTGGCAGTCGGCAATAAAACCGGTGCCTGTGAAGCCTGGCAACGGGGCGAATCAGCAGGCGATGAACAGGCCCGGCACGAACGGGCGGATCGTTGCCGGTAGAGCATTTCACTCCATTAACTTTCCGAGTTGATAGACGGCTCATAAAAAGGGACAACTCAACGAACAATCGTGATTTGTCCCTTTTTAGTACGTTGTCATGACTAGCTGCTGGTCGTGCTATAGCCCGTTGATCACGCGGGCGTAAAACATTGTTGTGTAGAGTGCCATCGTAGCCCGCCGTCAGGTCATCGGCCACATTCACCGTGATAGTGGCTATACTGCCTGAATTGGCCGTTGTGCGGGTAATGCTGAAGCCTAAACTCGACTCGCCCCCGCCACTGATAAAGGCCCCCGAATTCATCGTCAACGTCAACTGCCGATTCGCCAGGGAGGGCTTACCGTCCACTGCCCGTTATCGACGGCTACCGGATTGTGCTCTCCACCTGTGACATTGATGCTGGTCAGACTACCAGTAAACGACAGCGTGTAGCCACGTTTCAATTCCGGTCAATGGCGAGCATCGTTTGCAGTAATACATTAGCTCCATTCCCAATATCGACTCCTTTCGAGAATTCTTTGGGTGAATGACTGATACCACCCACACTGGGGATGAAAATCATGCCCACCGGCGCAATTTGTGCTATTTCCTGCGAATCATGCCCGGCCCCGCTTTGCATATACCGGTACGAGAATCCCAGCGCTTTGGCCGAACTTATGATTTTATCCTGAATCGGTTTGGCCGTGAGGGCAGGTGTTACGCCTACAGACGACTTCTTGAAGGTGATGGTTGTTTCGGAAGCTTTGGCAATTCCCCTGGCTTTTGCTTCGACCTCATGAAACAGGCTCCAGATTTTATCGTACGACAAATCCCGGATTTCCACGCCCAGTACTACCTTGCCCGGAATGACATTGTAGGCACCAGGCTCAACCGCCAGTTTTCCAATGGTACCAACCTGCTTGCCTTCGTGGCTGGTAATTACCTCATTCAGCGCAATAATGAGTTTGGCCGCTGCCAACAGCGCATCGCGACGCATTGCCATCGGGGTGGTGCCCGCATGGTTGGGTACCCCTTCAACCGTTGCATCCCAGTGTTCGATCCCGACTATTCCTTCAACCACGCCGATCTGCTGATTTTCGGTCATTAAGATGCCGCCCTGTTCAATGTGCAGTTCGATAAAGGCAGTCAAATCTCCTTTTTTTCGGATCACTTTGTTCAGGCTATCCGGGTTGCCGCCAATGGCTCGGATGCCATCGGCTATTGTCAGTCCACTTTGGGTGACCGACTTCAGGGCGTCAGGCGTGATTTTACCAATCATTGCCCCACTACCAACCGTACCGCCTTCTTCATTGGCAAAAATGATCAGCTCCAGGGGGTGTTCCGTGACGTAATTGTTTTCGTTGAGGGTTTCAATGAGTTCCAGGCCACTAATGGAACCAACGGGACCATCGTAATTGCCTCCATTGGGGACGCTGTCGATATGGGAGCCAAAGGCGATGGGTTTCAGGGCCGGATTTTTTCCTTTTCGTTGGCCAATGATATTGCCTGCATAGTCGATTTTTACATCGAGTCCGGCTTTTTTCATTAGCCCAATGAAGTAGGCTCTGCCTTCCTGATCGGCTTTGCTATACGCCACCCGCCCTATTCCGCCATTGGGCAGCTCGCCAAATTTTGATAACTCCAGCAGTCGGGTTTGAATTCGCTGCTGGTTGATTTTCAGATTGATTGGCTGTGCCTGGGCAATCGCCGTACATGAAACAAGGGCCAGGCAAATGAGTAATGTGTTTTTCATGAATGGATATAGTTAGTCAAGCTGTGCCATGCCCTTTTTCTTTCGATAAGGCGTTTTGAAAAAATCTCCGACAATCTGATTGAATAGATCTTTGTACGTAATCAGCGTTGAATGCCCGGAGTTGGGCAAAATCCACAAGTACGATTGCGGAATGGACTGGGCAATGACCAGTGTGTGTTTGGGTAAAATTACATCGTTATCGCCACCAATTACCAGCGTAGGGCATTTTACTTTTTGCAAATCGGTGGTTGAAATATGGGGATGGCGGATCATCAGCGTAAGCAGCTTCTCCTGGGTTTTAACCGCCGGGATTTGCTGCACCTTGGCCAGACTATCGTTGGTGGAAACGATCCATTGAAAAAGGTCAGGTTCAACGGCGGTTGTGTCGGGCCATAGATTTGCGCCGGTAATAGCCAGTTTCTTTACCTTTTCGGGGTGCCGCATGGCTAGTAACAACCCGTCGATTCCACCGTCACTCCAACCAATAACGTAGCATGAATCTACATGCAGCTGATTCAGCAGAGCGTTTAGATCGTCGGCCATCATTTCATACGTGAGGGAGTCGCTGGTGTCCGTCGATTTTCCCTGGGCCCGGCTATCCGCTACAATGACTTTGTAGTTTTTGGCGAAATAGGGAATCTGGTTCTTGAAGTTATTGATGGAGCCGCCGTTGCCATGAATCAACAGGAGTGGTTTCCCGGCACCATAGACTTCATAATACATATTGAACCCCCGGATAGTGGCATAGTTTCCCACATTGGCGTTGTTGCCAAATTGTTTGTTGCCGGATGACGCAACCGGTAATGTCGATTGCGCAAACGAGGGTACCGTAAACAGAGTGGTTAGTAGCGAGAGGAGTAGTTTTTGGGAGTTGCTCATTGGGCTGGTCATTGTTTTTAGGAAGACAATATACCGAACTTAATGAACCTTATACGCTTCCAGCTCAATCCGGGTTGGAAGTCTAAGCGGTGACTGTTAACCGGTCCTGGTATCTACCAACGTGACAACTCGCTGGTAGATACCAGGCTGTTGGTTATACTTTACTTTCTGGATACACCTTTTTGTGCTGGGCCACGAGTATCGTGTACTGTTCCGGGGTTAAGATTGCTTTATAAGCGCGCACCTTATCGTCTTCAACACCTATGGCCAGCGTTCGTAATTTTTTTTGATTCATGCCGGATGCTTTCAGCTTCTTTACCCCATCGTTGTAATTCACAACCGCATTGGTAATAATTTCTTTCGCCTTCGGAAGTTGCTGATCGGTGAGCTTCAGCCGTTGTTTATCCGCTTTTATAACGGCTTTAACAATCATGCCGATGGTCGTGCCATTGTTGAGGAAGACAAATTTCTCATTTTCAACGGAGGAGGGTTTGGTCTGGGCTACCATACCCGTTGATGAGCCAAGCAGTAGCGCGAAGGCGACAATGTAATTTTTCATGCGAGCCAATTGATTACGACCAGTGATTTGCTGGCTTATACAAAAGTACAGTTTCGGGATAAATACCGTTTCTGGTATGTCGTTTATCTATCCTGTTGTACCGGTCGTCAAACTAATTTCCCGCCGATCGGTCAAGTCACTACATTCAGGGTGCAGGGTCCAGACGATCCGGAGCGGACACTACCCAACTATAGTTTCGATGGAAAACAGGAAACGAACACCCTCCCGCAGGGATTTTATTCGGTCGGCTGGCTTGTCTGGTCTAGCCTTAACAATTGGGGTTACGGTCCCCGTTTTCGGTGCCGAGTCCATAGCGATTGTGACCATACCAACGGCTGCTCCCGACGGTATCGAACTGGTTTCCTGGATATCGATCAGTCAGGCTGGGCGGGTAACCATCATGAATCATCGCTCCGAGATGGGGCAGGGGACCTTCCAGGCAATTCCACAGCTAATTGCCGAAGAGCTGGAGGTAAGCCTGGATCAGGTAACGATCCAGTTTGCGCCCGCCAATCCGAAAAAGTACGGACCTCAGCCACAGGAAGGGAGTTTCTCGATTCGGGGATGGTACAAACAGTTGTTACAGATCGGTGCGTCTGCCCGTGAGATGCTCATTGAGGCTGCCGCGAACCAATGGACTGTTCCTGCGTCGGAATGCTACGCCGAAAAGGGACAGGTAATTCATCGCCCAACCAACAAGAAACTCGGTTATGGAGCCCTGGTCGAGGACGCATCCAAATTAACTCCCCCACAGAACGTTCCCTTAAAAAGCCGGAGCGCGTATACCCTTATCGGAAAATCAGTACCCCGGCAGGATATTCCTCTAAAAGTCAATGGCCGTGCTCAATTTGGACTTGATAAGAAACTACCGGGTATGCTGTATGCCGTGGTAGAACGCAATCCCCGCTTCCGGGGAAAAGTTAAGCGAATTGACGATAGCGCAACGAAGGCAGTACCCGGAGTGAAGCGGGTTCTTACCGTTCAACGGGCTGTTTTCTCGAGTTTATTTGAAGGCGTTGCGGTTGTAGCGGATACACTCTGGGCGGCCATGAAGGGACGCAAGCTGTTGAAGATCGAGTGGGACGATACGGGGTTTGATCACCTGGATAGCGAACAGTTAGTTGCCCAGATGCGGGACGACCTTAAAAAGCCAGCGCCCGCTGCGAAATTCGAAAGCGCCTTTCAACAGGCTGCCACTAAACTGGAGGCCGTTTATGAAACACCCTACCAATCGCATAGCGCGATGGAGCCCCTCAATTGTACGGCACATGTCCAGGAAAACAGGATTGAGATCTGGGGACCCATCCAGGAAGCGAACTGGATTCAGGCGGATTTAAGTGCGCGAATGGGCGTTCCTATTGAGCATGTGTCCGTCAATATGACCTTTCTCGGTGGCGGGTTCGGACGCAAAGCGTTTACCGATTACCCCCACGAAGCAGCCCTGATCTCCAAAGCCATGAAAGCCCCCGTTCAGGTGGTCTGGACCCGGGAGGATGATATGAGTCAGGGGCCCTTTCGGCCCGGTGCTCTGTATGCCTGCAAAGGAGGGCTTTCCAGGGATGGCAACATCCTGGCTTTTCAAGCGATAACCGCCGGGCAGTGGATCGGGCAAGAGTGGAGCACGAAACCCAATTCAGCTCCTGAACCGATGACCGATAATACGAGCACGATGGAAGGTATGCTAACTCCCTACTTTACGTCTATTCCTCACTACAGCCTGGGCGGTGTGGGTACCCGGTCGCCCATTCCCGTGATGTGGTGGCGTTCGGTATCTGCATCCACGAGTGGCTTTGCCTGCGAAAGCTTTATCGATGAACTGGCCCATGCGGCCGGAAAAGACCCCCTGGACTTCCGGCGAGCTCACCTTCAGGATACTCGCTATGAGGCATTTATTAATCAACTTGAGCACGTTAGCGGCTGGAAATCAAGGCGTAAGCAGGCCGGTTGGGGCGTTGCCATAACGGAATGTTTTGGCAGTATCTGCGGTCATGTCGTAACGGTATCGCGTAAATCGGATGGGCATGTAACGATCGATAACGTGATTGCCCTGATGGATTGCGGCTGGTACGTAAACCCGGATAGTATTCGTGCGCAGGTGGAGGGAAGTATCCTGATGGGCCTGGGTGCTGCCAGTAAACACGCCACTACCTTTACAGACGGGAAAGCCGTGGAGCAAAACTTCAATACCTATACCATGCCCCGCATCGCCGATAGCCCCCGCATCGAGGTGCATATCATGGAAAACGATGAAAAAGCCGGGGGCGTAGGCGAACCCGGTTTGCCGCCCTTCGCGCCTGCGTTGTGCAATGCAATTTTTGACCTGACCGGGAAGCGTATCCGTACCTTGCCGTTTAAGTTAGAGGACGTGTAGGGTTCTAGGTAAACACAGAGGCACAGATAACACAGAGAATAAATTAAAAACTCAATGTTATCTGTGCCGCTATGTTCATTTCCTAGTTGGCAGCCGGTACCCGTTTTAGATCCAGGTCCTGAAAATCGAAACTAAAATCGGTGAGGGGCGAAATGGGTTTCATTTTGATGGAGGCAGGTTTCTGATTCTCGTCATACTGGAATGTCAGGTAAGCATCGGCATCGAAACTACGGTTGGTCCACTTGACAATGAAGGTATTATTCTTGTAGAAGAACAGCTCTCCCGTGAGTTTGGGGGAGCGCAGCGACTGGAACCACCATCGCCCCGGCGACCCGGTTCCAGTCTTCTGGCTAATGACCACATCCCCGAACCAGGTATCGTGATAGGTTCCGGCGTACGCGGCAAAATCAACCGGCGTCGTATTGTTTTTCTGTTCCCGGCCTATAGACTCCCAGATTCCCTTTGTGATCTTATCCGCTTCTTCCTGCCCCTTTTTAACCCGGTCGTTGTAAACCTGTATCCAGTCGGTGGGAGGGAGGCCCAGGTAACTGTCTTTGATGGTGTTGGTAATGGCGCTGAACGCTGCACCGGACTGCTGATTGGTGAAGACGATAATACCCAACTGGAGCTCGGGGAGTAAGGTTACCTGCGTAACCATACCGGCGAGTCCACCCGTGTGCGTTACCTGTTTATAGCCTTTCACATCGCTCAGGCCCCAGCCCAGTCCATAGGCTGCAAAATGGGTATTATAGGGGGGCGTCGGTGTTGGACTTACCGGAAGAATAGTTTGGGCACCCCACATATCAGCCTGTCGTTTTTCGCTGAATAACTGCTTGCTCCCATGTTCACCATATTTCCCTTTACTCAACTGGCAGATCACCCATTTACTCATATCCGCTACACTGGAGTTGATCCCACCGGCCGAATACCCAAACCGGAACATATCCCGGCTAATGACCTGTACTTTCCCGTCCACAGGCGCATGGGCATCAATCACATTGACTTTATCGGTCAGGCGGCTGTAGCTGCCCGCGCTGCGATTCATGCCTAATGGATTCATGATCCGTTCTTCCACAAATGCTTCCCAGCTTTTCCCACTCACCCGTTCTACTACTTCACCAGCTACCATATACAGCAGGTTGTCATAATCGTACTTAGTCCGAAAACCCGAAACCGGTTTCAGGTAACGGAGATTATGAATGATGTCTTTCATGGTAAAGTTGCTGGAATCAGGCCAAAACATCAGATCCCCCGCTCCCAGGCCCAGTCCGCTCCGGTGGGTCAGCAAATCCCGGATGGTAAAGGCCTCCGTCACATAGGGATCATACATCCGAAACTCGGGGATATAGTCGATCACTTTATCATCCCAGGCTAGTTTTCCTTCATCCATCAGTATACCCAGAGCGGCAGCGGTAAAGGCTTTGCTGTTAGAGGCTATCCCAAACAGCGTGTTTTCGTCTACCTTTTGGTTCGTTTTCAACGAGCGAACCCCATAGCCTTTGCTGTGAATGACCTTGCCATCCTTGATAACGGCTACGGCAATCCCCGGCACATCGAACGTGGTAAGGGTGCGCTGCACCAGGGCGTCGATCTGAGATGAGGGGATACCCTGAGCCGATGCAGACTGAAAGGGGATGAAGCCATTAAAGAGTATAATGGCAGTAGCGAACAGGAGAACATGTGTTTTCATAGATGATGGCCGAATGGTCCCGAAAGAACGCAAATTTAAGGCTACAGGAAAAGCTAATGAACACAGGGTAACCAAAAGAAGTACGTCTGTGCGATTAAGATTGGAACTGGTCCAGTGTGGATTGATACCTGTATCTTTAAAAACCGCCCGGAATCCAACCTTATTGGCTTTATTCGGGTCGTATTGTACGCGTGACCAAATCCGTTGAATGATGAAAAATAGTATATTGAGCTTGTTGCTACTAGTGGCTTTGGGAATCATAAGTTGTAAAAAAACAGCCGAGGTTGATCCCACAGCCTATCCCTTAAAAGAATACACGCTGGATTTGAACCAAGCCAAGGCGTGGTTACCTGGTAAGTGGAAGTTGATAAAGGTATCAGCCCAGATTCTTAACCCTACTATACCGAATGTAGAACTGGTGATCGATGAGAACCAGATCAATCTTATACAAGACGGTATTCAGACCGACAAGGTTGATTATACGACAGTTAAGACAGATTATGGTCTGCTGATCAAAACCAATGCCCAACCCAGAGGAGACAACTGGTATATCCGTGATCCCAGCTTATATATCAATAAGGATCGAATGTATTTAGATTTGGGCAGGGCTCAGGACTTGCCTGCTTATGAATTCAGCAAAGTGAATTAGCTCCGCTCGATTGATGATACTTAAGAGTACTCCAGTGTATAGGCTTATGTAAACTTATTTCTCAGCCATGAAAACAATTCATTTTTCCATCGACCTACGGTCTTTCTTTCTGGGCGCACTTACCGTCACGGGCATCCTGCTACTCACAAATTTTACGCCTTCGGGGCAACCCGAACCCGGCTTTATTGAAAACCGCCGGTTTCAGGCGGTTTCCGGCGAGCGGGAAACCATTATTCTGGACACCAAAACGGGGCAATTTGTAGTTATGACGAGTTACATTGGCCAGCCCCGTAGACTTAAGTATGATTTTAATGAAATTGAGCCTAAAAACAACTAGTTGATTGAGCCTTAACGAGTTTATAAGCCCTGGCCATCCGGGGCTTTTTTAGTAGCCTGTTCCAGGCGGCAGGGCATCCTTCCAGCCCGAATGGACTGGTTGTTTTCCAGTCAGTGCTATATCGTTTTCAAAAGCCAGACTACAAACGGGAAAAACGGCGATTAATGTGTTTGAGGGCTTTCTAAGGGGCATTTTTACCAATAAAGCCCTCAAGTTTTGCCGGTTAATAAATTGACATGAACGGTTATTAATTTTTTGATTATGAGTCAATATCTTAAGAGCTAACAACCTGAAGTTGCGGTGACTAGATTGGGCATTACGACTAGTAGTGCCCTACTCATCGCATTTCTAGACCCATATGAAAACGGAAAACGTAGTACGGATAGGCCAGTTAGCCGAAACACTTAAAACCCTGGGTGACACCCAGAGAGCAAAAACACGCCAGCCAGATCAGGAAAACAACCAGTTCCTGCCTGATCTGGTGACGGAACTACGGGCCATTTTTGTAGCTGAAACGGGCGAAAACCCCTGGGCCAAACCCATTGAAGATATCTCGGAGCAGCATCTGCATCAGTTGAGCAATACCTATATCGGCGAAGAGGAGTACTTTATTGAGTTCAACACCTTTTGGCTTGCGTTTCTTATGACTAAACCCGAGCCTGATCAGATGGTTAAGCTGCTGAAGCAATTGAAAGACTGGGGGTACGTGCTCGACGATGAGTCCGGATTAGGTTGATTCGTCCGGTTACGATTCTACGCTCCGCCTTCACGCCACCAAAGCCACAGAAGTTGCCAATAGAGTAGGCAGGTTAATTTGGGGCGGGGCCGTTTCCTTACAACCCGTCTCCAGTTGCTTTCAATACCAGTCGACAATCAGTTTTTTTTGCTGGAAATGCATACATACAGGGTATGTCCAGCCACAAGTAAGATTACACAGTGGACCCAGAACAGTACGATCCGGAACTTGATTCAAATGGGGAGTTACCCGTCAGACCCAAAGTAACACTATACGCCCTTCTGGTGGTGGTTTTCCTGTTTCTGTTGCTATTGAAACGAGCTAAAGTACTCGCCTGGTCCTGGTGGTGGATCAGCCTGCCGCTCTGGATCTTACCCACGGGGTATGGTCTGAGAAGTATCATTACCTGGGTTGGCAAATCCGTACCCCAAAATCGTATTCGGAAACGGTAATCTCTGTTGTGCGAAAACAAATGCCTGGTTACTGTGTACCACCGATCCAGCTCGTGTTCGACCGTTTATGCAGCTTTTCAACCCCGATGGAGTACTTTTTAGTAGCTTGACACCCATAAACAAAACCCATATATACCTATGCACACGTATCAACTTGACGGGAACGACCAGCTTTACGAGCTGGACTATCCAAGTCCCAGGGAGCAACAGACCCAATCAACCGTGGCCTTCCTATCCATTCTGGCTGTCATCTTTTTTTGTCTAACACTTTTAAAACAGTCGCAGGCAATTGATTGGTCCTGGTGGTGGATCAGCCTGCCACTGTGGATCATACCGGCCGGGGCGCTGCTACTGGTCATATTTACCCTGGTGGTGACCCTCTGGCATGAGGCTGTGTATGCCATCCGCTTTAAGCTATAAAAACAAGACAAGCGGCCCGGAGTTTTCCGGGCCGCTTGTCTTGTTTACTAATGACGAAATTATAGGTGATTGGTCACCTAACTTGTAGTAAATTTTTATCAGAATAGGCAAAGTTGTAGTAATTGATTACCCTTAAAGGGTTCATGTTAACGTGATGTAGCACATGCTTTTTAGGTTAAGCAACCCGCACGTGCGCGGGCACCAGGGTGTTCCACTCCGGGTTGAGCAGGTGCGTACTTTGGTAGGATTTGTTCGGTAAGTCAATCCCTAACTGCTCAATAACATCGACAATACGCCTTCGACCGATGGTTAATCGAGCCCCGTTTCGCATAATCAGATGGGCATCCGTAGAGGAACTCAGGACACAGCTATAAATATGGTCGGGATTCACCAGGTGGGCTTTATGAATCCGGACAAAGTTGGGCCAGCGTTCAAAATACCATTTTAGGGTCCGGCTGGACAGAATTGCCTTGCCATCAAGCAGGTAAAGCGTGCAATAATTAATGTCCCCTGTTAAATAAAGTACCTTCTGCGGGGCAAACTTATGCTGTAGCTGGGCAGCGTTTACATTTTTCATACTCAGGATGGTTAATGGAGGGATAGTCAAAACTATCGCACAAAACCCTGAATTACAAGCGGTAAACGTCAATATTTATTACTTTCTCCTTTTGGTAACAAAAGAACTTGCATTATTCCTATAGCCTGTTCAGGTTATTTTGGCTGGTAGTGACCCAAAACACCCGAAACATTAACTCACCTTTAAAGCATCGAGGCTTAAAGGCCAAAGCCCGGAGGCAATTTTGTTAATTGTAACGCTCGTTATGTTGGACAAAGTAACGGTCGTACCAATTGACAAAAAAAGCTACGACTTAGGAACCGTAGCTTTTTTGTTATTCGGTTCTTCTTCACTGGCTTTTAGACAATTAACCTACAAGGATCGGTAATCTACATACCTATCTAATGCGCTCACCTACTTTGTCGCCTGGGATCGAACGCCCCCCATTACCTTTATTGCAAGCTGGCCAGCCCTACCCAATATAAGCCACGTTCAACCAATAAACACCTATCAATCATGAAATTACATTACACCCTTTCCTGGCCTAAATTAGTGCGCCTGGTCTTCGTTCTGCTTCTGCTGACGGGCTGCAACCCGGCTTCTGATAATGTCAGCCCAGACTCCAGTCTAGATCAGGCCCGTCTTCGTACACGGTCCCCCTCAAATTGCGTCGCACTCCAGCTCCCGCTCACTCTTCAAACTAGTTGCGGCAATATAAACGCCCCCGTGTGCGGCTGCAATAAGGTAACCTACCAGAATGCCTGTTTAGCTCAGGCTGCTGGCATTAGAGTAGAGTACTCAGGGAATTGCAAAGAGGACTGCGTTGAAAATCCGCTTCTTCCTCTAACGAATTGCTCCTTTAATAGCGCCCCCGTGTGCGGCTGCAATAATGTAACCTACCTGAATGCCTGCTTTGCTCAGGCGGTAGGTATTAGAGTGGTCTATTCTGGGAGTTGTAGACAGTAGAAATAGTTGTACCACCTAAAACGCCCGGTCAACTAATGACCGGGCGTTTTAGGTTAAATCATCGTCTTTTTGCCGCTTTTTTTTCATCTCCTCACTCTTCTGGAGTTCCCCGGCTACCCGGTGCTCGTCCGGACGGCCATAGACCTCCAGTCCTTTATCGGACTTTCTGCCTGGCACCACTTTGACCGAGCCGGTACTTAGCAAGAGGGTATTGAAACACAGTTAGTAAAGGTTTTTCGACCAGCCTTCGAACGTAAACCCTCCGTAAGGTTCAGCTCCGTTGCTCTCAGCTTTAACCAGTAATTGAATCTAGCCAGAGAGAGAACTGGTAATTTCTCCCAACCACCGTATTTAGGTTCGCTACCGTAACAGCAATCCGGAGTATTACGCGGTAGGCTTCAAGACGGTTAAGGACAGTTACGCCCTACGCTCCAAGCTGTTTAAAGGCTGCTTAGGAGCAAGTGCCATCCGAACCATTCCGGTAGCGGGTTCAACGTCGGTTGATGTGTTTGAGGGCTTTTTTGACTTTCTCTCTGCCCTTACCTACAAAAAGCAACTACGGCCTGAATGCACGACTATTATTCTGAACTCAACAACCAATCTGGCGCAAGCTTTGCCGGGCTTAGAAGGGGCTAAACGGATTCATACCTATTCGATAACGATAGGGCAGGACGTGCGGCCTATGGGCAATTACGAAGCGCAAATTTTCCCGTCTATGACCGCTTCGGTCTATACGCAGACTACAACGATTTCAATGATAGGATAAAGCAACGACCTATACAAAATCCTCTATAGGCTAAAAAAGGGCTTTTTGAAGGCTTCCGGCAGGCTTTTGCCGGACTATCGAAGGCTTACAGGAGGTCTATCGGAGAGCTTTTGAAGAACTTTCAGAGGACTATCGAGTCCAATTCAACACTTAATTTTTAACAAATGGAGGAGCAAAACAAAACCAAACCAGTACGGAATTTCAAGTATCAGAGGGCTGAACGCTACGGAGCGCGGGTATACTACCAAAAGCTTTGTTTGCATTGTAACTGCCAATATGAGAGTATACGGATGGATTCAGCTTACTGCTGTTATCCGTGTGCGAAGGCAGCGCGAAGAGTTAAACAAAAAATTAGTTCATAAAAGTGATATTTTAGAAAAAGCCGTTTAAAGAATTTCTTTAAACGGCTTTCAAATTTTTCTTCACTATCAGATAATACTAGAAGACGAAGCCCTAAGTTGGTTAAAGAGTCTATTTGTACAATTATCCAAATGCAAAATTATATGAACAATTAGGTTTAACTCTTTTACCCTCAGCACTTTATGGGATTTTTAGTCATAATCGAAAGTGAAAGTACCAAAATAGGATTCAAATTTTTAAGCAGGTATCATTGTAAATTGTTGATTATGAGTTGATTATGGATTTTATGGCTTCTCATGCCGAGAAGCCATAAAGAATAAGAAATAGGTAGTAAAACTCTAATTTGGTTTAGTTGCTTTAAAATGATATTAGAGTATGGTTTTATTTCTTTATATGAACAGCGATTCGCTCTTCTTTAAGTTTTGCTAATCCGTGATTACGATGCCAATGTATTTGCCTACTGTTTGCCCAAAGAAGTTCAAAACCTTCTTGCTCAAAAATCGCGTATACTTCATCAACTACATTAAAGTCTAAAAACTTTTGTGCAAGTGGAGACCCTATTATTGTAGCTAGGTAACCATTTTTCTTTAGAAACTTATGGCTTTGCTGCGCAAATTTCCTCATTCCATTTAAGTAATTTTCTTTAGCCTTTGGGTTTCCTCTGCTTCTTCTAGACCCGATTTCAATTTTGTGATCTGATTCAAATCTTTCTGGAAATAGCCAGTAATATGGCAATCTATTTCCGTAAGTATAATCTACCATACATAAATATGGAGGAGATGTAATTATGGCATCTATTGAATTATTTTCTAAACCAAAGTCAGAAGGATTTATAGTTGTAATATCGGCTCTAAAAGCTTTTACACGATTAAATTCTTTTTCAACATCTTTACCTTGTTGTTCGAACAAAAAATATGTTTTCTCAACGATTTGAGTATTTCTCTGTATCTTCAATAAAAATAAAGATACAGCATCAACATATTCTGGCATTAAAGTTCCTTTCGGCAAAGGTGTATTGTCTGCAAAATAAGCAAAATCTTTTCCCTTACGCTCAGATGTAAAATTCAAAATGTCAGAAAAGCAAACTAGTAAGAAAATCTTAATAGATTCCTCACTTAATGATTCTATAAAAGTTTTTATTTTGGATAACTCAATTTCAGTTTTTGGGTGATGCCACTTATTTAAATCTTTTTGTTTGGGTTTTTTATATTTTGAAATTGCCGCAATAGAATCTTTTTGAATTTTCTTGATGAAATGCAAGTTCTCAGGAGACAGATATGTAAATTTTGAGCGCATTATCAAGTCTGATACAGAATTGACATCAGAGATTATAACGTTACAACCTTGCTTTAAACCTTCCATCGCCGTTACTCCTGAACCCCCAAAAGGATCAAATATAGTTTCGCCTTTTAGGCCCAAAGCAGTTATTAAAGCAGCGGGTATTGCATGAACAAATGTAGCAGGATAGGAGTGAGAAGTTTCATTTCGGCTTAATTTGAAATCCCAGTTCTCAATATTGTCTAAATTTGCTTTAATATTATTTGTCCTAGTTGAATCAGCATAATGCCAAGGTTTATCTTTTATCCATTTTTTGATTTCTGAATGCAAAACACTTGAAACTTGCTTATGAAGTTGGTCACCCGATGTATTTTCTAGAGTCATTTTTTGTAACCATTGAGGTAAAAATGAGTGTTTTAAACTACCACTACTAATTTTAAAAATTGAAACTGATCCTGCTGGGGGGGGGAATAGGACGTTTTGTTCTTCAAATCTTCTCTTTTTAACAAAAACAAATACTTCCAAATTTTTAGAAGATAAATACCTCTCAAGCCAGTCTGAAAAAACAGGGTTATTAATTATTCGTAAATCATCTGTTCTTTCAATTGAAATTTCACAAATCTTATTTGTGTCGCTCAATAATCTGTAATGAATTACTAAATCTTTTAAAGTGTTTTGATAAGAGGTTTGTTCATCAATAGAATTTCTTGATTCTATATTTTCTATTAAATTAAGCAAACCTTCATCTGTATTAAAAATTAAAAATGACCTATTTATACCTGACTTTAACAACCTTCGGATCAAATGTTGCAAAAATGCCTGCCTGCCAATTTCTTCATCAGATGAATAATAAAAGCTTTTATACATTTGATACCTATATCCTAGCCATGCTTTAACAGATTCATTATTTTCTGCCTTCAAATTTGTTGGATAACCTTCTTTAGTTGCTAGCCATTTAACTAATTTAAGAGGAACTTCATTGTCAATTTTAATTCCCATAAAAAGGCAGGCTCTACAAACATTATCAATGTTATCAATATCTAAGGTGCCTTTTATTACGTATCCCCATTTGCCTTCTCCAACAACTAACTTTGCAATCTCTTCAGCGTCGATTTTAATATTTAAGTTTTTTGAGGCAATTTCAATCAGTTTTAAAAAGCGAGGAAACTGTGAAGCGAAAACTGGAATTGAGAGACTAATATTGTCAGAGTTTTTGTAGCTTAATATTCTGTAAGATTCAAGTTCATGATCAAAATTATCTAACACATATTCCATTGTGTGTGCAAATGGAGGAGTAGCAATGTCATGAAATAAAGCAGCAAGTACTAGATGGGTAGTTTCATTTTCGTTTAACCTTTTAATTTGAGCAAAATGAAGTGCTAAATAAGCTACACTTATACAATGCTCCCAGCGTGTAGGGGCATTAAAATCCTTGAATTGAAATGAATCTACGTTGGATAATCTAACTCCTCGTAAACGAAGAAATTCTGGTGATTTGATAAATGGTATTAACCAATCAGGTATATTAATCTGACCGTACAGAGTGTCTGAAAATATCATATTTCATTTTCTTTTCTTGCCAAAACTAAATAACCAGAACAAAACAAATGTGACCACATCTGTTGCTATATTATTTACCTTTTCTTTTTCTGTAGTTCCATCTCGCCACATATAAAGTGAATACGAAAAAAGCAAAACAACAAATACTCTAATCGAATATCTTACAAACCTTGTTCCTAAAATCTCTCGAACCAAATCAATAAAATGCAATATTTCATAACGAATTCTGTTTTCTAAATTGCTTTTAATATGAATGAAACATTCATAAATTATCGAGTTAGTTCTTGAAGAAATATATGGCCCTGAATAGCTATATTTAAAACCATTAGAAGCTGTAGAGCGAACAAGTTCATTTAGCCTTTCTTGTGTAACTAATTTAGAAAAATTTATTGGAGAGTGCTTAGCAGCTAATGCTATCAAATAAACTTGCCAAGGAATTCTAATGTATTCATGTTTTCCTCCATACCAATATTCAATATTCACTTCATTATTCTCACTTAGTGACATTGGACTCTGCGAGAATAATTTTGAAACTAAATCATTAAAATTTAACTGTACAGTGTTGCCCAAATCATAAAAAGATAAAGTATATATTCCTAAGATAACAATTGCGTATGTAGTGTTATCAATACTATTCGCATTTATTTTATTTGTACATTCTCTAGCAATAAATCTTATTGCATCTTAGTCATTTCCTTGAACTGATAATATCCCTTTCGTAGCAATAATTGTTGGTAAAAGTTCGGCATCTGGTTCTACAGAATCTGTAAAATACCCCCAACCATCTAAATTCTTTTTATTATTTGCTAACTCTAATAATAAATTTCTTACAAATACATCTTTTGAAGCTGTGCCGGTATTTACATTTGAAAGGCTGTTTAAAATCTCACCAATTTTTATGATATTTTTACTGTCTCTTGAAAAAGAAGGATCGATTTGATTAGTTGCTAAATTATTTTCAATAGTTTCTCTATTTTCTATATAATTAAAAAGTTTAGGTAGAGTTAGTTTATGAGCTTGTTCGTGTGAATGGGATAAGACATAGAGAGCAGCGGCTGTTCCATGAACACCGCGTTGTCCACGATTATTTTCTTTTAAAAATTGACCACAGGCACGGATATTTGCATCGTGTAATAAATTACTTTGTTGGCCATTTTCTACTTGTAAATAGAAAAGTT
>NZ_BAAHBG010000027.1:188802-243530 GCF_054776855.1 Spirosoma migulaei | reverse complement strand
ACGATCCGACTTAAATAGAAAAGTTTTTCTATTTCTTTTTGGCTATTTGTTATTTCTGTAGGGTTTATCATTTACCAAAAGCACGTTTTAATTCCATTAACATATATTGTACTTCTAGTGAAAATGTATCAAGGTTAAAATCTGTATGCCCTATTCTAGGTAATTGAAAAAATGAACCTTCTTCGCACATTAATATATTATTAGCTTCTTTGATTTCCCCAATCTCAAAAAAACCTAATTTTTCCAAAAAGTAAGAATGCTCAAGGTTTGCAGTAACAATGAATTGAAAATCACCGCCTAGGCTAAATGAGAAAAACCAAGGTGGTATACTTAATATACTTGCTAATTCTTTTACTTTATCATTAACCGGAATTTTTTCTGCATATATTATTGCACCGACATTACTTGATTCACATAAATCATATAGATTTTCTCCTAAGCCATCACTTATATCTGTTCCCCCTTTTCCAAAGCCAGACCTTGAAAGCTGCATAGATTTGTCAAATGGTAAATCTGGAGATACTAGAATATTTTTAGCCCAATCAATCCAATCGTTGCTCATTTTCCTTGTAGAAAGTCCGTTAACTGCGGCACCTACATTACCAACTTCTCCTGAAAGCCAAATTTTATCACCTTTTTTAGCACCATTCTTTATAAATAATTTATTTGGCTTTATACAAATACCTATAGCGGTTCCACAAAGCACATCATTCGATCCCAGTTTAGTATCCCCTCCAACTAAGGGTATGCCATATAGATCAAGTTGATATTTTATTCCATCTATTAATTCTTTAAAATCTTCAAGTTTAGTCCCCTTTCTCATCATTATAGATGCTAAAAAAGCAACGGGTTCTGCACCTGTACCTAATAAATCAGATAAATTTGCTCCTACTAATAATCTTCCTAAATCCCTATTAGTAGCAATGCCCAATTGTTTAGCTATTGGGTTTGCATTTAAATAGTCAGTTGTAATTATAATTTCTTGGTTTCCAACTTTAATTATAGCACAATCATCATCATTAATTCCTGCAATTAAGTTTGGATAAAGTTGTTTTGGCCAAAGTGCTGAAAGCCATGTATGAACTCCATCTGGATTTAGTAGTTCTTCCATGAAATTAAAATTTCCATACATTAATAGTTTCTTGAATTAACTCTGGTTTTGAATCAGCTGCCCAATCGCTATCGTATCTCTTATACTTATTGCATATTGCTTTTCTTACAATTTGAGAGTATGAATTGTACGCTTCATAAATTTTTAAATCACCTTGCGAATTCATATTTAATATATATGGTGCATGTGTAGTAGCTAAATTAGTTAACTCAGGATTTTCTAATTCTGGGAGGATTTCGTCTAATATATTATAGCAATCGCTATAATTTGGAATTAAATGAATGTGGGTATGTATTACACATGCCCCTCCCTTTTGTTGATTGTATGATCCATGTTCAGTAATAAGCATATTTGAGAAAAAAGAAAATTTATTCTCAAAATATGATAGTATACCTTTAAATTCATTGATTGCCTCTAATCCCATTTGACCTAAACTTTCATAATGCAATTTACTAGCAAGCATAGCGTGACCTGCAACTAAAGGGCCAATTGTTGGCAATAAGATAAAGCTTTTAGATTCAAATAATACCTTATTCTGGGGTAAATGAGTATCAATATTAATAGCGGTACATATGCTGCAATCCATTATTTTTTACCCTTAAAAGATGTAGACTAAATGATACAAAAAAAGGCACTCAAATCATTGATTATGAGTGCCTTAAGTTTTGTTGAGCAGAGAGAGAGGGATTCGAACCCCCGGACCTGTTACAGTCAGTGGTTTTCAAGACCACCGCAATCGACCACTCTGCCATCTCTCTTTCTGGGTGCAAATATACGAGTCTTTCGATATTTGTCAACCCACTGCGGGCCATTTTCGGCCAAAAACCGTAGTTTTGCCAATATTCAATGAGCGAATGAATGCATTCGTACCGGCGTAAAATACGGCACTCGCCTATACCAACCAGTATTAACTCATTCATTCACAATTCGCTAACATGGACGCTACTGAATCGCTACCCTCGCTTGAAACGGCCCGGAAATTGGGCGTGCTGCCCGAAGAATTTGACCGGATTGCCGAAATTTTAGGTCGTCGGCCCAATTTTACCGAACTGAGTATCTTCTCGGTGATGTGGTCGGAACACTGTTCCTATAAGAACTCCATCCTCTGGCTGAAAACACTCCCCCGCGATGGCGACCGGATGCTGGCCAAAGCCGGTGAAGAAAATGCGGGTCTGGTCGACATTGGCGATGGGCTGGCCTGTTCGTTCAAGATCGAGTCGCACAACCACCCGTCAGCACTGGAACCCTATCAGGGGGCGGCAACGGGCGTTGGGGGGATCAACCGCGATATATTTACCATGGGTGCCCGGCCCATAGCCCAGTTGAACTCGCTCCGGTTTGGCGATCTGACACTGGCCAAAACCAAACGGCTGCTGCGGGGTGTCGTAAAAGGTATCGGCGATTATGGCAATGCCTTTGGTATCCCAACCGTGGGTGGTGAGCTGTTCTTCGATGAGTGCTACAACACCAATCCGCTCGTGAATGCCTTCTCGGCGGGTATCGTAGAAGTGGGCAAATCCGCCAAAGCAACGTCCTACGGGGTGGGTAATCCCGTGTTCATTGTAGGATCGGCCACCGGGAAAGACGGAATTCACGGCGCTACCTTCGCGTCGGAAGATATTTCGGCCGCTTCGACCGACAAGCTGCCAGCAGTACAGGTCGGCGATCCGTTCATGGAAAAACTACTGCTCGAAGCCACCCTCGAAATCATTGCTACCGGCTACGTGATCGGGATTCAGGATATGGGGGCGGCTGGTATCATCTGCTCCACGTCCGAGATGAGCGCGAAGGGCGAGCACGGTATGATCATCGACCTCGACAAAGTGCCCACGCGTCAACCCAACATGGCACCGTTCGAGATCCTGTTGTCGGAGTCGCAGGAGCGGATGCTGGTGGTTATCGAGAAAGGGAAAGAGCATATTATTCAGGGTATTTTCGATAAATGGGATCTGAACTGCGCGCAGATCGGGGAAGTAACGGCCAAAGGAGAAAATGACCTCGGTCGGCTGCATTTCTACCGCTACGGTCAGCTCGTGGCCGATGTTCCCGCCTACGACCTGGTGTTAGGCGGTGGCGCACCCCAGTACGAGCGGGCGTACAAAGAGCCCGCCTATATTAAGGAGTATGCCAAATTCGATGTGGAGGAGGTTGACGATATCGAAACCGACGACATCAAAAAAATAGCCCAGCACCTGCTGACCCACCCGAACATCTGCTCGCGCAAATGGGTGTACGAACAATACGATTCAATGGTGGGGACGGCCAACCGCAGTACCAACGCCCCCTCCGATGCGGCTGTAGTGCGGGTGAAAGGCCCCGGCTTACCCGCTACCGATAAATCCATCGTCATTACCGTGGATTGCAACAGCCGCTATGTGAATGCCAATCCGCGTCAGGGGGCTATGATCGCCGTGGCCGAAGCCTGCCGCAACATCGTTTGCTCGGGTGGCGAGCCACTGGCTGTCACCAACAACCTGAACTTCGGGAATCCGTATGTGCCGGAAGTGTACTGGCATTTTGTGGAAGCCGTGCAGGGTATGGGCGAAGCCTGCCGTCGGTTCAGTACCCCGGTTACGGGCGGTAACGTCAGTTTCTACAACCAAAGCTCCGACGATGGCCCCGTTTTCCCGACGCCAACCATCGGCATGCTGGGCCTGATGGAAAACCCCGACGATCTGATGACGCTGAACTTCAAGAACGAAGGCGATCTGATTTACCTGGTAGGCCCATCAACCAACGATATTGCATCCTCGGAATACCTGTATTCGTACCTGGGCATTAAGGCATCGCCCGCGCCAACCTTTGATTTTGAAACCGAATGGCGCGTTCAGGAGGGTATCAAAACCATGATTCGGCACGGCTGGCTTCAGTCGGCGCACGATGTATCGGATGGTGGCCTGTTCGTAACGCTGGCGGAGTCGGGCATGGCAGGTAACACGGGGTTTGCAATTGCGACCGATACCCGTCACCGCACGGATTCCTTCCTGTTTGGCGAAAGCCAGAGCCGGGTGGTTATTTCGATTTCGCCCGAGCAGCACCAGCATGTGGTTGGTTATCTGGAAGATAGCGTATTGCCGTTCGTGCTGTTAGGAACCGTAACGGCCCAGGACTTTGTGATCGACGAGAACCTAATCCTGAGCGTATCTGAAGCGAAAGGGCTGTACGATACTGCATTAGGGAAAATAATGGCGTAAACATCTAAAAAGGAGTAACCACAGAGGCACAGAGATCACAAAGAACCCAACGACTAAAATCTGGAAAACTCTGTGTTCTTTGTGCCTCTGTGGTTAAACCTCTTTTTCTATTAGGGAGAATTCGCAATAATATGGCAGTTGATTTAGTCGAGATCACCAAAGAAATCTGTACCATCGCCACCGAAGCCGGGGCGTTTCTGCTTCAGGAACGGAGCAAGTTCCAGCGCGAATCCATCGAATACAAGGGACTGAATAACTTGGTTTCGTACGTCGATAAAGAAACCGAAAAGCAGTTAGTTGAGAAACTGAGCAAGTTACTGCCCGAAGCGGGGTTTATTACCGAAGAGGGAACCACCGGGCAGGAAGCCGACAAAGAGGCCCTCAACTGGGTGATCGACCCACTGGATGGCACGGCCAATTTCATTCATGATTTACCCGTGTTTTCGGTTAGTATCGGACTCGCCCAGGGCAAAACACCCATTGCCGGCGTCATCTACGACCCCAATCGCAACGAGTGTTTCTCGGCCTGGCAGGGGGGAGGTGCCTATTGCAATGGCAATCGAATTTCGGTTTCGCCCGCTACCCAACTGGGTGAGAGCCTGATTGCGACTGGATTTCCCTACTATCACTTCGAACAGATGCCACAATACCTGCGCATTCTGGAATCACTCATGAAGCAAACGCACGGCCTGCGTCGGTTGGGTTCGGCCGCCATCGATCTGGCCTATGTAGCCTGTGGACGGTTTGAAGCCTTTTATGAATACAACCTCAATTCCTGGGATATGGCAGCGGGTGTGTTGCTCGTTCAGGAGGCCGGTGGCGTGGTAACTGATTTCGAAGGGGGCAATGAGTTTCTATTCCGGGGCGATGTAATAGCCGGTTGCGGAGTACACCCGGAGTTGATAAAGGCAATTCAGGAATATTGGGGATGATAATGTCTGGGCCAGGCTCAGGCTTGGCCCAGTCTGCAAAACCGGACTAGCCAAATTCTGAAAATCGGACGATTTTGCCAGACCGACGCCCTACGTTATTTGTGTCCACCATCTTTTGAAAAGCTATGCAGGCTATTGATACCCTCCGTTACCCGATTGGTGATTTTGTGTATGGTCAATCGTTCTCAGTTGACGATACGAACCGGCATATTGCAATCATTGCTACCCTCCCCGATAAACTAGCTGAACTGGTTAGTGAGTGGGAAGATGATCGGCTCGATACACCCTATCGTCCCGGCGGCTGGACTGTTCGTCAGTTGGTTCATCACGTGGCCGATAGCCATATCAACGCCTATGTCCGAACGAAACTGGCGTTAACTGAACCGCATCCAACCATCAGCCCGTATGAAGAAGGCGAATGGGCTAAACTCCCGGATGCCAGACTCGCTATTGCCCCATCGCTGGCTATTCTCAAAAACCTGCATTTACGTTGGGTAACCGTCCTTGAGGCACTTTCGGAGGCCGAATTACAGCGAACGTATTATCACCCCGGTAGCCAGCGCACCTTTTTACTGGCCGAAGTAATTGCCCTGTACGCCTGGCACAGCGAACACCACTATCAACACGCCTATCGGCTAGCGGAAAGGAACGGTTGGGTGTGAAATAATGTATAATGGATAATGTACAATGAAAAATGTAAAGTGAAAATGCAGTATGATTTAGGTACTCACGAATAAGTAGAAACGCATTATCCATTGTACATTAGCCATTATTCATTAAAAAGCTATGCAGGAACTCATCATACTTCTCGTTTTTGCGGCTGCGCTGGCCTATTTAGGTCGACGGGTGTACCGAAGTTTTTCGAAAAAACAGGCGGGTTGCGGAAAAGGATGCGGTTGTGCTACGGATGCGAAACCGACCCTGCACACGACCGAAAAATGAATATGATTATTGGGAGATAACATTTTAGTATTCCGATGGTTCTTGTAGCAATGAATGCTCAACGAATCATCGGTTTTTTAGTTTTACTGACCATAGGTATCGGGTTCGAGGGATGTAAGCGTGTTAAACCCACTGCACCCACTGCCGAAGCCTTCGATCCTCCCGTAACAGATCCCGTGTCGTATATGGCCGGGAACCTCACCTTCAACATCCGCGACCTGGAACGAAAGGTCAATAAGGGTCTGTCGACCACACTGGTTACCGAAGAAACATTCGAAGGAAAAAAAGGGGAAGCCTGGCGGCTTCGGGTTGAGCGAACCGGCCCCGTGCAGATTCGCTACGAAAATCGACGGGTGTTTTTTTCGGCTCCCCTGCAGGTCTACTACACCAATCCAATTGGCCTTCGTAAAAGCAAGGATCGAAAAAGCCGACCACTGTGTGCGCTGGCGGTAAATTTTACCAGTCCGGTGGGGATAGGACCAAACTGGCGGTTGCAAACAAAAGTCAAATTTGAAGAATATCACTGGACCCTGGAACCCAAGGTTCGGTTGCTGGGGATAAACATCAGCGTGAAAAACATTGCCGAAACGATCCTCGATAAGCGTCGGGCCGATATCGAACAAGCCATTGATAATGCCGTTCATCGGGGGCTACGCCTGGATAAGGAGGTAAGTAAGATCTGGCGGGATATGCAGAAACCGCTGCGTGTTGCCAAAGTCCCCGAAAATATATGGCTGATTCCAAGGCCGTTTAGCATTGCAGCCGCCCCCGTTTATGGCAATACAAAACAGATTACGGTACCCATTCAAATTGCCTTTCGGGTTGATACGCGCTTAGGCCCCAAACCCGTAGTGGATTCCCTGGAACGTCTTCCCCAACTCTTACGCCGGAATGCATTGCCCGAAGCCTCGCGCCTGGAGGTGTTGGCCTTTATTCCCTATACCGATGTGAACCAGGTGCTGGCCAAGACGCTGGACAAACAGAAGCTGAAGCTAATGGGCGGCAACATAATGATAAAAAATACGACCATGTACGGGAGTGGGAAAAAGCTGATCCTGAAAGCCGATGTGGGCGGAAAGGTGCATGGAACGCTCTATTTTCATGGTACACCGGCCTATGATACACTGACCAACACCTTGCGTATTCAGAACGTAGATTTTGACGTGGATACGGAGGAGCGTCTATTATCTACGGCCGACTGGCTCCTGCATGACCACCTGCGCGATACGATTCAGGCGGCCATGGTTATTCCACTTCGGCAGCCGATTTCATCCATTCCCGAAAAAATAGAAACCGCTTTTTCTAAGGCTAAAGTTGGCCAGAAAACGGCACTCGATATTGATACGTTCAAATTAGTGCCCCAGCGAATCGTTGTCCAGCCCAAAGGGGTTCAGATCCTGATTAAAGTCCAGTCCAAAGTAGCCGTGCAGGTGAAGCGGTTTTAATGTACCGGTTTCCACCGCCATAAATATCGACTCGCTGTGGTGCGGTGCGGTCGCCAGGCATCGGCTATTTCGTGTAAAATTTTGTATAGCGCTTTGCCCGTCAGGCCACTGGTTTGTTCGGGATACGCCAGCAGCATCCGTTGCCGGATAATTAGATCATCTATAGGGAAAACGTCCGGGCGGTCGAGTACGAACATGAGCAACATCTCTACGGTCCATCGGCCCACACCTTTGATCGGGAGTAAATATTGCACCACTTCCTCGTCTGACATAGGATCCAGATGCGCCCGGTTGACTGGATGCTGGAGCGAGAACTCCGCAACACTTTGCAGGTACTTAATTTTCTGGAAGGACAGCCCCGCGCTCCGTAGCTCGTCGGTCGTTTTTAAAAGCAGTAACGAAGCGTCAGGATAGTTTTCCGGGAACAACGCCCGGAAACGGGTAAAAATGGCATCGGCGGCTTTAACGGAGATCTGTTGCGACACGATACTTTCGAGTAGCGCCAGATACACATCATCGGCGTAGTCGTTAAAGACTTTAGGGTTGGCCGTCTCGGCAATCAGACGGGCCATAATCGGGTCTCTCACGAGGTGGGCGAGGGCTGGAGAATTGGTGAGTTGCATGGACGGTTGTTCTTGCCTTACTGAGCAGGCGCTACCTGAACAACAAAGATAACCAGGCAGGTTGAGAGACCCTATTCATGCACTCTGGTCTGTTTTTTCGACAGTTCAGAAACCATTCACTTTCGGTTGAGTGCGGGTTATTGCATCTTTACCGACGATGGAAAAACTGAACGACCGATGGTTGCGGCTGGTGGGTGTACCCCTGATTTCAATCGTCTCGAATTTTATATTCTTTCAACCCGATAACGATGCCCGGCATATCAGCCGCTGGGTGGCGCTTGGGATAAGCCTGGCCGAATGCGTCCTGATCTGGGAGGTCGCCCGGCTGGGTATTATCCAGGCGCGCCGTCGGTATCCCCGACTGAACCAGACAACAGCGCGTGTGTGCAGGCAACTGGCCTGGTTTGTAATCATAACTGTTGTGCAGCGGGTTGCCCTGGTTTACCTCTATGATGTGACTCAATTTTGGGGCTACCCGATGTCCACCCGATCCTATTGGGTCAATACCCTGATTCCATTCTTATTTGTTGTTCCACTGGCCGTAATCTACGAGGCCCATTACCTGTATCGACAGTGGTGGGCAACGTATTACGAAGCGGAGCAGCTTAAAAAGGAGGCCCTTCAAAGTCAGCTCGATTCGCTGAAAGCACAGATCAATCCCCATTTTTTATTCAATAGCCTGAGTACACTCTCGTCGCTGGTGACTGAAAACCCGAAACAGGCCGAAACGTTTATCGAGGAACTGGCGTCGGTCTATCGGTATGTGCTTCAAACCAACGAGCAACTGCTAACGTCTTTGGCGAGTGAACTGACGTTTATTCAGGCGTATTTTAATTTGCTGCAAATGCGTTTCGGGCGAAGTGTTGAACTGGACGTTACCGTCGATGAGTCGTATCTCGCCTTTTTTATTCCTCCGCTGACCTTGCAGTTGCTGGTTGAAAATGCGGTTAAACACAACACGGCACTCCCAGCCAAACCGCTGGTCATTCGAATTTATACCGATGCCGACAAGCATCTGGTTGTCAGTAATACACGCCGTCCGAAACAAAACAGAGTCCCGTCGAACCGAACCGGGCTAGCCCATATTACCGCCAAATACCGGTTGCTGGGACAGCCCGACGTGGTGATCAACCAATCGGACGATTGCTTTCAGGTATTGGTGCCCCTCATTCAGGAAACCCGCTATGACTATTCTCATCATTGAAGACGAAGAACCCACCGCCCGAAAGCTACAGCGGTTACTGGGTGACATTGAGCCTGCCATTCGGGTGGTGGGTATGACAGTTAGTGTCGACGAATCGGTGGAGTGGTTGCGGGCGAATCCTCAACCGGATCTGATCTTTATGGACATTGAACTCGCCGACGGGCAGAGTTTCGATATTTTCAACCAGATACCTGTAACGAGTCCGGTTATTTTCACAACGGCCTATGATGAATACGCCATTAAGGCATTTAAAGTCAATAGTATCGACTACCTCCTTAAACCTGTAAAAGAAGCGGAGTTACGGCAGGCATTGGCTAAACTACAGTCGATGAAGCAGATTTTGTTGGGGTTGCAGGGGGCAGGGGGCGCGGAGCAGGGTGAAAAAAGCCTACAGGCATCACTGGCAACCTTGCTTCAACACCTGCAACTATCGTCTCCGTCAGACTCCGTGCCCCCTGCTCCGCGCCCCCAGCCCCCCGCAGTTTTCAAAGACCGATTCCTGATTAAACAGGGGCAGCGTTTGTTTTCGGTGCCAGTAGAGGAGGTCGCCTATTTTTTCAGTCGAAATAAACTGACGTTCATCAAAACCCACGACAATCACGACTGGCTCCTTGATCACACCCTTGATGAACTGGCACAACTGCTTGATCCCCGTCACTTTTTTCGGCTTAACCGACAGGTGATTGCCGACCTGAAGGCGGTTCATAAAGTTTACCTGTATTTCAATGGCAAACTCAAGATCAATTTACAGCCGGGCTTTGAGGAAGAAGTGGTGGTTAGCCGGGAAAAAGCCAGTGAGTTGAAGCGTTGGTTGGGTGAGTAAAATCGACGTTTCAGTCAGAAAAGCCCCCTTTTCGGTCGTTGCTTCGTTTCGGTCGAGTTTTGTTTGGGCCAATTTTGCTTCGTACAAAAAGCAACAGCTAATGAAACGACTCCTGATTATTTCCTTCCTTTTTCTAGCGCAACACCGGGTGCTAATTGGGCAAACCCTGACACCGGAGCAACTCCAAACGGATTTTACCCGCTTCCGAACAGCCCTTAACGAAGTGCACCCGGAGATGTACCGGTACACACCGAAGCCCGTATTCGACTCGCTGTTTTCGGTAACGGCCGCTCAGCTGAACCGCCCCATGACCCAACAGGAATTTTACGTGACCATGACTCCACTGCTGGTCGCTTTGCGCGATGGGCATATTAAGTGGATTGTTTCGGGAAAAGATGAGCATTACCCCTTTTACGCCGATAAACTGTTTCCGGTAAAGCTTTATGTTCTGGGAGAGAAAGCCTGGGTGACAGGTAACTACGGCTCCGTTACCGTACCGGATGGGGCAGAGGTAACCGCAATAAACGGTAAGCCGATGGCGGATATTATTCGGACGTTACTGCCCAGGATGACCTTTGCCGATGGGAATCGAATAGGTGGAAAACTGGAAGATCTGAATCGGTATTTTTCGGGATACTACGCTACGTTCATTGAGGCTCCAACTACGTTTAATCTGGCCTACCAAATCGGCGGGGAAGCGAAAACCATAACACTCCAGCCCGTAACGGAACAGACGATTAAAGCCTATGCCGAGACGCACAAAGCCAGTCCGCAAAAGCCCTTTCGCCTGACGTTTACAGATCCGCAAACGGCCCTGATGACCATCGAACGGTTTATGGGCGATAAAAAAGAGCAGGATTATACTCAGTTTCTGGCCGATTCGTTCCGGGAAATCAAACAGAAAAATGTACAGAACCTGGTACTCGATCTGCGGGATAACGAAGGCGGGGAAGAATCGTGGGGTGTTCAGTTATACCGTTATTTTGCCGGGCAACCCTTCCGTTATTATGATCATATCCGTGTTCGGCAGAAAAAGAGTTACTCGTTCCCTGCCTGGACATCAAAGCTGTACCGAATGGCGAAAGGACTGGCCGTTAAGAAACGCGGAACCGACTATGTGTTTACCTGGCATCGGGGATTGCGTAAAACAAAACCTAAAGCAGATGCCTACCACGGTAACCTCTACGTACTGCTGAATGGTACTAGTTTTTCGGTCACGACGGAGTTTGCGGCCCGCCTTCACGCCGACCGACAACGGCGGCCGGGTGAGACCGTTTTTATCGGGCAGGAGAGTGGGGGTGGGTACAAAGTCAACAGTAGCGGTATTTTCACGATTACCCAATTGCCCAATTCTAAAATTGACCTCGGCATCGGTATGTTTGGTTTCAATATGGCCAACGTATCAGCCTATCCATACGCCGATCGCGGCATCATTCCCGACCATAGGGTTGAACCCACCGTTGATGATGTCCTGAACCACAACGATCGGGTCATGTCATATACATTGACGCTCATTCAATCCAAGAAAGGGGTATTGACCAAGAGCCAATAAATTTATAAAAGGCTTGTCAGGGTCAGTTGTCAGCTACGCCATATCTGCGAGATATGGCGTAGCTGACAACTGACCCCTTTTTGCGAACAATTAATCATTTTTATACTTCGACAGGAGTCGCCGGACTACATCGCCGGCAAGTTCATCCCGCATGCTGTCCAGAAGTTGCCAGCGAGAAGGGGGGAACAGAGTGGCCGTTTTCAGCGACTGGCCGTTCAGGGCACGGTCGTCGCCACTGAAAGACTGCCACTCACTTTGCCAGGAACGGCTTTCCCAAACGGGTTCTTCCCACAGTATATTACCTGTTTGCGTGTCCAGGGCCCGCATCCGCAGATCCAGTCCAGCCTGAATTTCGTGCCGGTAGGTTGTCAGAGTGCCCGATACTTTTTCTTTGACATCGACTTTGGTGGAGTCGTTTATTTTCTTCTCACCGACTTTGTACTCCTGATTGCTATACACCGTTGTGGACGAAGAGGAATTGCTTTCGCGGAAGGGCGAGTAGTTGGTCACAACTAGCTGGATAGCCTGATGAATCGGATAGCCGTCTCCCAACGTGGATTCTCCGGGCGGATCCGGGTGATAAAGTCGTACAAATTGAGAGGGGGTTGTGTTTCGCCCCAGCTGTTGTAAAATCAAACGTTCTAATTCCCGGTTGTCATCAGCGCTCAGTTCAGGAGTTGGGCTTAGCGGTTCAACCACCACACGAAGGATGGCAAAGGGGAGGGATTCAGCCGCTTTTGCATTCGCCTGTTGGTAATTGGGTATCCAGTCAGCCGCTTTTCTAAAGTTCAGGTAGGCATCTTTAGCGGCCAGTCTATTTTCCTGTCGGTAAGCAAATGCCTGTTCTGCAACCTGATAGCGATCAGCCGCGGCCAGCTCACGGGTGGCTTGCTGGCGATCCTGATAAGAGCTTGGGTAGGCCGATAGCCATTCGGCACAGGTCTCGCACTGCTGGTCGAATCCACGACGGTCGAATCCACGACGGTCGAATCCACGACGGGCATTATCCGTGAGGGCCTGGAGCTGCTCGTATTCCTGATAAACACGTTCCCAGCGAAAAGCCTCGGTGCTGGAAGGGGCCGATAACCGACGGATGGCGGTCTGGTGCTGTTCGTAGGCCTGAACAAACGCCTGCTCCAGAACCTGCGAAGCCATCGTATGCCCACGCTTGCTCAACCCAGGCCGCTGCTGAAGTCGCTTCGATGCTTTTTGAACCGCTAAGTCGAAGTGGTTCCGATTCAGTGCACTTTTGCCGCTGCTACATGATGTAAGGATAGCGGTTGTAAAAAGGAGGAGTAGGATGCAGCGGAACATGGTGTTAAGATACGTTTTTTTGAACTTTTGACAACGCGCCGAGTAGTTGGTTTATCTTTGATGCCAAAAATCAGTGTAGCGTTGCTTCTGGAACAACAAACTACCTATGTCGAAACATAAACGGTACCGTTCTGCCGAGAAAACGCTGGGTACTTCGCCCGGTACGCTAACCTATGTAGGGGCGGAAATTGAGCATGCCACAAAAATTAAACGCATTGAATTCAATGCCTCAGACTATCGCATCGACGATAGTAGTAAACTAAGTGCCTGTCGGCTACCGGGCTTCGAAACACCTTATATCAACTGGATTGATGTGGATGGGATTCATGAGCCGAAAGTGGTTGCGGCTCTGGGGCAGCAGTTTCATTTGCACCCATTATTGCTCGAAGACGTTCTTAATACGGAGCAGAAACCCAAAATAGATATCTATGATGAACCAACACCCGGCAATGGCAATGGGGTTGCTCATCCGGCTGGTACAATTGTGTATGTAACGCTCAAAATGCTGCACCACAGCCGTCAGCGGCAGGAACTGGATGTGGAGCATGTGAGCTTAGTGTTGGGTAAAAATTACCTGATCTCGTTTCAGGAGGAGCGAACCAGGGATATTTTCGAACCCGTCATCGAGCGGATTAAAGCCTCTGCCGGAAAAACCCGGCGGAATGGGGCCGATTATCTGCTCTATGCCCTGATGGACGTCATTGTCGATCACTATTTCCTGATAACGGAACGTATTGGCGAGAAAATGGATGAGCTGGAAGACCAGATCGTACAGGAGCGGGCCAATCAGCAGACCCTGGCGATCCTGTACACCCTGAAGCGTGAACTGGCCTTTATTCGACGAACAGTCTATCCCGTACGCGACATCATCAATACGTTGCTTCGCGAGGAATCCGATGTCATTCAGCACAACACCCTGCCCTACCTGCGCGACCTGGCCGATCATGTTACGCAGGTCATTGAAACGCTGGAATCATATCGGGAATTAACGGCTGGGTTGATGGATGTCTATTACTCGATTGTGAGTAACCGGATGAACTCGGTCATGAAAACACTCACTATTTTTTCGGCGATTTTTATGCCACTGACGTTCATTGTGGGTGTGTATGGGATGAATTTCGATAACATGCCTGAGCTGCATACCCGCAACGGTTATTTCGTGGTGTGGGGGGTTATGTTTTTGGTAACCATAGGTATGGTTGTGTATTTCAGACGGAGACGCTGGATGTAATTTAAAACCTGGGTAACCGGTGGGTGGTCCAGACCGTAGTATGAAAACGAAGAATTTGCAATTAATAAATCGTCAGTGGTTTACCGATTCCCGGCAAGTGACAGGGAATGCTACGGATGCTGTTTTTTTTGCCATACAGGGCGAACACCATGATGGGCACAACTTTATTGGGGAGCTTTACCAGAAAGGTGTCCGTCAGTTTGTGGTGGAACGGTCGGCGCTGACACCCGAGCGCCGAACGGAATTCATTGCGTATGCCGATGCAACGTTCATTGAGGTCGATAGTAGTCTGCAAACAATGCAAACACTGGCCGCTGAACATCGGAAACAAGTTCATATTCCGATTATTGGCATTACAGGTAGTAATGGAAAAACCATTGTGAAGGAATGGCTGGCCCAATTACTTGATGGAGGGCAGTCTCCTGACGAGTATGTGGTCGTTAAAAGTCCCAAGAGCTATAACTCGCAACTGGGAGTACCGCTGTCGGTTCACCAACTTACTGATAAGCATACCCTGGGAATATTTGAGGCCGGGATTTCCAAGGTCCATGAGATGCAATCGCTGGAGGCCATTATCCGACCAACAATTGGCATTTTTACCAACATAGGCACGGCCCATGATGAGGGGTTCCGGACCCGGAAACAGAAAATAGCCGAAAAGCTCCGGCTATTTATTCACGCCAATACCCTCATTTACTGTTCCGATTACACCGATATTGACGAAGAAGTACATCTGCTGCTCAAAGCGGTCAATCCAACTATGAACGTCATTACCTGGTCGCTGAATGGGAAACCGGCTACGTATCAGGGTAAGTTGCAGCATGACCAATTGACCTTGACAAGCAAAGAGGGTACGGCTATTCAGCTAAAATTACCCTTTACAGACCCTGCTTCGGTGGAGAATCTGATGCATTGTCTGGTAACGCTCCTGACGCTGCATCCCTGGACTACCGAGGCCCTGCAAGCCCGGTTGAATCGCCTTAGACCGGTTTCAATGCGGCTGGAACAGAAAGAGGGTATCAATAACTGTGTACTGATTGACGATTCGTATAATAATGACGTTGCTGGCTTGCAACTGGCGCTCAGTTTTCTCAATCAACAGAGTACCCGGACTCGTCGGGTGGTCATTCTGTCGGATGTACTACAGTCGGGTCAGGCCGAACACGATCTGTATGAACAGGTTGGGACACTGATCCGCACCAATGCAATTGACCAATTTATTGGGATTGGCCCGGTCCTGAGTCGGAATGCTCATTTTTTTGCTGATTCCAGTTTATTCTTCGCGACCACGGATGCCTTTTTAACTCAGTTCCCATTCCACGAACTGCGCGACAGTTCTGTCTTGGTAAAAGGGGCAAGGCCGTTCTCCTTCGAGCGGATTGTGGCCCGCCTGGAGCGGAAAGTCCACGGGACCGTTCTTGACATAAATCTGGATGCGCTGACGCATAACCTGAACTATTATCGGGAGAAAGTAGGGTCCGACACGAAGCTGATGGTCATGGTGAAGGCTTTTGCCTATGGCAGTGGCAGTACGGAAGTGGCACAACTCCTGCAATTTCACCGGGTCGATTACCTGGCGGTTGCCTACGCCGACGAAGGGATAGCGCTTCGGCAAAATGGGATCGAGCTACCCATCATGGTCATGAATCCTGCCCCTGAAACCTTCGATGCGCTGCTGGCGTACAACCTGGAGCCTGAACTGTACAGCATGCGTATTTTGCAGGAGTGGGGGAGGTTTGTGCATGGAGCGGGGAGCAGGGAGCGGGGAGCAGGGGGCAAGGAGCATGGAGATGGGAGCGACCTGCCCCCTGCTCCCCGCTCCATGCCCTCTGCCAAAACCTCCCTGCACCTGAAAATTGACACCGGTATGCATCGGCTGGGGTTTCTGGAAACGGAGCTGGCAGAGGTAGCGAACTACTTGAAAGGCCACGATAATCTACATGTGGCAACAGTGTTCAGCCATTTGGTCGGTTCCGATGATGCCCGGTTCAACAGCTTCTCAACGCAGCAATATGAAACCTTTCTGCGAAGTACAGCTATACTCGAAGCGGCTTTAGGCTACCGTCCAACGCGCCATCTGCTTAACTCGGCCGGTATCGTACGCTTTCCGGACTATAAACTCGATATGGTTCGCCTGGGTATTGGTCTATACGGAGTTGAAGCCAGTGGGATTAATCAGGCGGCTTTACAGACGGTTGGCACCCTTCGAACGGTGATCAGTCAGATCAAAACCGTTCGGGCAGGGGAGTCGATCGGGTATAGCCGGCGGGGAGTGCTTGATCATGAAGCCCGCATCGCCACCCTGGCCATCGGTTATGCCGACGGTTTCGATCGTCGACTGGGCAATGGCGTTGGTCAGGTTTGGGTAAATGGAACGCGCTGTCCAACCGTTGGCAATGTGTGCATGGATATGACCATGATCGACGTCACGTCGGCAGTGGCTTCGGAAGGGGATGACGTCATAATTTTTGGTCCTGATCTACCCATTACGGAACTGGCAAAACAGATGGACACAATTCCGTATGAGATCCTGACGGGTGTTAGTGAACGGGTAAAACGGGTGTTTTTCAAGGAGGGAAACTAACTATACTGAACATCCTTTGACATACATCGATGCCAGCCAGCGTTTGCCAGGTGTACCATCAGCTAAGCAGGTAGTAAATGCCAAAACCACCTTGATACGAAGTGGCCTGAGTGCAAACTTATCAGTAGGGTGGTCGTAGTGAATTGTGTCGTACGATTTGGGCAATCCTAAATAGTAACCTTGTCTACACCCGACTCAGCGATACGCTGTACGCTCTCCGGCACATTCGACAATAAATTATATCCCGTCTTTTTCTCCACCTCATCGACGCTGACACGGTAGCTGCCCCAAGCCCCTTCGCCAGTGGTATTAGTATTCGGCATCCAGACTGCAATAACTCGCGTTTGTGCGTTTATCCGATTCACATCATCCGATCCTATCGGCAATACGACAATCACCTTCCAGAGCGCAGCAGGAACGGTTAGCTTGCCACTGGCAATAGTTATAGCCTTGCCGTTATCACCCTCACCACCTTTGCCCGCTGTTCCAGCAATAATATATAGCTCATTACCCTGAGCCACTAGATTACGGCAGTAGTCCTCCAGCCGCAACCAGGATTGCCGATTCAGTTGAGGTGCCTGGGGCACGATGTTGGTCAGGATGAATGTGGTTTTGTTTTCCTCTGCCGTACTATCCCGATCATCCGAAGGGCATAGGTGTCCCCGGTCGAAGCCTGTATTTGTGTAGTCTGCATGCCTAGCCTGGTACCAGCTAGCAGGCAATGACTGATCAGGAATAAAGTTGCCTGCATAACGAGAAGCAGAACCCTTCCAGGCTGAACTTAAATGCCAGCTACACCAGTTGGCAATCCCCGTCGATTGATTGTAGGAAAGCGAATAAGTGGATCGGGTAATCAGATAAGTGTTCGGACTGAATGCTGACGGCTCAGCTCCATCAGGATTACCCATTGCCATATTATCGTCACGGGTGGGCGTTGTACTGACTGCACTCGGTACGGACGGTTGCTTACACTGGCCGAGTGAAAAAACTAGAAGTAAACAGATAATGAGTTGTGAAAACGTTTTCATCTATCAAAGATAGATAGCTACGTTTAAGACAACCAGATATTATTTTCTTATCACTATTAACATAATTTGGATATTATTTGTATCCTGAATATGTATATTGTTGTATAATATCTTGACTAATAATTAGTTAAAATGATTCATTGCTTTCAAGTAAAGAAACTAACTATACTGAACGAATTTCGGGCTCATAGCAAAGCATCCTCATCAGTCCTAACAGTACATAGTTCGTACGAACCCATTTGAAGTGCCTGCCTGATACAAAACCAGCCCCATCATCATTGATGGGGCTGGTTTTGCTTTAATCGTACTGAATATTCCTTTTTCTGACTTGTGATTAGCTGTTGTTTTTCATGCTTTTATGCATTTTTTTCATCGCCTTTCCCGAATCAGCTTTCATCTCATTGCCTTCCTTCTTACCCTCTTTTTTCATCGCTTTTGCGTCTTTCTTCATTTGCTTTTGCTCCATTTTAGCTTCCTTCTTGGTTTCATCCTGAGCGAAAGCTGCACCAGACATCAGCAGTATAGCGACAGCAAAAATCATTGCATTTTTCATTGTTTATTCGGAGTAAAGTGAATGTACATTACTCATAACTTGTTATAAACTAAATAGTTATTAAACATCCATTAAAGTTAATTTATCAAGCATTTTCTGAACCTTTTTAAAGGACAGGAATCTAACTGGCTTGTAAAATTTCGCATACCTCAGTCGCTTTGTGCTTAATCTGAATCAGTATCTGTTCCTTTTCTTCGTAATTGACCGATTCACTAAACTGTTTATACTCCTCATTAATAGCAGCCTGCATGAGGTTAAATGCGTTCGAATAAATCGCGCGCTCTTCAGCTACTTCGCTCTGCAAGTCTGTCACCAGCGTTTGAATGTGTCTGAACTTGTACTTGATCACTTCTTCATTATCAACCTTTAACGGCATCAGGGCCGTTGTCTCAGCTACGATTTTCTGTTTAATCTGTTCGTTATCCATACTCGTGAAAGGCCGTCAATTTGAGAAGAATAGAGCCTTAGTGGATTAACCCGAAGTACTCCTTAAGGTTTAGCAGGACCAGCCGTAAGTAAGGTAGGAGCGGGTATTCTACTCGTCTGAGTGTACATGACTGGGCAGGAAGGATCACCAACTCCAGGAAGATGGACAGTGAAACGTGTTTCATAAGGAGGTGGCTTCGTTTTACTGACCCTGCACGCAGTTGGTAATGGAATAAGGGCAATAGGTGAAAACTTACTTCACCTATTGCCCTTATTCCACTCACTGACCTACCCTAATTACTCTTCTTCGCCTTCACTGCTTCAACGTTCTTTTTGCGACTTTCCAGTTCAGTGAGCGCTGTAGCCTGATCGGTTTTATTCGTTTCAATATCTTTATTAAGCTGCTCCAGTTCTTTTGCGTTATCGTCAATGCGCTTCAGAAGCTTCTCTTTTTCTTTGGCATTTTGCTCAATGGCACGTTGGAGCTGTTCGCCTTTTCGCACCATTTTCTGGTGATTTTTCTGAGCATCGTCAAAACTGACTTCCGCTGTTTTGACTTCCTGTCCATACAGGGTGCCGTCGGCAAATCCTTTTAGCAGGGCTTCGGCAGCGGAGTAACCCGTGCCTCCTGTTGTTACGAAGTTACCATTACCGAGGTCGAAGGCAGCAAAAATTGTAGCCGATGTTCTGGACGATTTTACCGTACTCACTAAGTTGATCGGCTCCGACGAAATAGCTGGAATATCAGCATTAGGAACCCGATAGGTACCGCGGGATGACGAGAGCTTGCCGTATTTCTGGAGCTGGGCTTCCCAATCCTTTTCAATCTGCTTTCCATCGCCTTGCAGGGTTAAATACAGGCCGGATACTTTCGCTTTATCAATTGTGCTTTCACCTGCATAAACAGTTTGAGCATAGGTTGAAGTTGCCAGGGCTAGTAACCCTATAATCAGGATGTAACGTACTAAAGTGTTCATTGGAATAGTTGGTTTGTCCGGTTTATAAGCCGGGATAAAGTGAATTGTTACGATAGGGTTTGGTCAATTTTTTGGGTGATTAGCAGGCGTTTGTCACCATTGAGTAAGGTTGTGGCCAGAATATACACAGAACCACCTTCCCGTAAAGATAATTTTTTCCGCAACTCCGCTACGGTTTGCGGGAAGTTGCGCACGGTAAGGTTTGCTTTTAGGTCTGGAACGGCCATTTTAAGTGCTTTCTGATCGGGTTTGCAAATTTCCTGTAGTAAGAATATCCGACCCGGGAAATCGGGCTTTAACTCATTGCTAGTGTATAAATGGCTATTGGGTGCCAGCTTGGTCAGGCCAAACCGGGAGGCTACTAACCGGAATGCACCCGCCTTTAATACGGCTGCGTTCGGCTCATATAGGTAACGTTGGGGATCTCCCAATTGAACGTTCGCTGTAAGTTCGTCCTGCCATTGAAATTGTAACAGAATATCCTTGTCATTTAATAGGTTAACAGTGTTAAATTTTATGTTGTCTTTTGTAATTAACTGATTACTAAGTGTAAACAGAATTTCTTTTACTTCTCCTTGTAGAGCTACAATATGTACAGATTCGACAAAACCGGACAACTGTCTGACGGCTAGATTGATGTCAAGTAACGGGGATGTCTTTATTAATATTTTTCCGGCCAGCTTTAAGAGGGCCGAAACGGTGCCGGGTTGGGTTATGTCGGGCTCACAGTTTTCCAGACTGACCACCCGCCCGCCCTGTTCGTCGCGCCGATGTGGGTCCAGATAGATCCAGTCAGCCTGGTTTGTTGATGAGCTTACCTGGCTTGTATTCGGCGTGGGATTTTCCAGGAGAGCCAGGCCGTTTCCTGTCTGAACCGTTACATTCTCCAGCCCTAGCAGTGGCAGGTTGTGAGCCGCCAGAGCTGCCAATTCAGGTTGATGCTCTATGTACACTACTTGGTTGACCTGTTGAGCAAATGCCCAGGTATCTACGCCCATACCCCCTGTAAGGTCAACTAACAATTCTCCCTGAACGAGTGAGGCTTTATACCGGGCCGTTCGCTCGGAAGAAGCCTGTTCTACGGATAGGGCAGGTGGAAAAATCAGCTGATCGTTGGCGTACCAGCTAGGCAGTTTTTCTTTTGCTTTTTGCCGGGCTACAATTTGTGACGCAAGCTTTTTTAGGTCTAGTGCAGTTGGGTTCGGGCGCAGCAGTAAAGCCCGTACATCGTCGGTAATATGGGCTTTAATGAACTGACGTTCTGCGGGAGAAAGAAGAGTAGACAATCGTTTATTAATTTCTTTTTAACCTGTTTTTAATTTCTTTTTAATTTAGTGCAACGTTGCCAACTGCCTGAACGTTGCAGACGCATAACGTCGCTGACAAAACTACCGTTTATGAAACAAGTTAGTCCCATTCAAACCCTTACACAGTATAAACTAGCTTTCCTCCGTCGGGATCTGCCCGCCAGTTTATCCGTTTTTTTAGTGGCCTTGCCCCTCTGTCTGGGTATTGCCCTGGCCTCGGGAGCCCCCTTGTTCTCGGGCCTGGTTGCGGGTATGATTGGTGGTATTGTGGTTGGCTTGTTGTCGGGTTCCGAAGTCAGTGTGAGTGGCCCGGCGGCTGGGTTAGCGGTCATCGTTGCCGACTCAATTGCAAAAATAGGTTCTTACGAGGCATTTCTGGTGGCCGTTGTGCTGGCTGGCCTGATGCAGTTGGTGCTCGGACTCATTAAAGCCGGTCGTTTCAGCAGCTTTTTTCCGGACAGTGTCATTAAAGGGATGCTCGTTGCCATTGGTATCGTCATTATTCTTAAGCAGATTCCCCATGCATTGGGCCGCGATAATGACTATGAAGGTGAATTTGAATTTCAACAGCTGGCCGATGGCGAAAATACAATTTCGGAAATCTACCGCGCTATCGAAACGGCTAGCCCTGGTGCTGTAGTGATCAGCCTTGTTTCTCTGGCCTTTTTAATAAGCTGGGATGCGCTGGCCGGGCGAAGTACCCGAACCGTCTTCAAAAGTTTTCCGGCTGCGCTGGTCGTCGTATGCGGTGGTGTAGCCCTAAATGAGTTTTTTCGGGTGGCCATTCCGGAGTGGTATCTGGGGGATACGGCTCATCAGCACATGGTGCAGATTCCAACTATTGCACCCGGTAAAAGCCTGTTTTCCATTTTCTATTTTCCCGACTTTAGTGTCTTATCTAACCCAAGGGTTTATGGAATTGCAGCTACCATCGCGCTGGTGGCCAGCCTGGAAACGCTCCTAAATCTCGAAGCGTCCGATCGACTCGATTCTGCGAAACGCATCTCATCGACCAATCAGGAGTTAATGGCGCAGGGCGTCGGTAATCTGTTGTCGGGAATGATTGGGGGACTGCCTGTAACCTCTGTAGTTGTCCGAACGTCAGCCAATGTCTATGGGGGAGCACGAACCCGGGTGTCGACAATCCTGCATGGGGTATTCCTGCTGCTGGCGGTGTTTTTAGGCGGTGCATTGCTCAATCTGATTCCGTTGTCTTGCCTGGCAACGGTCTTGATTATGGTTGGCTATAAACTAGCTAAACCCGCAATCTTCAAAAAAACGTACCGGGATGGCTGGAGCCAGTTTGTCCCGTTTATCGTCACGGTCGTGGGGATTGTATTCACCGATCTGCTGATTGGTATTGCAATGGGGTCGGTTGTGGGGATTATTTATGTACTCTATACCAACTTTCAATCTACGTTCCAACTGGTCCGTACTGGAAATAAAGTGACGATTGCGTTTGAAAAAGACCTGTATTTCTTAAGCAAGCCACAGTTGAAAGAAGCACTGAATTCGCTCCAGCCTGGCGATGAGGTACTCATTGACGGGACCAAAGCCCCGTTCATTGATCACGACATTTTCAACATGCTTCATGATTACCGGGAAACGGCTACAGTTCAGGGGATTAACTATGAGTTGAAGAATGTGCAGTTGAATCGACGGAAGCGAAAACGACAGGCAGTCCATTGATAAATTCAGCACCCAGGGAATTTCAACAGTAGGTTTTGGCAAAATGCGATTTACAGACGGTAGGAGGTTGCCCTAAAACGTGAGCCTCCACATACGTATGTATACCTATTCAATACGGTTCTGGTCGATCAGTTTTTTACTCAGCCTGTTTGTCTCTATTTCAGCTACTGGTTATGGTCAGGTAGCTTCAACGAAACCCCGGTCAGGATCGCCTGAGTCTGGCAAGTCTAACGTAGGGGGTGTCGAGTTTTGGCTGACGGATCCAGTTCGCCCGGTGCTGTTTGTGCGGCAACCTTCACTTTCCTTTACAGAAGGAACCGCAAAGACACCAACGATTCACGTCGATGCCGCACAGACTTACCAAACCATTGATGGATTCGGCTACACCTTAACGGGGGGCAGTGCTATGCTCATCAGCCGAATGGAAAAGACTGCCAAGGCTAAACTACTAACCGAACTGTTTTCAACGGAGGGGAAAAGCATAGGGGTTAGTTATTTACGGCTAAGCATTGGTGCATCGGACCTTGATGAGCAGGTGTTTTCGTATGATGACCTGCCCGCGGGTCAAACAGATCCCACACTGGCTAAATTCAGTCTGGCTCCCGATCAACAGTACCTGATTCCGCTTCTTAACGAGATTCTGGCCATCAATCCGGCCATTAAGATTCTGGGATCGCCCTGGTCGCCACCCACCTGGATGAAGTCGAATGGCAACTCAAAAGGAGGGAGCCTGAAGCTGGAGTTTTATGATACCTATGCCCGCTATTTTGTCAAGTACATTCAGGGCATGGCGAAAGCGGGCATTCGGATTGATGCGGTCACTATACAAAACGAACCGCTGCATCCGGGTAATAACCCCAGCTTGCTGATGCTACCTTCCGAACAGGCATTGTTCATCAAAAAAAGCCTGGGCCCCGCGTTTAAAGCGGCTAAAATCAAAACAAAAGTAATTCTCTACGATCATAACGCCGACCGGCCGGATTACCCCATAACGGTTCTGAATGACCCAGAAGCCCGCCAATACATTGATGGTTCGGCTTTTCACCTGTATGGTGGTCCAATCAGCGCACTTTCGGAAGTACATAAGGCTTACCCTGACAAAAACCTGTATTTTACGGAGCAGTGGATTGGCGCACCCGGAAATCTGAAGGGTGACTTAGTCTGGCATGTTCGCGAACTCATCATTGGAGCCACCCGCAACTGGAGCCGGACGGTGTTACAATGGAACCTGGCCGCCGATCCGAAACAGAATCCACACACGCCCGGCGGCTGCGACCAGTGCCTAGGAGCATTAACGATTGATGGGAATACAGTTAAACGAAATCCGGCCTATTACAATGTGGCCGTAGCGTCTAAATTTGTGCGTCCGGGTTCGGTACGTATCGCATCCGACGAAATCAAAAATTTACCGAATGTCGCCTTCAAAACACCTGATGGACATATCGTGCTGATTGTTTTAAACGATAGCCCATCCGCCCAGAAATTCAGTATAGCTTATCAGGGCAAACAGGCCAGTGCCACCCTGCCGACCGGAGCCGTGGGAACGTATGTGTGGTGATGAAATTTTTAAAAGAATATGACTCGAATTATCCTCTTTCTAGCTTGTCTTCTATCTAGCGGATGGGTACTGCTGGATTCAGCTCCATCAACTACAACGGTTGAGCCTGACTTTCCAGCGGAGATTATCCATTTTAAGCCCTATGCGTCCAATCCGGTTTTTAGTGGAACTGGTGCCGATACCTGGGATCAGAAAATTCGGGAGAGGGGCTATATTCTTAAGGAAGGGGATCAATATCATCTCTGGTATACAGGCTACCGGGATGGAAAGGATCAGACCCGGTCGCTGGGGTACGCTACATCTGCGGATGGTCTGAGCTGGACACGCTACAAAGGAAATCCAATTCTACCATCAGTCTGGGTAGAAGATATGACGGTTCTCAAATCGGATGGGACGTATTACATGTTTGCCGAGGGGAAAAACGATATAGCGCACCTGCTAACCTCAAAAGACCGGGTGAACTGGCAGGAGCGAGGCCCGCTCGATATCCGATATACCAACCATCAGCCCCTCAGTCAGGGACCCTATGGAACACCCGCGATCTGGAAGGAAAACGACATCTGGTATCTGTTTTACGAGCGAAAGGATCAGGCAGTCTGGCTGGCAACCTCCAAAGACCTGAAGGTCTGGACCAATGTGCAGGACGAACCCGTTCTGGCGAAAGGCCCAGCCGATTATGACCTCTATGCCGTGGCTATGAACCAGATAATCCGTTACAAAGGCGCTTATTACGCCTATTACCATGCATCAGCCTTTTCGGATTGGCACGAGTGGTCAACTAACGTGGCCGTCTCGAATGATCTGATTCACTGGACCAAGTACTCGGGTAATCCAATTGTAAAGGGAAACAAATCAAGCGGTATTCTGGTGGACGACGGTAACCAGTTTCGGCTGTATACCATGCACCCAGCCGTCAATGTATTTCTGCCAGCAAAGTAAAGACGCATCCTTTCGTCTTTACAAGAGCCCATCGGGCCCAACGGCCTCAATTTCAGGCGGTCCATCGGGGTAGTACCGGAAGCTGGTCTTTGCAATGAGGGATGGATAGGGCTTGAACGTAATCCATCGAAGCGGCCATTTACGTAGCCATAGCGCCCCTTCGGTCAGATTAATGAACCAGTCGGCTGGGCGTTGATAGCCAAAAGCCAGCCTGAGTTTATCAGAAATAAGTGCAGCAAAAGTGGGTTGCACCAGTGGATGCAGAAATTGGGGAAACCAGCCCTGGACGATCTTCACGGTTGCATCGGCAATTTTGCGGTTGCTTTCCGTATAGCGAAAATGCTTGTCTTCATACGCATCCGTAAAGGCGCGTAAGTCGGCCAGGGTTTCGGGGAGGTCGCTCAGGTTCATTCGCTTGCCAACCTCCCGAAAGAAATAAAACAAGGTCAGCTCCTCGGCCGCCGTTAGTTTCCGCCAGCCGAATCGATTGAGCCAGTCGATGGGGTAGAAGACAAACGTGGCCAGTACGAACAGGAAATCGGCATTGTCGATGCGATAATGGCCGTGAATCGTATTCATGTGCGCAATGGCCCGCTGGCCTTTGTCGCTGTCGTAACCCGATTCCATAAACTCCGAGATCAGTCGGCTGGTGTCGTCATAGCGTTTCTGTCCGTGGTGCTCAAATTCGCCCGTGCGGGCCAGCAAACCGGATACGCGAGGGCTGGCATAGGTATGAAACAGGGCTAGTTCCAGCGCACGGGTCATATCGAACGGAAATTCGTAGGCCGTTAACAAATGAACCATACGCTGGTGATCGCGAACGGGGTCGAGTGTTTGTAGTTCGGCACGAACCGCCGGGTTTCGGAATAATCCAAACCGTTTGCTGTAGGTATTCTTCATTGTTATTTACTCCGGTGCAATGGTCCCTTCGAAGTCGAGATCGAAAATATAGCGGAGTACTTAAATTTCATTCATTTTTAGAAGACAATGTAAGCGAGAGACCAGACTTGTGCAAACAGGGATTGAGTTGCCGGTAGTTTACCTGAACTTATCCCTTTTAACGTGGATGTTCATGGATTGGTGATTAATACCAATTAGGATGCAAATTTCAATTGATTCCTTGTATGATGCAAACTGCCTGGGCCAACCGATTTTTCTCGTTTCTCTCAATTTTTCTCTTGCTAATCAGGATCAGTAAAGCGCAAAGTCCCAAAGAAATGTTGCCACCCTGGAAAGCCGGGCATCTGGATATTCATCATATTAATACAGGCCGGGGGAATGCCACGTTTTTTATTTTGCCCGATGGAACAACGATGCTGATCGATGCCGGAGCTCTTGACCCCACATCAGATCGAACCCTAAGCCCCCGGAATACACCCGCTGTACCCAGTGCCGAAAAGCAACCCGGCGAATGGATTGCCCGGTATATTACAAGGTTCATGACGATGAGTCAGCTTCAGCCGAAGCTGGATTATGCACAGATCACGCACTTTCATAATGACCACATGGGTAGCCCCTCCCGGATTTCGCCGAAATCGGAGAACGGTAATTTCGTGCTGACGGGCATTACGGAGGTGGCCGCGTATTTGCCCATCGACAAGATTATTGATCGGGGCTGGCCGGATTATGCCTATCCGTACCCACTGACCAACCAGATGGTGACGAATTATCGGGCATTTGCCGACTGGCAAACTAAACATAAGGGCACTGTCTTTGAGCGCAGCAAACCTGGGCGTACGGATCAGATTGTCCTGACGAAAAATCCGAATCAATTCGCTAAAACGGTTGAAATCAGAAACATCATTGCCAACGGAGAATTGTGGACGGGTTCAGGAACAGAAACACGGCAGCTTTTCCCAGCCCTAACCGGACTATCTCAACAGCAGCTCCCGTCTGAAAATATGTGCAGCATTGGCGTCCGGCTTCGCTACGGCCAGTTTGATTATTTCTCGGGGGGCGATATGCCTGGTGTCCTGCGGTTTGGTGCGCCCACGTGGCATGATGTAGAGACGCCGGTGTCTAAAGTGGTTGGCCCTGTAGATGCCCATATTCTTGATCATCACGGCAATCGGGATTCGCAAAACGACAATCTGTTGGCCGCGCTTCGTCCCAGGGTTGTTATCATTCCGGTCTGGTCGTCGGACCATCCCGGCCACGATGTACTCGACCGTATTTACTCGCTGGAGATATACCCAGGGGAACGGGATGTTTTCGCAACCGGCATGCTGGACGCGAACAAGCTGGTAATCGGGGAGTTACTGAACCGGCTCAAAAGTGATAAAGGTCATATTGTAATTCGTGTTGCACCAGGAGGGGAGCGCTATCAGGTTATAACGCTAGACGACAGTACCGAAAATTTTACAGTTAAAGCTGTCTTCGGGCCTTATCAGGCACGCTAAAATAAACTCAGTTTAAGTTAAATGGAACCAGAAATTAGTCCTCCTGACCGGGTTTGGCCATTTTTGTCGATCAGTAGGGGGTATAGTGATTAATGGCAATTTTGCTAACCTTGCCCTGCGTAAAATGCACCTGGACTTCGTCCTGCTGATCGGGTCCGGTTTTGTACATAAAATACCATTGGGGTGACTGGCTCATGCCCTGGTCATACATAGTTGACAGGTTTTTGGTCTGTAAGGAAATACGCTCAAATTTGTTCGAGTAGGTAGTCATTCCCTTGATAACAGCCAGCTTATCATATAACGTGCCAATCGGATCTCCAACACGAACTGCGGCATTTGCCATCAATAGGACAGGCCATTGAGTGAGCTTCACTCCGCTATTCAAATAGATACTTTTAATCGCTTTATTTTCAATTGTGATTTGTACGCCAGAATCGGTTCCCTGCTGTTGATCCAGGATAATGTATTGGTACAGGGGTATGCGATCCTTTAGCTTCGCGAGATCTGAAAAAATATTGCTGACTACGTTTAAGTACGTCACTCCTTTGGTTTGCTGGAGCGATTGAATAGTCGTATAAACGGGTTCAGCTCCTTCACCGATCGGTATACCCAGATAGGTTCCGGTTAAGACGCTGTCTCGGGTCATGCGAAATGGCACCGGCTCAGGACCCGTTGTTGTGGTAGGTGAAATGGATGGTCCTGTTTGACAACTGGTTATCAGGGCTATGAGTAGCAATACGCCAACTAGATTAGTTTTCATTGAGTAAAAGGGGGCTGTTTTAACTGGACAGACCCTTTCTGGGCGGGTTAGGTTGGAAAGGATTGCTTAAACTAAGGGGAATTCTGATGTCGTACCGTCCGGGACGATGGTACGACCAGTAAAAAGCCCTACTAGTCTGGAACGGTTAATGAGTTTCCCGATCAAAACAAACGTTGGGGGTTTGGCCACAAACTTGACACGATTTCCCACATTCATTTGCAGGCTAACCTAGCCTAAGGTTCTTTTGAATCAATAAACCCAACGTCTAGTTTATGAAACTCTTTATCTTACTCGCCCTTTTAGGGGCCTTTCCAGCCTGGAGTCAGGTAACGGATTCGACCAGCCAGACTCCATTTCCGGCAAAAAGCAATTTTAGATCTGGGTTCCTGATGGAGCCTGGATATGCCTACGTGGCTACCCTGATTCCGACGATGAGATCATTCTTTCGCGACAATCATGTTAAGACTGAAGGTAATCTGGACAAGATTATTGTGGCTGGGTTCGGTTATCGCCTATACCGATTCAAAGGAATGATACACTCGTTTGTGGGGCTAGATCAGCGCTTATTACCGCCATCTGAGCCCGCCGGATCAAATCTGGTAGCTCGCCGACAGAACTTGAGCGGGTTAGACGTACACCTGGGCTACGACGTAGCCAATACCCGCAACAAACGTGTGTTTATCAATGCTGGCGTAGGTAGTATACGGTATGAATACAGTCTGTTTCGAACAACCAGTCAGATTGTTCCTTTTCAAACGATCTTCCAATATGCTCCTCCGGCCAGTGTACCATCGCTCTATTTAACCAGCGGGTACTGGGACGTTCATGTGGAAGTGTCTCAACGTGAAAAACGGAAGGATACCTTTCTATGGGTAAGCCGTATTGGCTACCGACGGGGTTTCCAACCCACTGCCTGGCAGTCTGAGGCCTATCAATTGACAGATGCTCCTCGGGACCGGATCAGCCAGTTTTACCTTCAGCTGGGTATTTACTTTTCCCGAAACCGTCTGGATCGTCGGAACCAATGATGCCGGTCCTAGTTGCGCTGCTTGTGTCGCTATTTACAGGAAACGAGCTGCGCCCTGCCAACCAACCCGAATCAGCTCAATTGATTCTGTACCGCGAAAAGGAATTTATTTCGGGCCTTGGGAAAGCGTATACCTTCAAAATCAATGAACAGAAGCAGGGCAAACTTTCGCCCAACCGGTTTGTTCAAATAACCATACCTGTGGGTCGAATTAAAGTGGAGTTTGATAACGATTATTTTACGCATAGTCGGCCACTTTGGTTATCGGTGCAGGCTGGTCAAACCTACTACGTGAAGGCGGCAGTCGAAGTCGATTTCCTGAGCAGTATGATGGTGATGGCACCCGTTGATCCGCAACAGGCCCGCCAGGAGCTTCGTCGTATGAAACCTGAGCAACCCGATTAAGCGAACCTGTTCATGAACCGACGACCTCCACGTTCATCGTTATACGCCAGACTCCTGTTTACAGGCGCTTTGCTAGCCCTGCTTGCCTATTGGGGGTGGCTTCTGTACCGCCTTGTTGGTCCGCACCTAAAGCAACTGATGCCTGATTTAGGTAGCCTGGTTCGCTATTTAATAGGCCTGCTTTTTTTGATCGCCTGCATTGGTTTACTGGGCTATCTGAATTATCGGCTGGCCTTTCGGCGATGGATGCATCAGGATCAAACGCGGCTCTATTACTGGAGCTGGCTATGTTTACTCGCGTATTTGTTGTTTGAGGGCCTGCAATTTCGCACCGATCAGGAACCAGACTTCGTCGACGAAAATATTCTGGTAACCCTGTTGCTGATCGGCATCGTTATCCTGTATGGGTTTATTGCGGATTCTCTGCAAACCCGACAGCAACAACAGCTGTTGATTCAACAAAAAACGGAAGCTGAATTAACGGCATTAAAGGCGCAGATCAATCCTCACTTTTTGTTCAATGCGCTCAATACGATCTATAATGAAGCGCAGCAATCCGAAAATCAACCCGTTGCCGATCTCATTGAGCAGTTAGCCAGCATCTTACGATTCACCTTACAAGAATCGACCCGTCCGCTTATTTCCATTGAGCAGGAATTTCAGTTTCTGGAAAAATACCTGGCCCTGCAACGCGCCCGGCTACCTAAACTGGACTCCCTGCAAGTACGATCCCAACTGGACTGGGATGAGCACCCAGCGCAAGTAGCTCCTCTGTTATTAATCCCCTTCGTGGAAAACATGTTTCAGTATGGCATCAGTCTGAACCATCCGACTACCCTGGAGTTGAATGTGTTGGTCGAAAATCAACGGCTTGTTATGCGGGCAGTCAATACAGTAGGGACCATTACGGGTGCTAAGGGTGGCTCCGGAACCGGGATCAGGAACGCCCGCCAGCGCCTGGCACTATTGTACCCAAACCGGCACGAGTTGCACATTGAACAAACCAGCCAGTTGTTTAGTATAACGTTACGAATAGACCTCTAAAAGCCTATGCTTCGTGCCATTGCCATTGATGATGAACCCGCTGCGCTGGATGTGCTGAGCCGCTATGCCGACAAGGTCCCATTTGTGGAACTGTCGCAAACCTTCATGAATACGACCGAAGCACTCACCTATTTGCACACACAGCGCGTTGATCTGATTTTCCTGGATATCCGGATGCCGGATCTGTCAGGGACGGATTTTGCTCAGTTGGTGGCTCCACTCAAGAAGTCGATTGTTTTTACGACCGCGTATAGTGATTATGCGTTAGAAGGGTTTGCGCTGAACGCCCTCGACTATCTGCTAAAACCCATTGATTTTGGGCGATTTCTGCACAGTTGCAATCGGGCGTATACCCAGTTCCTGCTTCAGCAGGGAGAGCCCTCGAGTATTTTTGTGAAAGATGGGTATGACTGGGTTCGGGTCAATCTGGGAGATGTACTCTATATTCATTCGGACACGAACCTGCTCTTTATTCATGAACAGCACCGGCAGGTCAGCACGCGTATGACCTTAGCCGAGATGGTTTCTATGCTGCCGGGCGACCAGTTTATTCGGGTTCACAAATCCTATTTAGTTGCGGTAAAGGCCATTCGAAAACTGGAGCGTCATCAGGTAACGGTTGGGAGCGGGGGGGCAGTCATTCCATTGGCAGCTAGTTACCGCCAACCGCTGGAGCAGCGTCTGTTGGGTAAGTAATTAGTTGGACAACCGTATTTCTACGGATTACGAACTACCTATAAAATTTCGACTTCCCGGTAACGGCCCTCCGGTTTTAACCCCGAAATCAGGGCATTCCACCCCCGCAACCAGCCATTCAGCGTACTTAATTTTGAACTAAGATGTTGATTTTTGAAGTTCGAAACTAAATCTAAAAATGCGCATACAGGATGGTATATAGTCGGGAAGTACGTTTTGAAGGGCCGCCACCTTCTATCCCTATAATCATCGAACGGGTTCGTCAGCTCACGGGTATTCAGGCAAACTACTTAGCCAACCAATGGCTTCTGGCCAACCCGGTTGATCCAAATGACGTATTTAGCCTCTATCAGGAGGGCGAAAACTCGCTCCTGTTATTGGACGAGGGGAAGGAAACCGTTTTACTGCGAGCCACTTTATATACACTATTAGAACTGGGCGGCTATTACGATGATTGGCCTGAAGAAACCCCGAACCAAAATCTAACCAGCAACTAGCGGATGCTACTGTAAGGTTCGTGGTCCAGTAGAAGCGTCTTTCTGCAGATCAAATCGTTCACTGAGTAAATTTCCTGGCCGCGTGTTGATTATCGGTTACGTATACTTGAGGAGGTTAGCAATTATTTTTTGTCCAATACAGGCACCACAGTTGACAATTCCCATAAATCCTCGCAATTTCACCTCAGAACATGAATAAGCTGAACCTTTACATGAAAGTGATTCGACTAATAGGGGTGATTTTGCTGCTGGTTGCCATGGGTTGGTTGATGCAAACACTAGAGCATCGCCGATTGGAACGAGTACGGCTGTCAGCCCGGCAAGATTCGATTGACTGGATGAGTACGCACCGAGTGCTGGCAAAATCAAACAGGAAACGTTAACCGCTACCAGGGTTATCTGGCAATCGCTATACTAGGGAGCTTAAACTGTTCAACCTTAGCTGGTAAATCGACATTCGTTCGTTTTAGAGAAGTCAGGAATGACTCTGTATCCGCTCCGTAACTTCGCTGGCTAACTCCGAATAAAAGGATCCCCTTTTTGCCCGATGGGTCGGTAAACGGTTTATATCGGTACACATTTCGTTCAACTATGCTCTGCGATTTCCCATCCGGCGTAGCCTGACTAAGCAAAAAATCGAGCAGGAACTCACCGGTCCCGGGCAGTTCTCTAAGCTGGTAGCTCACCAGCGGATTTGTTTCTTTTAGTTTCTTTAATTCCGCCACTTTCGTTCCTACCGCTTCTTGTACAGTAAGAGTGCCTCTCAGCAGGTCAAAGAAAATCATGGATGTAAACCGGGATGGGTCAATACCAACAGCCAAATATTCCTGCTTGTAAAAGGCAGGTGTCGGGTGCGATGCCCAGGCTAAGTGATAGGCCGTTCGCTCGAAGAGGATGGGGCCGGGCACCTGTAAATAATCAATAGGTGATCTGGCGGTCTGCGCTGGTGAGACCAGTGGGAATAGGCAGGCCATCAGGAATAGAAAAAGGAACCGTTTCATGTGTGCTCGTGACGAAAAAAATGTATCCATGGGCTTTGGCCCGTATTTAATTCCAACCCTTCACGGGTAAAACCCATGGGTACAACCTGATCAGGCTTTCGCTTTAGGATCGTTGCCGTATTCATTGGCACCCTGAGTGCCTTCTGTGCAGGCCAGAATCAAGTTGTAGATGGGGATCAGCGCATACCAGCCACTCTTGCCTACATCGTGCATACGCCGAACGGCAACCGCAACGGATGGCACCAGAATGGCTAGATTAACCAGCATCAGTAACCAGCCAATCACCGTTGAGCCACCAAATAGAAAAATGTTGGTGTAGTTTAAGACCTGGGTAACCACAACGTTAACCAGGAAAAAATACCAGTATTCAGTTCGGCGGGCGCGCCCCTGAAAGTCGCTGTACTTTTTTAGTACCGCAACATAATTGTCAACAATGGAAACACTGGTAGCGGAATTGATTGAGGTGTTCATGAGTAGTAATGAGTTGTTTTAGGATGATGGGTCAAAAGTAGAACGTCCGTTGGGGGGTGAACAACTGCCAACTGGTAACAGGTAGGGAAATTCGGGTGGCAGGTAGTCACTTGCCGTTAATTGGCTGACAGGATCTGCTTCTATAGATTCTGCTAATCAGACGCCTAGAATCCCTTAGAATCAAAAGAATCTAGTCTGGGGAAACACTAGCTTTGTAAATTATCATTTTTATGGCAGCAAGCTTCGTATGTTTGTCATGCCTGTTTATAGCTAACTCTATATTCACGTTAACCAAGCAAAATACTGAACTAAAATGAGGAACAGTTTTCTAATGATGCTGGCAAGTACTTCGCTGGCATTAACAGCCTGTGGCCAGGCTACATCCGATAACTCAAAAACCCTTCCATCGGTAGAAACCAAAGAGCCCAATTCTGCTTATAAACCCGCTTTTGCGGGTCAAACCAGAATCGCTGCTGTGAAGTCGGCTACCAACTACGAAGGCAAGGTGCTGACCGAAGCCCTGAAGAGCCCCTGGGGTATTACCAGCCTGCCGGATGGGCGACTGCTGATCACGGAGAAGGAAGGAACGATGCGTATTGTCACCTCTGCCGGTAAGGTAAGTGAGCCGATCACGGGTATTCCGAAGGTAAATCCATCGGGCCAGGGCGGATTGTTAGGGCTTCGGGTTGACCCCGCTTTTCAGACGAACCGGATGGTGTATTGGGTGTTCTCTGAAGCGCTTCCCGAAGGAAATCTGACCGCCGTAGCCAAGGGTAAATTGTCGGCCGATGAAAAAAAGATCGAGGGCGCAACGGTCATTTACCGCGCCACACCGGCTTATAAAGGCAATCTGCATTACGGGGGGCGAATTCTTGTCGATAAAAGCGGTAACCTGCTGATCAGTACCGGAGAACGCTCTGATCTGGCAACCCGGCCACAGGCTCAGTCGCTCAATTCTGGCCTGGGGAAAGTAATCCGGATTACAAAAGACGGTAAACCGGCCCCCGGCAATCCATTTGAAGGTCAGGCCGGTGCCCGCCCCGAACTCTATTCCTATGGGCATCGGAACGTACAGGGACTTGCTATCGATCCGGTAACGGGCGATCTGTGGGAGAATGAATTTGGCCCACGGGGAGGTGATGAAGTCAATCATATTAAGCCCGGAAAGAACTATGGCTGGCCTACGATCACCTATGGCATTGAATACAGTGGCAAACAGGTAGGCGACGCTATCCAGCAAAAGGATGGACTGGAGCAACCGGCTTATTATTGGGATCCTGTTGTATCGCCCAGTGGGTCAACCTTCTACAGCAGTGATCATATTCCTGAATGGAAAAACAACCTCTTTATTGGCGCGCTGAGTGGCATGCACATCGTACGCCTTGTTATCAAGGATGGTAAGATCGTGGGTGAAGAGCGGTTGCTGCCTAATGAGTACCAGCGTTTTCGTGATGTTACAGAAGGAAAAGATGGGGCCTTGTATGCCATTACAGATCAGGGAAGATTGTACCGCATCGATAAAAAGTAAGGTTCGCTTTTATTGATAGCCTAAAAATAAGGTGCCCTTTTCCCTGCTAAAACTAGCCAGGGAAAAGGGGCACCTTATGTATAAACAACCGGGCTAGGCTAGTCTCAGCCAACTCTATCCAGCGCCGATACTACGCTGTTTTATCCCTAGGGGTTAACTGGTTTTAGGGCTTGAGGCAATCAATTTTAGTAAAGTCAGAGCTATCAGACTAAAACCTGGGTTCCCAGACCAGATTCGTGTAGTAAAGGCCACCAACCGCCGGTCCGCCAATGAAGGTATAATAGTATTTGTTGGTCAGATTAGTGCCACCCACTTTCACCAAAAGATGTATGGGCTGTATGCGGTAACTCACCTGAGCATCCACCGTATTGATGGCCGATACGGTACCTGTAGCCAGTTCCGATTGCCACAAAAACGCATCCTGATGTTTGTAGTTCACCGAGAAGCCCAGTCCACGCCACAGGTTTCCGTTCGAGACGCTCAGGTTCGTGATCCAACGGGGCGTATTGAATGAACTCTCCAATCCATCCCCATTATCGGCCCGGTCAAGTTTGGCAAAGGAGGCATTGCCACCTGCCGACCAGTTTTGGGTCAGGCTGTACCGAAGGCCTAAGCTGGCCCCGTAATTATACACCCGCGTTTGTGAATTGGTCCACAATCGGTACCGATCCTGGGTTGTTGCCGACGAAAAGTAATAAGCCAGCGAATCTGGATTTGATCCTTTTGCAAGGTTGGCATTCACCTGCGCAATGAAGTTCTGATAAGCCGTGTAGTACACATCGGCATCTACATAAAGCCGATTTTTGATTAACAATCCTTTATAACCCAGTTCATAGCTATTGACCTGTTCGGGTTTCAGATAGGTATACGGACTCTGTTTCAGAAGCCCTTTGTTTTTCTGGATAGCCTGGTCTGTAGTGAGTTTGTTCGTATTGACATCCGTAGTGATGGCCGCCTGAAAGGCATTGATCGAAGTGACCAGATAGGCGTTTTCATAAATCCCATGCGACATGATCGGTAAGCCTCCAACGCGTTTTACACCGCCCGAGTTGATGTTTGTAAAGCCCTCGAACAAGGATGGAAACCGGTAGCCATTCTGGTACGACAGGCGAATGTTGTGCGCTTCCGAAGGGGAGTAGACCACTGATAATCGGGGATTCAGGCGGGCGTCGAAGTAGGTGTTTTTGTCGACTCGTACTGATCCGGCCACTTTCAGCTTATCATTAAAAAACGTGCGGCTAAGCTGGACAAATCCCCCTGTTTTGCCATAAACAAGGTTTTTTCCCTGCTCGGTGGGGTTGATAAAGTAATTGCCATCCGGGAAAACAACGTATCGCCGGAAATCAAAGCCAGCCTGAATCGTTAGGCCGGTCTGCTGCCGGAACCGCTGCCAGAGGACTTTTGTCGGTTCAACTTGTCCTTCGGCATGGTACATCCACGATTGTACCCGGAGGGCCGCGCCAATGTCCCAGTTGTTAATGTCCCGGAGTTTGGTAATCAGGTCGTTAAAGGTTTGCGTACCCGGAATCGGGCGGCCCTGATCCGCCACGGAGCGAGCATCCCGTAACGCGTCCGTCACCGCTAAACCGGTCTGCGTATCCAGATTAAACCGGTTGGTAAAATCGGTAAACCACTGGTTATCGGTTTTAAACGACTTGTCGATGTTTTCGGCCATTGACCGGATGTTGTAGGAATCGCCCGTGTTTTCACTGCTTCGGTAGGCCCGAATTTGTATTGAAGGTGTGGTAAACGTGATGCTGTGCTGATCGAGCCGGTAGTTATCGAGTCGAAAACGGTTGGTTCGCTGATAAACATTGTCCAGCGTGGCTCCCTGGTACGTATACGCCAGCTCGACGGTGGGCGAGAACCGATAATGCAGGGATAGATCACCCCGCAGATTTTGCAATCCGTAGTCCGTAGACTCCCGTTCATAATAGCCCGTTCGACCAATGCTATAGCGTTTCCCACCCAGTGTTAGCGTTCGGCGGTTGGCTGCTTCATTGCCATATCCGTTAACCGGATCATAGGCCGGATTATCAGCACCGAACAAACCAAGGGATGCATTGCCGTTGGGGTTGAGAACGTCGTGATTGTCGGCCACCCAGTCGTATCCTTTTTGGTAAACCATATTCACCTTGAAGGCGAAGTGGTTACCAAGTTGATGGGCATACCGGATACTGGTTTCAGAATACACCTTAGCCGACACACCGGCATCGCCAACGTGATTGAGACCTGTTTTCTGTCCGATACTGAGTCCCTGGGAATCGAATGGGTTTCTCGTTAATATGTTAACTAACCCGTTAAGGGCATTCATTCCGTAAAGCGCCGAAGCCACGCCCGGTACTACTTCAACCTGTTGAATGTCCAGATCCGATGGTGCCAGCGCGCTCGCAATGGGCGCCCCAATGTGCGGAGCCTGGTTATCACGGCCATCTACGAGTTGCACAAAGCGGACGTTGGTGGTGGCGGCAAAGCCCCGGGTATTATAGACTTTAAAACCCAGGCTCGAGGTAAGCAATTGGACGCCTTTAAGATTTTCGATCGCATCAAAATAGGAGGGCTGGGCGGATAAACGGATGCGCCGGGCATCGATCACCTCAATACTAACCGGTGATTTCAGGATACTCTCCGATACGCGGGAAGCAGAGATAACGACCTCATTGAGTTGGATTTTTCGCAGCGAATCAGTGGACGTACCCGTGGTGTCTGATTGGCTGATGGCCTGTACGGTTGTAGTAAGAAAGATTAGTAAAAGGAAGAGGTATTTCATGATGAGTCGTTGTATTCAAACAAATATAACGGTTCGCTATGTTTGTTTGAATACAACGGCTAAATTTAAACCAGACATGAGGTAAACTAACGTGAATTCGGCGTTAAAACAGGAAACCGGCGGCAATCAGTAGATAGGTAAAAACACACTGAAGATTGAGCCCTGGCCGGGTTGACTTCTGGCTATGATTGCGCCCCCATGATTGGCCACTACCTTGTCGCAGATGGCTAGCCCAATGCCGGTTCCGTCAAACTCGCTTTTGCTATGTAGTCGCTGAAAGACTGTGAATATGCGGTCCAGGTATTTCTCCTCGAAACCAATCCCATCGTCGACGACATCAATGCGATGATAGGCGATGCCTTTTCGATCTGACTTAACCGCTTTTGGAACACTACTGGACGCTACCCATTCGTAGAGGATCTGAACTTGAGGAGTAACTCCCGGTTTGTGAAATTTCAGGGCATTGCTCAACAAATTTTGGAACAATTGCTCTAATTGCGAAGGGTCGCCCTCCACCATGGGTAAGTCGCTCACGTGCACAACTGCATTCGTTTCGTCGATGACCCAGTCCAGATTCTTCTCCGCTGACCGAACGATTTCGGTCAGTGATACCATCCTGCTGGTATCCCGTTGGGTGGAAATTCGGGAGAAGCTCAGTAAGTCGCGAATCTGCGTAGACATCCGGTTGGCTGCGGATTGCATGCGTTCAATATAGGTTATCCCTTCGCCCAACTCAGAGCCGAATTGGGTCTTAAGTAAATCCCCAAATTGCTGCACTTTGCGAAGAGGCTCCTGCAAATCGTGGGAAGCGATATAGGCAAATTGCTGAAGGTTAACATTTGATCGCTTCAAATCCTGAACTGAGTCTTCCAGTTGCTGGGTCCGTTCCTGAACCTGCTGATCGAGGTCCGTCGACAGTTGTCGATAGCGTTCTTCACTGTGTTGGAGCGCCTGGCGATCGGCCACCTGCTGGGTAATTTCGATACCTGTTGCGATGATCCCGTACACGGCTCCCTGATGATTTCGGATAGGTTTGAAGGAAAAGTCAAAACAAACCGTCTTTGTGATCCCATCAACGACCATAGTTGCTGGGGTGTTATTGGATGCGAAGGGGATACCCGACGTAAAAACGTCATCTAATATGCCCAGAAAGGGTTGCCCTTCCATTTCTGGAATGGCCCTGGCTAATGGCAGGCCGATTACTTTATCGCCTTTCCCCCATACTGCCAACTGAGGCTCGTTGGCCACTGTTATGATCAATTCCCGGCCAACCAGTAGGGCAATGGGAATAGGGGATTCCATAACAATGGAACGAAAAATAGCCTCGTCGTTTACTTCTGTCATGAAGGAATAGATGTAATTTGTTAACTAGCTAACCAGATTTTTCAACTTGGGTTTCATAATAGAAGTGAATTGTGTTCCTATGGGCACTGTGAGGGCGAACGCGTAGCCAGATTCGACCTGTACAGAATCCTAATAAAAAACGGCTGACCTTAGCAAGGCCAGCCGTTTTAGCGATAGTTGATAACGAAATTTATTTTTTTGCAGCCGCAATCAGGTCATTGGCCATTTTTACGTAGTCTGCATTTTTAGCTTCGGTGGCCAGAGTTACCGTTTTCTCGGCGCTGGCAATAGCAGCCGCTTTTTGGTTTAATTTCTGTTCGATCCGGGCTTTCAGCAACATCACCCAGAAGGCTTTTGGATTTTGTTCGGTGGCCTTGGTCACCCAACCCAGTGCCTGTTTCAAATCCCGGTTGGTGTCGTAATAATAACTGGCTGCTTCAAAATAAGCTGGTTTGTCAGACGCTAACGAGGCCTCAATGTTCTTCACGATCGTTTGATCGATATCGGCAGTAATGGCAACGGGAACGCGGGTTTTATCCCACATGATTTCCAGCACAGCCGAGTTGGGTAGAATATCGGCTAGATTGATGGTAAAGGTTTCTACTTTGTTGGCCAGCGTAGTTGGTTTTACCTGAACCCGTACCACTTCGTTTTCTTTTTTATAATCGCCCACGTTTGCGCCCAGATTAAGGTCTTTGGACAGCATAACTTCCCAACTGGATTTACCCGGAATAGTGAACAGGCCGTAAGTGCCCGCTTTCACATCTTTCCCTTCCAGTTTCACGTCTGTTGAGAACGTAATTTTAGAGGTGGCATTGGCACCAGTCCGCCATACTTTATCATAGGGAACCAGATCGCCGAAGATGGTACGTCCTTTCACGGCGGGTCGGGAGTACTCAAGGGTAATGTCCCCTAAGCCAAAGCTTTGTTTGGTGGTTTGGGCAGGGCTGGCGGCTGGTACTTTAAGCTGCGCCTGCGCAATAGAAAATGAACAAATGGCAAGCAGCATGGCCAGGGCTATTGGCTGGAACTTTAGGCTCTTCATGATGAAGGAATGATGGAGTTAATTGTTGTGCGTTTAGTTAGCGAAACTCAAAGGTACAATTAGCAGACCAGATAGTCTTCTTCTGGTAAGCAAATAAGGACTGCCTATCAAAAGCAAGCAATAGCCCAGCACCATCATGCCTGAACGGCAATTAAAAAAATTAGTCTGTACCTTATTGATAAAAGTTCAGGAATGAAAAGTCTGGATGGCGCATCTCCAGTTCGTTCCTGCTTGTTTCAAGCTGAGCTTCTGTAGCATAAACGAACATGTTCTGTTCATAGTCGCTGATCGCGGCTGCCAGGGTGTCAAATTTTCCACTAGTCAGGTTATTGGCTAGAATCATGGCGTCCATCAGTCCAGTATTTACCCCCTGACCGGCAAAGGGCGGCATGATGTGCGCGGCATCACCAATAAGGGTTATCGGCAACGGTCTATTCGTTGTCCAGAGTTTATCCAGCGGTATTTTTCTCGTTGGCCAACTCACGAAAGAAGCTGTAGCGCGCACTAATTCTTTGTAACTCGCATCCCAATCAGAGAGCCTATGTAACAGGAATGTACGAATAGTGTTCGTATCCTGAAGGTTTACTCCATGTTCTGGACTCCAGGCAGAAGGCTGTTTAAACATTACATTGTAGCTCAACAGGTTTCCGTTCCTGGGGTTTGCCACGACTAAATTGCCATTGCTGGCGGTCATTAATATGGTATCGTTGCACAGTTGGTAGAACGCCGGGCAAGTCTTTTCCGGTTGAACTACTTCGCCCTGTAAAATCAGGGTGCCGGTGTAGTCAATTTCGGCATCTGTAACATATTGTCTTGCCTTCGACATTCCTCCATTAGCACCAATGACAACATCGGCGGTTTCAATCCCATTATTTTCGAAATGCAAAAGCCATTTTCCGTTCTGGTGGTCAAGTCCGGTAAATTTCCTGTCCCAGACAACCGTATTGTCGGTTAAGCTGTCGAGCAGTAGTTGCCTTAAATCGTTTCGGTTTATCTCCGGATTGTCATATTGCTCGTCGGGTGTCGGTTTTCTAGAGAACAATACGTTTCCCTGTTTGTCGGCCACGGTTCTTCCCATGGGGATGGCCAGTGCATAATAGCGTTCCAATAAACCTGCTTCGTTCAGGGCATCCTGTCCCGACCCTTTATGCAGGTCAAGCGTACCGCCCGAAATTCGGGTGCGGGCGTCTTTATCCCGTTCGTAAACGGTTACGTCTATTCCTTTTTGCTGTAGTAATCTGGCCATTGTTAGCCCAACGGGCCCTGCGCCAAGGATGGCTACTTTTTTATTCGTCAGTAACATGATCTTGCCTGGTTGATGTACGATGCAAAATTCCGGAATGCTACTTCCCCAGGCTTGTACAAACGCGACAAAATCAGTGGGTCGGGATCAACAAATCCTCACCGGACCTGCTGCATTTGTTCAATGGCTGTCCATCCTTCCGGCGTTACACCCATGATCTCGGTGGCAACGCCCAGCGTTTGGTAAGTGTTGAAGAAAGCCATTCGTGCAATGGGGTGATCCACTTCGCTGATGAGTGCATACCCTTGTTCGTGCAGATCGCTGGTGATCCGGTCGAATTCGTTAACCGGCAAACGGAACGCAAGGTGCTGGGTGCCGCCTGCGGGATATTGGGCGAGGTAATCGTGGAACATGCTTTGGCCGGAAACAGGCTGGATGAGTTCGATAAAGCTACCTCCGTTATAGGTCTGCGTGGTCAGCCATTCACCAGCCACAACCTGCCCATGATAGGTCATTCCCAGATCCTGTGCCCGAACATGTTCCGGTTGGGGAAAGCCAGTGATGCCCAGGGCGCTCGAAAGGAATGTTAAAGCGACGTGAATGTCTGGGACCACCCAGCCGATTTGTGCGAATTCGAGTCCGGCGATGGTATTGTTGATCGTACTCATGGTTGTTTGCTGTCCAGTTATTGGTTGAGTAAAGTTAAGATAGGTGGGCTCCCCACAGCAGGTGCATTTGCGCCAAAAGGAAGGTGGTTTGCGACTAGTTACGCCTTCAGAAAATTGGCCGATTGAAACAAAGGCTCTAGTACAGCACGGTGTGATTCCCCCCAACGCGCAGCAATTTCGATTACCGGTATTAACGTTTCGCCCAGGGGTGTCAGCTCATACATCACTTTGGCTGGTCGCTGATCAAAAATTGTTTTGATCAGGATGCCTTGATCCGTCAGCTGTTTCAGTTGCGTATCAAGCAGCCGCCTGGAAGCTTTAGGTATATGGCGTTGCAACTCACCTGGTCTTTTGATACCACTGTGTATGCACCAGATCAAGTTGATCTTCCATTTCCCATTCATCACTTCCATGAACAGGTGCAGTCCGCAATCCAGTTCTATTGGCAATTTTCGTTCGTACATCCTGCAAATCTCCTCTATTCTGTCATTTTTTTGATACGGCTAAATTTAGCCGTACTTGATTCAACAAGTCTGGCAATCGAATTTTGGATCATGAACTATAAACTAGTTGGAACACACACCGGCTTACCGGCCAGCGAACTTGTATTGGGTGCCGCGAGTCTGGGTAGCCGTAAGGGGTATGGCGCTACGCCCGACGATAGTCAGAAAATTTTGGTAGCCTATGCCGAGGCAGGCGGCAATTTTATAGACGTGGCCGATCAATACCAACTTGGCGAAGCGGAAGAGATCATTGGGCGGTTTATAGCCTCAGAGCGCCACAATTTCATTATCTGTACCAAATACACCCGAAGCAGTGAAACTGAGCCGTTGCCCAGCAATGAGGGTAACCATCGCAAAGCGATGCGTCAATCTGTTGAAGCCAGTTTGAAACGTCTGAAGACAGATTATATTGACCTCTACATGCCGCACTATGATGATGGCCGAACGCCTGTTGAAGAAATTGCACGTGGGCTCGAAGACCTGGTTAAATCCGGTAAAGTGCTGTACACCGGCCTGGCAAATTTTCCGGCGTGGAAAGCTGCTGCCATTGCCAGTACAATTCCATTGAGCGCCTTGCAACTCGAGTATAACCTGGTGCAACGAACAGCCGATCGGGAATTGATGCCTATGGCCAGGTACTTTGGCCAGGGTACGATGCTTTATTCTCCCCTGGCAGGTGGGTTGCTTACCGGCAAATACCGCCAGGGGGCAACAGGGCGCCTGACACGTTCTGCCCCGGAAGGTTATCAGGAGAATATGGGCACCAAAGCCATACTGGACGAATTGGAATTGATTGCTACCGAAGTTGACGCAACGCCCGGTCAGGTAGCCTTAGGGTGGACGCTGACCAAAAACTGTTTTCCAATAATCGGTGCAAGAACCCTTGCACACATCACGGAAAGCATAAACGCGCTATCGATCCAACTAAGCCCTGATCAGATTGCGCGTTTAGATGCTATCAGCGCTGTAAAAATGGGCTATCCGCATGAGTTGCTTAAAACAGTCCAAAAAGTCTACTAATACTTCATTGTATGACGGCTGGGCCGCAGCCGTCATACAAAATTTCTCTATTCTACTTCTGCTTAATTGGTTACATACTAAAAACCAGCTAGTTGTGTGTTTCGTTTCTGAATAGCTTCTTCGGTTCTTGGCACAAGCAGTTCTAGGCCAACATGAACGGCTTCGGCCTGAACTTCCTCAATAAACGGACGGAAATCGGTATTGTAAGCCTGAAAGGCGGCTTCATAATCTCCATGCTGTTTTTGAAAGGCATCCGCCAGCGCAGCCGCTCCATCTATGGCCAGCGATCCGCCCCGGCCCGCAGCCGGTGAAGCACAATAGCCGGAATCGCCCACCAACGCCACTCGGCCTTTTGTCCACGATGGCATTTTTACCTGACAGAGTTTATCGAAGTAAAACGTTTTCGAACGCATTACTTCGTCCAATAGCTCTGCCGTTCTCCAGCCCTCTCCCGCAAACTGTTCCAGAATGATTTTCCGTTGTTGCTCCTCATCCCGATAATCATACGGGATTTCGTTTTCGGAACGGAAACACAACACAATGTCGGTCTTGTTGTTGTACGCGTTTAGCATAATAGCTTTATCGGGCACATTATACATCTGAGCCGTGTCATCGTCGATCAGCAACTTGTTGACAATGGTGATCGAAAAATATTGCTCCAGAAAATGTACGTAGTCGGCTTCATGCCCGAACCAGATTCGTCGTACCGCCGAATGGATTCCGTCGCAGCCAAAAACCAGATCGAAGGCGCGTTGCGGACTATGTTTAAAAGTAGCCTGTACCGTATTCTCTGTTTCGTGTAAGGCTGTGATGCTATCACCGAAAATAAATTCAACATCCTGTTTGACGAGATCGAATAAAATAGCCAATAACACATCCCGCTCGATTTCGTATTCGTCAGCACGAGTGGGCTCGCTGTTTTCTTCCTGGAAGAAGCCTACGGTGAGATCGTCCGCATTTTTAAACTCCATCCGTTTCGGGGCCAATCTGTTTCGCTCAATTTGCGCAAAGATGCCCATACGCTTAACGACATCTATGGTTTTGCCGCGTATGTCGACAGGCGTACCACCCTTTTTAAGTTCGTTTGAGATTTCAACAACCGTTACCTGATACCCCAATTTGTTCAGCCAATACGCTGTTGACAGGCCGGCAAAACTTGCCCCCGACACGAGGGCGGTTCGTTGGGCGACAGTGTTCCGCCCGATATGATTATCGTTTACTGATTCCATTTTTTATGTGCTTTTACTAGACGATGCAAAGCAACAGCGTCTGGCAGGGATAAAAAACGGCAATACAGCGTAAGTATTGGACTAATCGCGGTTTTTGGTTCGGAACGCCAAAGCCGCCATACCGGTAACTTTGGTAAACAGCCGTGAAAAATAGGGGTAATCGTCATAGCCCAGTTCAGCGGAAATTTCTTTCACCGATTTATCGGAATAATACAGCAACCGTTTGGCTTCTAACACAACACGCTGCTGTATGTGATGGGAAACGGAATGGCCTGTTGTGTTTTTAACGCATTCGTTCAGGTAAGACGTAGAGATGTTTAGTCTTTGGGCATACTCGGCCGGACGTTTGGCCGTGGTATAATTACGCTCCAATAGTTCCCTGAAGGCTTTGGTAATCGTATCGAACCGCGAAAGCTTGTCTGTTGATGTTGTTTCGGCTGCATACAGGGAAATAACTAAGGCAACCAGGGCATTGGTACTGTCTTTGAGTAAGGAATGATATAGTTTATCGGCTTTCCGTTCCGAAAATTTCAAGGCTAACGATACCGCTTCGGAAATAAGGGAAAACGTTTCGTTCGTTAACACCAAGGGTTTGGCGGGGGTGAGGCTTTCCAATAAGTTCAGGTAGTCGGGATTCAGGTTTTCGTTGTTGATGGCCCAACTGCTGACGGTGGCATGGTCAACGATCCGGGTGCGATGTACCTGATTGGGGTGCAGGTAAATGACCGACGAAGCCTCTAGTTTATACGTTTGAAAATCAATGTCGATGTGAACGGTTCCACGTTCGAGCAGAAAGAACGAATGACGGTCGTGCCGATGGGATTGTTCGGCTTCCTGAATCATGTGAAGATCGTCGATGGTTGTTTTTTCAATGGCAATATCACCACCGAACTCGTCAGTCATCGTATTAACAGGAATGGATGTCGTCTTTTTAGGCATTGAGGCTGGTTAAATCGAAGCTGTTTAAACGTTCATTTTCTAGCTATAATTTGCGTGTTTTTGTCATCCCGACGCCAGGAGGGATCTCAAGCCCGTCTATTATGGAGCTTGAGATCCCTCCTGGCGTCGGGATGACAAAAACGATTCAGTTTTAACGAAATTTAGAACGTTTAAACAGCTCATTGATAACCTGATTAACACACGAAATTCCGGACTACCCTTGCATCAATCTTTTGTAAACGCGACAAAATCGCGGTTCATCGCCTGTTTCCTGGCCTTTCGGGCGAATGCCGCTGGCGTGGTGCCGCTATAGCGCTTGAATTCCCGGCTGAGGTGCGATTGATCGGTATAGCCTAACTCATGCGCTAGACCGGCCAGGTTGGCATCTGGATGAAGCCATAAGTGGTTGCGTACCTGCTCAAAGCGAATCAGGCCCGACACGTCTTTTACCGTATAGCCAGACGATTGCCGGAACTTCCGTTCCAGCGTACGAACCGTTGCGTGGGCGGCTGCCGCTACGTCGCTGACTGGCATAGTGCCATTTGCCTCCCGTATGGCAACACCCGCTTTGAACAACGTACTGTCGACCCCGACCTGCGACCGGGCATCCAGAAAATACTGGTTTAGGTGGTTTACTGCTTCGGCTATGTTACCCGTATGGATGCACTCATCCAGCGTAGATTGAAGCCGGGCGATCGGATGCTCAACGATGCGCACGCCGTCTTGCCCGGACGGTAGCCCAAGCAGATCGAATATGGTCCAGGGAAAGCACCGGATACCAAGGATTTCTAACTGGTTTTTCGTGTAAAAAACAGCCGGCTGATTGAGTAACCCCATCATAAATGGGGAGGGCAACGGCTGCAAGCGTCCGTGGTGCGCAAGACTACAGCCGCTTCCGAAATAGAAAATCAATTCTGCGTAACCATCCGGCTGTACCTCGAAACTCGATTCGTGTTCTCCGACGTCTATTCGGTCGTACCAAAAGCACTTGATGGAATCCCGTAGTACTTCAGGAGGGTCAAATTCTACGTGTGCATCCATGTTGAAAGATAGGCCATTTGGCGTATAGACCGTATTGAACCTGCCGGATAAATTCTTTCTCGCTTTAGATGAATATATGCTCAGCGCCGATAGTTAGGAGTAAAAAGATGGTTTACCTAAATGAACCGTTGGCCGAACTTTCGATGGCGTCGAAAATGGTTTTTAAGTCGGTATTCAGGTTGGGGTTGGTATTGGCCGTTTTGGCGATAGTTATAAAGACTTGGCTAGGGTAGATAAAATACCCTTTGGTCTTAATGGCATCATCCTTTATTTCCTGCGTTATTACATCATCGGATAAACCGGCGTAGTTGATGCTTTCATCACCGCCATCAATGTAATTGATAAAATTTTCGCTGATAAACCGATAGAAAAGTGTTACGAGTACAAATTATTTAAAATCCCATCCATCTGCTGAGCCACGTACATCGTTGGCTATTTCCAAATTTTATTCTGTAGGTCAGCTCTTTGTGTACTACTTGTCATTTTCTCTCTAATTATTCTATTGTTTTTTAATCTCAGCAAATTCAAAAAGCAACTTAAGTATTGGTTGCTGTCTGTTTTGCACATAGCCGTTGGTATGTATGGGAGCAAAAATCCACGGATCGGTGAAGGTCGTCAAGCTATAGCTTGAGGTTTAGGCACTGTTAAAATATCTTCACCTAGAGCTTCCTCAATCCGAATGATTGTCTTCAACTCCAGGTTATGTGTGCCACTGACCCACTTACTGATTTCTGATTCTGATTTGTGGAGGGCAACTGCCAAATCCTTCTGAGTCATACCCTTTTGCTCAAGAATAGCATGAATACGATCAGCTACATCTAGCATTTTACGAACTGAACGCCGAGTTTGATCGGGCGTCCGAGCGGCAATACGGTCGAATGCGTCCATAGAGGTAAGTTTAATTAATCGAGTAGTTCAATCATGTCTAAATTCACTATTTGTTTCCCATCTAGCACTAATTCGCCAGTTTGGATCAACTCAATGAGTTGTTGAGCCATTTTATTTGCAAATCGGAAGTGAGCCATTAGTTGTGGACTATTCTGCACTGTCTGACTCGTTTTTAGTCCACCATTGGCCAAGATGACGATCTCATCCGATAGACGAATACAATACAAGCGGAATTGACAATAACTACTACCCAACTCAGCCATGATCCTGGCCGGAGGAGGCAGAGCCGAAGCATCATTCTCAAAGCGGAAATAGCGGCTTTTTGCCCCTCGGTTTTGGCCAATTTCCTGAATCCAGGTTACTAATAGATTCAAATCATTGGCTAGCACTGGATCATTTTCAAAATGAGTGAAGAAGGCATCAGTTTCAGTCTGCTCTCTGCCTTCTACCAAAAAGGTATAGTAGGCTACCTGTGTAAACGTCTTGAAAAGCCGAATCGTTACAAATTTATTCACTTTAAAGTTAAGTATTGGGCAAATGTAGCTCCTGCTTTTAAGTAAATCAACTCACCTCTTTAGTTAGTTTTTGATGGCTTTGTTGGTTTCTTGTGCGCTTCTGAATATTAGTAGTTCCAGCGTTCTAATCTATGCGCTTGGCTCCTTATTTATAGAAATAGCGCATCCAATATGTATTTCAACACAGTAACTGCCTGCCGGTCATTTAGAAATCTGATTAATCTGGAACCATATCTGGCCACGATTAAGCTAGATTCAATTTTGCCCGAATTTTAAATTAAGCATCCATAAAAAGAAGGCTTAATTCAAGCAACCATTCGACTGATTATGAATCAAGAAATCAGTCTGGAAGCACTAGCCTATGCATAACCCTCACCTTGTCATTGGACACCTCAGACATCATCACAAACGGGTTATCCTGAATTTTCAGATTTACATCCTCATTATCCCCCAAATCGAATATGCTCTTCCAGTTCTTTTCAAAATAGGCTCATTTACTTGAATCCTTTTAATTAAGGATGTCGGCCTATATTATATCAACTATTAGAGTGGGGGAAGTAAATAATTCTTGATGTCCTGAGATTGGTTATGCAATTGGTTTGTATTGATAGCATTTTGGTACAGCTTATATAAAAAAGTATATAATTAACTGGTAATCAGATGCCCGTTCGAATCCCTTCGGAAGTACACCTAAATAATGAAGTTGGAAGCAGCCATGATATATAAAATGGCAGTTTTTAGTTTTAAGTGAGTAACTCTTAGTGTAGATATATTGGTTAGTGTATTTGGTAATTTACATACAGTAATCCAATACAGTAGCAAAAAAAACCTCAAATCAGCTTGATTTGAGGTTTTTTAGAATTTTGTAGGAAGTAGCGGTGTCATTAACTTTTTTGTAAGTTAATGATAGTTAGTGTTTTACGAGGAATGTTATGTACATTATGACATGATCTAACCTTAAAAGCTATTATTATTTGGATTCGCCTGATTGAAAATCTGAAGGTGAACTTGATTGATTAGGATTGAGTGCCTGGTTAAGATCAATTTTGGCCAGAGATTTTGTATAGTTTAGTAAGGCATCATTTCTTATAATGCGATTTTTTATAACGTTGTAAACGATATTATCCTCAATAAGACCTTCTTTATACATTTTCATTAGATCATCGGGATCAATCCAAGTTGCTAACATGGCACTATAATCTGAAGTCACTACATCCACTACTTCCCTATTTATGTTATAATTATTTTCTAATGCATACATCAATATATTAGTGAAAGCTTCTGAAGCTAATATTTGCTCATAATCAGTTATCTTATCTCTTTGAAGATTAATAAGATAGTCCTTTTGCTTTATCTGTTCTTCTAATTCTTTCTCCTTACCATTAATTCGCTCCTGTAGTTTTTTGGGGAGATCGTTAATAGGAGTGTCATATCCCTTCTCTTCTCCCCAAGTAAGTAACTCCATAAACGACACATCTAAAGCTGTCGCTATCTTTTCTACCTGTTCAATACTCAGCTTATTGCCTCTATTCTCTATACGGTGGTAAGAGGATGTATCTAGTTCAAGCCGCCTTGACAGCTCGGCTTGAGAAACACCCTTTGCAACTCTTATAGCTTTAATGTTGGCTGTAACATCCATCTATTGTCTTTTTTGTGCAATACTATTCATAATAGTGCTAATTATAATTGGCAAATTTGATGAAGGCTTTTTGTCAAATTGTTGCATGTTATTGTATTTTTTGCGAATGTTGTACGTAAAATAACAAATTTAATGTATGGAAACACCAATGGTTGCTCCTGTAGCACAGGCTTTTGAAGCCTACAAGTCTAAAATCCCAGGCCAGTTCAAGCCCGATAAGAAGTTTTATTCTATCGTCGGGATTAACCGCAAGCGGTTTGCCCAACTCCTTCGGGGAGAAACAAAGATGTACACCGAAGAAGCTAAACGGCTAGCCAATCTATTTGAGATTCCGGTAACAGAGATCCTTTAAATCAATATTTTATGGCGAAACTCTTAAAAACAGACCGCTCTTTGAAGCAAAAGGAATCCTTTAAAAGGAAAGGGGCGGAGCGAGCATCTACAGCCACTCCCTTTACTATTGGCCGTAGACGGATTAAAAATGGTATTGATGCTACCATTACTGGCAATATATCAAAACAAGGAAAGTACACAGGTCCATTCAGCCTTGGCATTATCGCACCATGGGACTCAATTGATCTTGAACGATTAGAGGTTAAAGGAGATGTTCAGAAAACCGCTTTGCTCCATGACTTTCGTAGTCGAGTTGAAAGGATGTTTGCTGACTGTAGGTTGGCTGGGAGACCTATTGACGTGTTTGCAATCCGGGACGCGCTTTTTGCTCAGGACGTGCTAGTTGCTAATACACCAAATGTAAAGGAGTTGGTAGATCGATGGATTGCTTATGATAATGAGCGACTTGCGATTGGCGAAATTGTTCAACGAACTCACTGGAAGAACAAACGATGGACAAATGATTTTTGGGCATTTACGGTCCAGAAATACGGATACCAGGCAAGGATCACTGATTTCAAAGCTGCTGACATCAAAGAGTATGTCAGATGGCTCAAACAGGTACCTCGTAAACTCTCCAACAATGTCGCTCAGTCAACGGCTTCGCATGCCAAGGTGCTTTTAAACTATGCGCTAGATAATGAGTGGATTGATCGCAATCCGTTTATCAATTTTCGGCGAAGTATGGACCCCGTTGATCGGGTGACGCTTACCGAGGAAGAAATACGCAACTTCTGCACGTTTCCACTGGCCATTCCTAGCTTGGACTCAGTACGAGATGTATTCTTCCTGATGTGTCTAACTGGCTTGTCTTATTCTGACGTGGAACGACTTAGTTATGAGCATATTAAGACGGAAAAGGACGGCGCGAAGTTCATTCATTTGTACCGCCGTAAAATGCTATCCCGCAAGTCAAGAGTTCCGGCCACTATTCCGCTGACTGCACCTGCATTGACCATATTAGCCAAATATGAGCCTGTAATGACCAATGGCCGTTTGCTGCCTTTACAGGCCAACGCACCCTTCAACCGGAGCCTAAAACAGATCGCCTTTATGTGTGGCTTGGATAAGTCGGTCAGTACGAAAGTGGCTCGCAATAGCCTGGCTACCTATTTGGTCAATCAGAATGTACCGTTGCAGAGTGTGAGTGCGATGCTAGGGCATTCCAGCACATTGACCACACAGGTTTACTACGCAAAGATTTCACCTGGTAAAGTCATTCAGGATATGGATGAGCTCAATCATCGGCTGAATGGCAACGGTTTGTTTGGCATTCCTGCTCTTCAAACCGTCAATAATAATGTGTCAAGTCAGAGCCCAAATCCGGAGAATTCCACCGGCTATTAAAGAGTTTGGCCCGGTCTCTACTGCAAATAGTGACCGAGCCATTTTTTGTTTAACCATCTAACCGTGTCAAACATGGCAAATTTAAAGAAAACTCGCTTAACAATGGCGATTAGTAAGGCCCGATGTGAGCCTAAGCAAAGTGCAAACCGGTTGTCAGTATCCTTCAAATTGCGAGGAAAGTACAAACAGCCAAAGAGGAAGCCAACTCTGGATAAAAACAAAAATCTAGTGGTTTACATCAAATTGGTTTATAATGATCATGAACTAATAGTCAGTACCGGTATTCGAACGGATCGGCAACTCTTCGATCACAGCACAGTGGCTATCATCGGAAATCCGGAAGGAACCGAGGTGTTGCGCCTGATGAAATCATCAGCTTTTCAGATTTACCATCAGCTACTTTTAACAGAGCAGCCTATTTCAGTCGAACTTATTCGAGATGCCTTACTAGGTATGACCTTGACTGATCCATCTACAGTCAGGGTATCAGTGGCTATCGAGAAACATTTAGCGGCTCAGTTTGAGCGAGTTACTGTCGGGGATATAGGCAATAGTGCTTACGATGTAAAAAAACGCGCTACTCATCTGTTTTTAAGTTACTTACAACAAACCTATGGGAATACAGTGACCTTGGATGAGATTCTGCCTGCCGATGCCAATAAGTTCATAACCTGGATGAAACGGCACCATAAGTTTGTCCATAACTACGCCATTAAACTGGTTAGCTCGGCTAAACAGATGCTCTTTTTTGCTGTAGATAATCGATGGATTGAACACAATCCATTTACCACTCACCGCAACAAAAAGGAGTTTAAGATGGGCGAAATCCTGACGGAGAAAGAAGTGGATCAACTACTTAGCATAGACATATTTGCTCCTGCTTTGCTTCGTGTACGTGACGTATTCGCCTTTCAAATTTATACGGGTTTGTCCTATCGGGATGTGTTTGACCTTCGGTCTACACATATCATGACGACTACTAAAGGGGAACGTTATATCATCAAGCACCGCCAGAAAACTGGCGTTCCATCGATCATTCCACTAATTCCCCAAGCAGAGCTTCTTCTCAGGAAATATGCTAGTGATCCGTACTGCCAACAGAGCGGGCGATTATTGCCGGTGTTATCTAATCAGAAGATGAATAACTATCTCAAACAGCTAGGTGGAATTATTGATCTCAAAAAGCAACTTTCTTCGCACGTTGCCCGGCGAACGTGCGCTACGATCTTTATTAACAATGGAGTGCCAATTAATACCGTGGCTAAGGTATTAGGCCATTCTAGTTCTGTCATGACAGAGCGACACTATGCTCAATTACAGCCGGAAGCTGTAATCCGGGACATTCGGAATTTTTCTAACCGTCAGGCGCAATGAGGACGGATCAATTAATGCCTGGATCGGGAGCCAGTGACCTGCAAATAGCCTGGTTTATTGTGGAATTGCAAGCCTCCATGATTAGTGACCAGAATGTAATCATCCGTTTGCAGGAAGAAAAATTCCTGGCCTTAATGGGCTTGGTTCGAGAGAAGGAAAGGCAGATTGACCGACTTAAAGCGGTTTTTCCTTTAAACTAACTGGCTACCTATTGTAAAGCCCGCTCACTGGCCAAAGTGAGCGGGCTTACTTGTAATTCCTATTCGAAAAGTGCCCTAAATGGAAAGTAAATCTACCGTGGCAAATCTACCGAGTTCTACACAAAAGAACAATCTATATCCGACTGGACAGCAGGGTATTGGCGCAAGTAAACAGCCGGATAAAGCTCAATCTTTTTCCAGTCTTAAAAAGAGGTATGGCGTATCCCATGAAACGAAACATCCGGCTCCCAAGCCGGTGATTCGCATTTCAGAGGCATACTATGGATTACAAGGGATGATTTCAGCGTTGACTGGACCTCCTAAATCGGGCAAAACAACGGTCATTGGCTTTATGATCGCCACAACACTGACCGCATTTGCTAACTCAACTGAATCGCTCAGTATTCAATCATCCCTGGCTGACAACCGCGATGTAGTGTATTTAGACTTCGAACAGCATGTGAGCAGCACTCAAGATTTACATGATAAGGTGTTAAGGTATGCTAATCTAAGTCAATGCCCGGAGAATCTACATATTTTGAGTCTGTTGGAGCTAACAACCGAAGAGCGCCTACAAGCCGTAAGAGATACATTTCACGACCTAGACCCGCATTTAATCATATTAGATGGCCTTGCTGACTTATTGCCCAGTGTAAACGATGAAGAAAAGGCCAATGCCTTAATTGAAGAACTCGCACTGATGGCTTCCCGTCATAATACATGCCTGGTAGTGGTCATTCACGAAAATAAAGGTGGGGGTTCGGTACGAGGTCACTTAGGTAGTCAGATCGAGCGTAAATGCGCGGGTTTGATTTCCATTCGGAAAGATCGAGAAACCAAAACCCATAGCATTGAAAGCCGCCTGATCCGGATAGGGGATGACTTTGATAATGTCTACTTCCGGTATTCGGAAGACCTTAATCGAATGGTGCTATTAGATGCAGTATCGACTGAAGAACACAACAAGCGTCTAACGCAGAAGAAAGCCGGTAAAGACAAAGATCCTGAGTTTCTGGGAGGTCTATTAAAGCTGTGTTTCAAAGAAACGACCTTTTTAAACAAAGCAGATCTGCAAGCTGCTATTTGTAAATACGACAAAGATGCAGGTTCGGACAAAACGGCTAACCGACGAATCCAGGGGGCTATCGAGCTTGGTTTATTAGAATTAGAACATGACGGAGAGTTCTATAAACGACTAACGACAATGGCATGAGTCTTTTTCAGAATAGTAATTTTTTAAGCCACCTGGTCAGCCGGACAGCCCCCGCCCTATATAGACAGACAGGACAACTGTCCCTATATATATAATT
>NZ_BAAHBG010000027.1:165518-188630 GCF_054776855.1 Spirosoma migulaei | reverse complement strand
AATTATATATATAGGGACAGTTGTCCTGTCTGTCCACTGCTTGGACAACGTGGACAACTTGGATTTGTCTAAGAAAAATGGCTAAATAGGCCGTTTTAGTGTAGGGAAATTATATAATATTTGGTTTTTTGGTGAAATGAAATACTTAAACGAAATAATGTTTGGACAGACAGGACAACTTACCCTATATAAGGAGATAGGCGCATGTTGTCTGTCCTGTCCTTTGTCCAAATATTGTTTGGTTGGCTCAATAATCCGGCTGACAGTCCTGGGCAGAAGATCCTTTGGTTTGACAAGTATCGAAAAAGCAGTAACGATATGGTAAGCACTGAGCAGCTCAATGTTTTAAAAGGGGTATCCATTGTAGACTTCTTAGCCAGTCGGGGGATTCTGCCTGTCAGTCAGCAAGGGGGACAGTTACTTTATCATTCCCCGTTGCGTAACGATCAGACTGCTTCCTCTTTCTGGGTGCATCCAGCTAAAAATACCTTTATTGATTTTGTCGTTGCCGAACATAAGGGAGACGTGATCAGATTGGTGCAACTGCTAGATAGCTGTGATTTCTTAACCGCTGTCCAAACCTTGGAGTGCTGGAAAAAGCTGACTGGTACACCTAGCTTTTTTCTTAGCGGCCAGAATACAAGTAATTCAATGGCCGCTAAGAAAAAAGATATAGTGAAGGCGGTTAAGCTCTTAGCCAGTAAACCCTTGATGCACTATGTGGAAAGTCGTGGTATTAGTTATCCAATTGCCCGGATGTATCTACGGGAAGTATATTATCATCACCAGCAGAAACCCTTGTTCTCCATAGGTTTCGCTAATGATAAGGAAGGCTTTGCGATTCGTCGAAACCCCTGGACTGATCAAGGAGGCATCAATCATGAACCTAAAATGCCCAAGTTTAACCTTGGCCCTGCCTGGTATACCACTATTGAAGGTAAACAAGCTGGCATCGTCAATGTATTTGAAGGAGTTTTTGATTTTCTTTCGGCGTTGGAGTATTATCAACAGCCTACACCGGCTAACACCACAATTGTCCTAAACTCAACCAAGAATATAGAATCGGCCTTGCCCGTATTACAGTCATTTAGTCGCATAAATGCCTATGTGGATCGGGATACGGCTGGTCAAGCCACATTGGAACGACTCCGAGACCACAGTATACAGGTCGTGGATCGCTCTAATATCTACGCTGGCTACAAAGATTTCAATGAGTACTGGCAAGCGTATACAGTAAAAACCACTCGGTAAACGCTGGTATTCTGCTTGTGGCCAATCCTATAAAATTCAGTAATACGCTGAAATACAGTTTATTTTTTGTAGCTCAAACCTAGAATCATATGCCTGCCGAACCAATGAACGTACCCATGCTAAGCCGTAAAGAAGTTAAGACTAGACTTCAAGTTTCCGATTATGTTTTAAAGCGGTTGCTGATAGACTCCAACTCAACCGAAATTTTAGCGCGGTCGGATCAACGTATATTTCCCCTGATTGCCTGGAAGCCCTTATTTGAACATTGTGGTGCCCTACTGGAAATACCAGCTTAATCCCCTTTCATTGTCTTATACTAAAGGGCAGACTAGTCTGCTACACTGTGCAACGGTTTACCCTTTGGGGTGAGTCCGTTTCTTGGCTTGTTCAGCCCGTTTCATCCCCTTGGTAAACAGGGGCCATAGTTCGAATACAAACAACACAATAGCTCCATATTTGAGCGTCCACTTCACTACTTTACTGATTCCCATAGTCAGCTCTGTTTTCGGGCAAAGATGAAGCATTTACGTATAGTTTAGCATAGGGCTATTAAAATCAGATGTATGCCTTCGTGAAAGGCTGGATAGGTTAAGCTGTGGCTCAATCAGATGTCATTTGTAGCCAATTCAACGAAATTCAAGCAAATCCAACGAAGTCTTTTAGACTCTTTTAGGCTGGTAGCCAGCACTTCGTGATAGGTTAGAGTCCGTAATACGACCCTTGTGGTTCTGTTCTACCCCCAAAAACATGGTTCTACGGCTGATTCACAAAGTGCGCTACAGGGTGATAATGCGCTAGACACAGGTAGAACATAGAGGTGCCACAGGATACCATAAGGGGCGTGTTATAGAAATTCATGTATCACTTTAACCGTACAAAAAGTATGGAACCTAACAGTGCACCGGAGACACTCTCCGAAGTTATCCGGTTTCGGACAAGACCGAAAGACAAAGCCTTGGTTCAAAGCCGTGCCAACGCCCTTAATTTAAGCTTATCGGAGTATGCGAGTCGGGCGGTAATGGACTACGATAGCCTGAAACAAGCCGTGGCCAATTATAAAACTCAGGCTGCCAAATCCACTCCGACTGGCCCCCAACCGGAGCTATTGACCTCAGAGCGGGTAGCTAAGATTCGCCAACTAGCGGTCAAGGATTACCAGGAACAACATCTGGATAAAGAGGGTGGAAAAACACCCTATATGGAGCTTAATAAACGCCTAACAGACCGGCTGAAATTGTACGAAACCAAAGAACTAAAAGCTCTTTTTGGGAAACTCAAGGGGCAAACGGCTCTAATCAAGGATGCCTACGGGAATACGGAGGAAATCAAGATTGAGGACATGTCGGACGTGGTGTTAGCCATAGTGGAAAGTTTCAAGGTCAAAATCTTAAACGAGAAGGCATAAGCAGATGGCAACATTCGAATTTATTCCGGCAAAGGCCATTGAGTTTAAGGGCAGTGGCAGCGGTTCAGGTTGGCTAGTGGCTGTGGTTGCACTGCTAGTTATCGGTGGGTTGATCTGGTATTTCAGTAGCCAACAGGGTAAGCAAACGAACACCACGAATGCGACGGCGAAAACCTAACCATCAGCCCGTTCACGTGTCAACGGTGATAGCCCGTTATTTGGATCGGGTGGAACGTAAAATGAAACTGAATTACACGGGCCAAGTCGGTTTAGACACGACTATATATAGTGCTGAACCTGCTAAATAATTTCTGTATAAACATGGCAAATAACTTACGATATAAAAGTGGCGATGTGGTCGGTATGCGAAATACGGGCACTGGGCTTGAGGTTTTAACTTGGCGAATTCGTTATCTGCCCACGTTGGAATTGTTGATTTTGACAGTTCAAAGCAGTCTATTAGACGCTTGGGAGGGACGGGAACGCATTCAATCAAAGACGGATATTGGAGTGTATACGCTCGACCCTGATTTCCTGAATTCGGAATATGTTCAATTTTTAGCGGATAATGCCGCTCTGAATGCTAAAGGGTTAAATCAGTCGGACTACTTGTACAATAAATATGTTGAGCAAACTGCGGGAACGGATATCCCTTTAGAGGCCCTAAAGCCAAAGGTTACACCGCCTGCTAACAATCCTCCGAATACACCTCCTGCGACTAAGCCTCCCGTTACTACCCCTCCAACGAGTAATAATCCACTTCCTGGCAATACTCCTACTGGAGGTAATCTGTTCGGTATTCCAACGAACTATCTGATTATTGGCGTTTGTGCATTCGTGATATTGTTTGTGCTGGCTAACACCAAGAAGGGGTAGGTTAAATTCTTCTCCGGAAGAAGGGGCGGTAAGCCTGTTTTGTGACTGGAGAATCAGAATAATATTTGGCAGATAAGTTCTAAATTCTGCCCGGCCGGGTCTGCTCATGATCAGGTTCGGCCGATATCAACCAGGCTAAAACTGATTTTTAGGACCCACTGCCAAATATTATTCTGAAATCTTCTTCTCTTCTATAGTCCATTTTTTACTCAATAGGTCTCCATTTTAAATGAGTATTGCTCACTCTATTAAAGAAGATTATGCTAGTAGGTTTTAAGAATAAACTGCATGATAATGGGGTAGCGGATTACCTCATTGCTAAAGCAACGGCTTCAGATTGGGTGCATTCAGAGTTGATCTTTCCTCCAGGGGTTTCGGTATCGAGTTGGGCTGGTCAGCTTGGGGTGAGTTGTCAATGGACGCGTGATACGGTCAAATACCCTCAATTCTGGGAATTCTATGAAGTTGGGGAGTTTGACCAAACGCCTATGGTCAATTTTCTGGCTGCACAGATGGGTAAGCCTTATGACTGGCAAAGTATCTTTTTCACCTTCGCACTACCCTTATCCATGCAGAACGCAGACCAGTGGACATGTTCTGAGCTAACGTATTACGCGCTAGCGCACTATTCGCCAGTCAAGCTAGCCCGCATCAATCCAGAAACACCCAATCCAGGGCAACTCCGTCAATTACTCATTCAGGCCGGTTATCCGCGTATTACAAGTTAACTTGAATAATGAAAGACAACTTAATTTCAATTTGGGAGGCCGGTAACGAAGCTGAAATGCTTAACGCTCTGGATGTGATCTATGAAATGGCTACGGGCTATGTACTTGCTGAGCTGCGCGATGAAAACCCAGATGTCTACGAAAAGTTAACAAGCCAGACAAGGTATAAAAGTCAATTAATCAACAACGTTCGATTTTCAGTGGATTCTATGCTAACTGAAGTTATCAAAGAGTACAGAGAGGGGATGCAAGAGGATTGGAGTGGGAAATGATAAAGCTAGTATGATACGTAAAGAATTTGAATGTCTGGCTACTCTGTAACCGGACATTTTTTATGTCAAACAAAACTGTCTATATAGTTAGAATCTTCAGGTAAAGCGTTAATATGGACAGATTTCTAACGGTAATTGCGTGGAGAAAACGACCGTTTTTACTGGCAATAAATAGGGGATAGTAATACACCTTATTTATTGCCAGTAATTGTTTATATTTAATCAAACAAATGGGTTAAATCTTGCACTCATCTTTTTATAGATATTTTGGGCATGGAACTACTCAAGGACCAGATTACGGCATTGCTAGATAGTAAAGGAGACGGATCAATAGCACAAACTTTTTACAATCATACAGCAGTAAATGATGGTGTAACTATAGATAGATTAGATGGGAATAGATATTTAATCAAGTCTGAGTCTGATGGTAGTTATACCCTTTCGGCAAATACACCTATTCACATAGATCAAAATTACCATTATCGAGGTAGCAACATTTCTCTAGATGTGCTAACAGATTGGATGCTTGTATGATTTACGCTTATATCCGGGTTTCAACCGACCGCCAGACGGTCGAAAACCAAAAGTTTGAAATCCTGAAGAAGACATCCGCGGACCGGGTTCAAATTGACCAGTGGATTGAAGAGACTGCTTCGGGAGCCAAGTCAGCCAATGACCGAAAATTAGGCAACCTGCTAAAACAGATGAAGCCAAAGGATCTGCTGTACGTAACCGAACTCTCGCGGCTTGGAAGAAGCCTAATGGAAATAATGTCAATTCTCCATGACTGTATGGAACGAGATATTCAGGTACTATCCATTAAGGAAGGCTACTGCCTCGGTAACAATATAAATTCCAAAGTTTTAGCGTTCGCCTTTGGGCTGTCGGCTGAAATTGAACGCCAACTAATCAGCCAACGTACGAAGGAAGCCCTAAGACGCAAGAAATCTGAAGGTGGAACGCTTGGCCGTCCTAAAGGTTCATTAAATGAAGTGGTAAAGCTATCTGGTAAGGAAGATGCAATCCGAGAACTGCTGAAAAATAAAGTATCCGTTTCTGCAATTGGGCGGATATTGAACGTAAATCGGCAAACAGTAAGTGATTTTGTTGTAACTAGAAATCTTAAATCCTTTTAATCTTATGAAAATTATTCATATAACTGACTTTCATTTCAATAAAAAACATGTTTCTCAGCAGGAAGTGCTAGTAAATAAGCTTTGTGATGAAATAAATAAAATTGACAATGTAAGCTTTGTTTTTTTTACAGGTGATTTAGTAGATAAAGGTGGTGAAAAAGGTAAAAATTTTAGCTTAGCTAGTACTTTTCTTTTTGGTGAGATTCTAAACAAGACTAATATAAAAAAAGATCAAATAATAATATGCTGTGGTAATCATGATGTTAATAGGAATAAAGAAATTCCTGCTATTAAAGCCTTTGTAGATAATATAAATAATATAGATTCGCTAAACCAGTTTGTAAATGGAAATAAGAAGCAATTTACAAGTAGCCTAGAAAACATTAAAAGTTTTATTGAATTTCAAGATAAATTTTATGAAGATGTAAATGATAATGTTAATGAAATATATTCTACACATATAAGGAATATTCAGAATAAAAAAATTGGTATAGCGACAATAAATACAGCTTGGAGATCTTTTGATTCAGATAAGGATAAAGGTAATCTTCTATTTCCATCCATATATGTGGAGAAAATTATTCAAGATACAAAGAATTGCGATGTTAAAATTATTTTAATGCACCATCCTTTAACAGACTTAAAGGATTATGTTTATTTTGATTTAGAAAGTAAAATTTATAATCATTTTCATTTTTTATTTTCTGGACACGTTCATTTAGATAAAGTAGAAACTCATATTACTGGAGATGAGGGTATTTTTTGTTGTATATCGCCCTCGACTCTGACATATGGCTATACTGACGCCAAAGTAGGATTTACATTATTGGAAACAGAAGAAGAAACGGATTTCGATGCAATTGTTACAAAATATATTTATGATAAACGTAGTGAATCATTCTTGCGATACAATCCTATAAACATCCAAGTGCCGTTGGAAGATGCAAAACGCAAACAAATTAATTTAAGATCAAATGTTAGGAAAAGATTGAATGAAGAAATTGATAATGCTAATGACTTATTTTTGTCGGCGTACGATGATGGCAATCAACAAAAATCTTTTTTGGAACTTTTTACGTTACCCTCGATCAAGCTCAAAAGCAGATTTGAAATAAGTAGTACATCAGATCCCTCATTGTCTTTTAACTTCCTTGATTTCTTCTCATCTACAAAGAACTTTGTGATTTTCGGGAAAAATAAAAGTGGTAAAACTTCAATATTGTATAAAATTTTATTGGATTTTTTGCAAAATTATTCCAAAGAGAAGACTCTAGTTTTTTATTTAGATTGTAAAGAGCCTAAAAATCAAAAGAACAATATCGATATAATAACTCAAATATCTAGATACTACAGCTTACAAAGGAATAAAGTTATTGAGATTGCAAACGTTAAGCCAATAAGATTGTTAGTAGATAATTATAATTCAGACATGCATATAATTAAAGGTGCTATAAGCACTTTAATCGAAAAAAAATGGATTCATGTTATTTTATGTACAGAGGAAATTTTGTCATCTACACCTAAACAAGATATTCTATTTAACTTTGAATATCAACCACTTTATATTCATGAAATAACAAAAGCAAGAGTAAGAGATTTAGTAAAAAAATGGCCGAATATTAGTAGAGATTCCCAGCAAGAAATTCTTGATAAAATTTCTAAAGTATTTGCCCAAATGAATATTCCATGTAACTATTGGACTGTTTCTCTATTTCTTTGGGTATTTGAAAAGACAAATAATGTTTCATTTCACAATAGTGTTGAATTGATTCAATTATATATTGATGAGCTTCTAGATAAGGCAAGTTTAACTTTAGATAAATCCATTAAAATCAAGTACGAAGAACTTAAAGAATATCTTGGTAGTTTTGCTCACTATTTATTGTTTAATCATGGAGAAAATGTTTATTCGGCTGAATATTCAGATATAATAAATTTTACAACTAAATATAGAGCTGACAATATAAGATTTGTGATTGATGTTAAAGAGGTAGTTGATTTAATACTACTAAAAGGAATAATAAAAAAAACCTACGATGGTAGATATACATTTAGATTGAATGGAGTATTTGAATACTTTTTGGCTATATATATAGAAAAAAATTCAAACTTTAAAGATGATATTTTTCTGGATTCTAATAGGTATATATCTTTTGGAAATGAATTTGAAATATACATAGGCTCAAACCCTAAAGATAAAGACTTTGTGCGAAAAGTTTTTGAAAAGACGAAGTTGATATTTTTAAAAATGAATATGATATATGGTAATTTAGAGGCAATAGATGATGTCCTACAGGTTAAAATTCAAAAAAATTTAGAAGCAATTAAAGATGTTAAATTTATAGAAAATGAGCTTTCAGATGCAATAGCAAAATTGACTGAAGAAGAACATGAAGAATTATTGGATGAAATGAATCCAATTAAATTTACTACTGAAGAAGTTCAATTAAAAGAAGATGTTTCTGAAATTGAAGAATCTCCTTATATATATGAAAGAAGTTTAAAAATACTTGCAAGAGTATTTCGGAATAGTTCGATTGATGATCATAATTTTAATGAGACTATCCTTGATCAAATATTATTGTTCACTTCTTACTTTGCATTGTCTTATGTAGATAGTATGGCATTAAGTTCTATTACAGATATTATTGACAATGAAAAAAAAGAAAATAACTTCAAAAATTTACTTGAGATGAATGCAAGGTTTATGCCTTTAATTGTGCAAACATTTTTGTTTGACGCTTTGGCGCAGGATAATCTTGAACGAATGATCTTGCAGAAAATTGATAAAGTTAGACTGGCTCCTAATAACCAATTTTTACTTATGCTACTTTATTTTTTACTCATTGATTTAAATCCGATAAAAAATACAAATTATCTTCGAAAGCTTATCGATCAAGTTACTATCGGAGTTTTGAGGCAAACTATCTTAATGAAACTTAATACTTACATAGTTTTTTATTCGTATGGAAGACCAGTATTTGAAAAAAAAATAAAAGATATGATTAGAGAATTATTGAATTACATTGATCCGAAAGAGGTAGAAATGAAACTTCAAGATCTTAGTCGCCAATCTTTGATTGAAAATATGAGGAATAAAACCAATTAATACTATTAAGAAATAAAAAAATAATTCTTTTTTGGCTATTCCTATTATGATAAGCTTGTTTATTTATAAAATATTTATTGCTTTTGGTTAGAAAATAGCAGTCAAGCTTAATTGAAGAATGTAAAGTGCTCGCTTAATTTCTGGCTATAAGGCAAGAATAACGAAATAATAGCAACACTATGAAATTATTCTTGTTTCATAGTGTTGCTTGATTAAGTCCAGCAGTAGCCACTTAATCCTCATATCTCATTTCTTTGGGGTTTTATAGAGTAATAAAGACCTTTTCAAATACACTTTGTATGTGCAAATAATCATGTTTAAGTACATTTTCCATACATCTTCCAAAGAAAAACCCTCAAATCAACCTGAATTGAGGGTTTTTTAGATTTTAGTAGGAAGTAGCGGGCTCGAACCGCTGACCTCTGCTCTGTCAAAGCAGCGCTCTGAACCAACTGAGCTAACCTCCTTTAGTAATGTAAAACGTATAATGACTGATCAAGCTCAGGTACATTACCCATTGTTCATTGTACATTATTCATTCCCGAAAGGGAGTGCAAAACTACAAAACTTCCTCTGTTTCCAAAGAGGTATGATAAACTTTTTGTGAGGGAATTCGCCACAAAAGCACGAATCCGACCACAAACAGCACTAATAGAGCGAGTATGCTATTGCGCATGCTGCCGGTGAGTTGTTCAATCAACCCATACACCAGTGTACCGAATACCGTGGATGTTTTGTCGGTAACATCATAAAAGCTGAAATACGAGGCCGTATCGGAGGTGGCTGGAATTAGTTTGGAGTAGGTCGAGCGGGAGAGGGATTGAATACCGCCCATGACCAGGCCTACCACACCCGCCAGGATGAAAAACTGCGATTCGGTCTGCACAAAGTAGGCGGCTGCGCACACGCCAATCCAGATAAACACGGCCGTCATCAGGGCGTAGGTATTCCCGATTCGCCCCGATAGCCGGGAGAACCCATAGGCTCCCGGAATAGCCACCAATTGAATCAGCAGAATGGTGATGATCAGGCTTTGTCCGGGTAGTTTCAACTCGTCGCTTCCGAAAATGGTGGCCACATACATCACCGTCATGACCGCCATGTTGTAGACAAAAAAGGAAACCAGAAACCGTTTGGCCAGCGGACGTTCCTGTAGCTCGTTCCAGACATGGCGTAATTCCTTGAAGCCATTCAAGAGATAATTGCCGGGTTGAGCCGCCTTTTTAACCCCGTCGGGAAGGCGGCTGAAGGGAATCTGGGCGAAACCAACCCACCAGAGGCCAACCGTCAGAAACGCAATTCGGGAGGCCATCGCTTCGGAGATGTTGCCGAACCACTCGCGTTTCAGAATCACCAGCAGGTTAAACACCATGAGCAGCACACTCCCCAAATACCCCATCGAAAAGCCCCGCGCACTCACCCGGTCGTACTGGTCTTCGGTGGCAATGTCGGGCAGGTACGAATTATAGAACACGATACTGCCACTCCAGCCAATCAGGCTGATCCAGAAGCAGATAACAGCAAAGGTGGTGGTTTCCTTCGTGAAGAAATACAGCAGACTGCAACTGATAGCGCCCGTGTAGCAAAACACTTTCATAAATGTTTTCTTCTTCCCACTATAATCGGCAATGGCTGTACATAGGGGCGACAGCAGGGCCGTAAACAGAAAAGCTGCCGAAATGGTGTAGGAAAACAGGACCGAGTTTTTGATGGAGAGTCCCAGGAAATTTATAACGGGTCCGCCTTCACTATTGAGCGCAGTGGCCGAAAAGTAAACCGGGAAAATACTGGAGACAATAACCAGGGAGTGAACCGAATTCGCCCAGTCGTAAAATGTCCAGGCAGTCAGGGTACGGGGGGAATTTTTCATTTACCAAGGTGTATTGAGTGGAGTGAGTTAAGTTGGTGGAGTAAGTTAACTAGGTGAAGTGAGTTATTCGTTAGCGTACAACAAACATACTACACATACAACACTATTTACCTACTCCACTAACTCCACTTAAAAACTCAATAACGGCTCGTGTAAACGCATGATTTGAATCTCCGGCTACCATATGACCAGCGTCGGCTACGCTTACACTTTGCACATGCGGAACGGCATCTAAAAATTCTGCCATTACTTTTTCGCTCACCACATCGCTGATGCCTCCCCGAACAATGAGCGTTGGCACCGTGAGGGCATTGGCCGCCCGGTATAATCGCTCTTCATTTTGTATCTGTTTGTCAGGACTGGTAGTGTGTCGCCAGACGGAGAGCATGGTTGGGTCCCAGTGCCAGTAGTAGCGCAATTCGCCGGTTGGGCTTTTGCGTAGCCGCAGGTTTTTCTCCAGACGACTGTGATCCGAGGGGCGTGGCCTATGGGGGAGATAAGCCGCCACGGCTTCGGCCGCTTCGGTTAAACTGGCAAAGCCATCCTGATTATTGCTCATAAACGCAAATATCCGTTCAATGCCTTTCTGCTCCGTGCGGGGGGCAATATCGACCAGCACAATAGCGGTGCAGATCGATTCCGTTCCGGCTGGACGTTCGCCTTCCGCTATCAGGGCCGTCATACCGCCCATCGATGCCCCAACAAGGGCCGGTTTCTGATCGAGCTGGGCCACAACAGCCCGGAGGTCTTTAGCCAGGTAATCAATTGTATACTGCCCATCCGCCGACCAGTCGCTGTCGCCATGTCCACGGGCATCGAGGGCTATGGCATACCAACCCGCATCGGCTAGCCAACGGGCGGTGTCGCCCCAGGAATGGCGCGTTTGGCCACCGCCGTGCAGGAGTAGCACAGGCGGATTTGAGGGATCACCCCAGGCATCGGCGGTTAGAAAAAAATTGGGTTCAGTTTCAAAACGAAGTGATTTCATATAGGGGATTCTCGTGTTCTCGCTTGGCTTAGCCGAGTGAGGACTATTGGTTCAAGGGCCTCTGGCCCGTTTTGGACATTTTTCTTTATTGCACCGGCCGGAGGCCGTTAAAAATATAGCCCTCACTCGGCTAAGCCAAGCGAGAACGATAGGCTATATTTTTGTCGTGGTGTCAGTTTCTTAAAACCGACACCACCAAACTACCCTACGAGCTTAACCTGACGAGTATGATGAGGACATCGACTGAGGATTCGAATCCAACTTGGTCAAACGTTTCTTACGTGTTGGTTAACTCCGTAATAAGTTCCTGATTACGGAGAGGTTGCTGTTGCAGTAAGTGATAGTCAGAGGCCGTAAACAACTTGCCATAGGATTCCAGATCGGTGGGCCGGTGAAGATCTGATCCAATAAAATCGACCCATTTATTGGTTAAAAAACGATGTGCCTGCGCCTGCACCCGGCGGCCGTAGCGTCCGGTCATTGATCCCCAATTAAGTTGAAACAGACAGCCTGCCATCCGCAGATCAGTAAGTGGTTTCAGGTCATTGTGGTAATACGTATAGCGTTCAGGGTGCGCCAGTAGGGGCTGGTATCCCTGCCCCAGTAAATGAAAGACAATTTCATGCAGAAAATTTGGCGCGGCTGCCCAACCCGTTTCAAAAAGCACATACTTCTGTTTCCCGAAACTCGTCAACTGGTCGGCACGGAGCAGGTCCAGGAATAAATCGTCGAGCAGATATTCCGCAGCTACCTGGATCGTTATCGGAATCTGATGTTCCTTTACCAGGTTCTGTAGTATACGCTGACCTTTTAAAAGATCCTCCTGCCTGTTCGGGTACCAGTCCTGACTAACGTGTGGGGTTGTAATAACCCGTTGAATACCCCAGGCCGAAAGCTGTTGCAGACAAACAAGGGCTTCTTCCGGGCTGGATACACCATCATCGACTCCCGGAAGCAAGTGAGAATGAATGTCGGCCTGCCAGTAACAGCCCGGTTGATCCGGTGGTTGATTGGACTGATTTCTGAACGGGGCAAGTAATCGGTTGAGTAACTTATTCACGCTAGTCATTGACGGAAACGATAACTACACCGTCAAGGGTTGTATTTATCGGTGTGTAAAGGTACGGGTAAACGGCTTTGAGATGGCTCGTTCGTACATGTTACTTTTTACCAATTCGGCGTCTACCAACTGACTGTTTAACGAACGGTTTTTGTTATGATTCTCTCCGGTGCCCCCGATTCACGATCACCTCAGTCTGTCCGAAAGAATGTTGTTAGCCTGGAGATAAGCCTCAGTTCATACCAACAGTTTATACAGGACATACTGCAAGCCGCTTGTCTGCGTAAGTCGGGTTACGCCTGTTTTGCCAATGCCCATATGATCGTTGAAGCGGTTCGCGATCCGGCGTTTGCAGAGATGGTTAACAGGGCTACCTGGACAACTGCCGATGGGGTGCCGGTAGCCTGGGCAATACGCCTGTTATACGGACGTCGACAGGAGCGTATTACTGGACTCGATGTATTACCTGCACTACTTCAGGAGGCACCCCGGCACGGTGTTTCGGTTTATGTCTACGGGTCTACACCGGCAGTGCTCGAACGTTGTGCCGATTACTGTGCGCAACATCACCCGGAACTGTCCATTTCGGGTCTATATGCTCCTCCGTTTCGGGCATTGACAGCCGGGGAAGAAGAGGAGGTTGTTGAACGTATCCGGACGTCGGGTGCCGGGCTTGTTTTTGTCGCACTGGGTTGCCCCAAACAGGAGAAATGGATGGCTGCCCTGTCGCATCGGATTCCGGCTGTTTTGCTGGGCGTCGGAGGGGCGCTGCCCGTTACAGTTGGCGTACAAAAACGGGCACCAAACTGGATGCAATTTGCTGGTTTAGAGTGGTTGTATCGATTCTTTCAGGAGCCTCGCCGACTGTTCTCCCGCTATTTTAGTACGAACTCCCTGTTTGTATTTTACCTCACCAGGCAATGGATTCGTCAGTTGCACCAGGCGGATAACTAATACATCATACACCTTACCTCATATATCCGGCATATGCCTGCTCCCATTGTTTTATTTGCCTATAAACGTGCCAACGAACTTCAACGAACAGTAACCGCGCTTCAGGCCAACTACCTGGCGGACCAAAGCGAGTTGTATGTTTTTGTCGATGGGCCCCGGCCCGGACGTGCCGATGAGTTGGCTAAAGTAGACGCTGTACGGGCCGTTCTGGATAATCTTACTGGATTTCGACGCATCCACCGGCTATATCGGGAGCAGAATATGGGCTGCGCCAACTCGATTATTGCGGGGGTAACGGCTGTACTGCAAACCCATCCGTCTGTTATTGTGCTGGAAGATGACATAGTAACCAGTCGCAATTTTCTGGATTATATGAATCAGTGCCTGGAGCAATACGCCGATACGCCGACGGTTTTTTCGATTGGGGGCTACACGTTTCCGTTTCCACGACCTCAAGGCTATGAATCGGATGTGTATTTCTTCGGGCGGACCTGCGCCTGGGGGTGGGGCATCTGGGCCGACCGCTGGGAGCAGGTCGATTGGGCGTTGAGGGATTTTGATACGTTTATAGCCGATAATGCGGCCTGTAAGGCGTTCAATGCCGATGGCCAGGATCGGGTTCGCATGTTGAAACGAGCCTATACAAAAGAAATTGATGCCTGGGATATTCGCCTGTGTTACAGTGAGTTTAAATGGGGTGGCGTTACGGTATATCCCACCATTTCCAAGACAATCAATATCGGCATCGACTCGGTCGATTCAACTACGGAGGTTGTATACAATCGGTATAAAACAGTGCTGGATAATAGCCTACCCAGGCAGTTCCATCTACCGGCCGATGTGTCGGTTAACCCAGCATACGCACGGCGGTTTCGCCGGAAGTTTAGTGTTCCGGTGCGGGTGTGGAACAAACTAAAAACCATCCTGCTGGCAAGTCGTCTGGCTATCGGAAAACGCGCAGGCGTTGGTAAACCGGGGGAACAATAGCCATGCGCGTATTACTGATTCATAATTTTTACCAGCAGGCGGGGGGAGAGGACACTGTTTTTCAACAGGAAGCAGCTATGCTTCGGGAAAACGGGGTAGACGTAGAAACGTTGACGTTTACCAACGAAAATTTCGAGGGAACATTCCTGAACAAGTTCGGTTCAGCTACCCGGTCGCTGTATAATACGGATTCAGGCAACCGGGCCGGGCAGGTGATCGACCGGTTTCGGCCCGATGTCGTTCATATTCACAACCTGTTTTATACCGCAACGGCCGCTGTCATTCGGGCGGCAAAGCAACGGAGCGTGCCTGTGGTGATGACCCTGCATAACTACCGGTTAGTCTGCATTAGCGGCCTGCTGATGCGTGAGGGGAAGATTCCCTGCGAAACCTGCCTGACGCAACTTGTACCGTTGGCGGGTATACGTCATGCCTGTTTCCGGCACTCACACCTGCAATCGGCACAATTAAGCCTGATTACAATGCTTCATAAACTAACGGGAATCTGGCGACGTGTAGACCGGTTTGTAGTACTGACGGAATTTGCACGCCAGAAAATTTTGACATCATCCCTGGCTCTTTCACCCACTCAAGTAGTGGTCAAACCCAATTTTGTGCCCGATGCAGGCTACGCTGAGCCTGGGCAACGACAGGATCAATTTCTGTTTATCGGTCGACTTTCGCCTGAAAAGGGAATCCGAGTATTGCTGGAAGCGGCCCGAAAAAAAGCCATTTAACCTACGAATTATTGGTGATGGTCCCCTGACAGATGAAGTGAAAGAGGCCGTTGCTTCGTTACCACATGTGGAGTTTACGGGCTGGCAGAATCGGTCCACTGTTCTGGCCGCTCTGAAAACCTGCCGGGCCGTACTGGTACCGTCCGTCTGGTATGAGGGATTACCAACGGTTATTCTGGAAGCTTTCTCGACAGGTACCCCCATCATTTGCTCCGATCAGGAAAATCTGAACCAGATTGTTAAGGATGAGCAGACCGGACTCCTGTTTAAAACCGGCAACAGCGACGACCTGAACCGGGTCATTGAGCGAATGAATCAGCAGCCGGAATTAGTCAGTCGATTGGCACAGGCCAGCCGAGGAGAATTCCCCCATTATTCAAAAGAAACGGCGTACAAGGCTACGATGAAGCTTTATGATGAATTGGTTAAGCAAAATTTATTGTCCACAGAGGCACAGAGAACACTGAGGTAAAAAAAGTTAAAAATTACCAATTTATAATCTCTGTGTCTCCGTGGACAATAAATTTTGTGCGATTAACCATCGTACAGGCGCTCCTGTGCCCAGTTTATATTGTCTTTCAGTAGTTTAGCTGGGTTTCCTCCGATGATGACTCCCTCCTGATCGAACGATTTGGTTAGGACGGAGCGCGTAGCGACAATGGAATTTTTTCGGATGCGGACGCCTTTTAGAATGCTGCAATGGGCGGCTATCCAGACGTGATCATCAATAACAACATCTTTAGCATAGTTGATTCGTTGCCCGGTTGTGGCATCCAGAATTGAGTGTGAATCGCCGGTACGCACATCAATATCATAGGCCAACAAACAATCCTCGCCGATCCGTATGCTGGAACCAGGCTCCGTAACGGCCACATGAACATCTTCGATCATCGTGCGCGCGCCAATACTAATTTCGCCCCGTTCATCTTCGATCCACAGACTACCCCCTCGTTTAAACCGAACCTGTTTGGCAATATGAATCCGATTCGAATTGCCCCGGATGTATACCGTGAGTCCATGCAGACGGGCACTCTCTTCAATAAGAATCGTGTTATCATTACCATCAATATCGATCGTACAGTTTACACAAAAGGCCGACTGGTTAATGGTGAGCTTATTCCGCTTGCCCCGAATCGTTTTCGTAACGGTCGGTTTTACAAACGAACCTGACTGAATCACTAATGCCAGTTTCAATAGAATCGGATGCTGCTTGATAAATTCGTAGACTCGTTGCTTCATGCCCTTGGTGTAGTTGGATGGGAGACGTGATTGGGGTAGACCTGTAGTTGAGATACGGATTAGTCGTTTATCAGTTTCCTGCGTACGTATCCGCCGAAGATCCGGGCCAAGTCGAAGGTCAGGTAGATTAGAAAAGCGGGCGCGTGAATACGGGCAAAGTGATACCTGGTCTTTAGGTTAATGGGTGATCGTGTCGTGAACAAAGCCCTTAAAAACTGTCGTATTGAGGTGGACTTGTTAAGGACTAACCCAGTGGCCTCGGCATGTTCATAGATCACACAAGTAGTGGCCACAAATAATGAAAAACCTGCTTTTCGGGCACGGATCGAAAAGTCGAGGTCGGCCATATGGTGCTGAAAATGAAGTTCATCGAGCAAACCGATTTTGCTAAATACTGAGATCGGTATCAGCATACCCCTGCCTGGCAGGCAATCGGAGGGAATATAGCGTGGGCCGGTTGCTAACAGAGCCTGTTGCTGTTTGAAACGGGTTTTGGCCAAATCCCGAATTTTCGCAAATGACATGTCAATATGGGTTCCTGCATACAGAAGTCGGCCAGGCTCCCGGATATCGACAGATACTGAGCCGATTATACAGGGTTGCTTAGCAGAATAGGCATTGAGCAGATTGGCCAGATAATCGGGGGCAATTTCCGTATCATCGTTTAAGGTCAACAGGAAATCATTGGGTTGGCTTTTCAGGTGATCCAGTACATATTGAATACCCAGATTGGTGCCGCCCGCCCACCAGAGCGAGCCTGTACCCATGCGAACAAGTACTTTGGGGAATTCGGCCTGTATCATATCAGCCGTTCCGTCCGTTGATCCATCATCAACCACAACAACCTGATGAGCCTGCTCCGTTTGATTCCTCAAACAGGCCAGGCATTTTCGGGTATACTGCTTTCGATTATGGACCGGAATAACAACGTAAATCATACCCTCAGATTTCAGATTAGCGGATAGGAGCGTTGAGGTGTGATAGCCCATCCTGAGAAACATTGTTAACGGAGTCTATCGAAACGGTCAGACGAATCGTTGGTCTGGCCAGCCGTATTACGATGTGCAGATAGAACAAAACGGTTAACGAGCCTGCCGTAACGGAACTTTGCCCAAATACGGTGAGCATGAGCAGCGAAAAGATAATGATCAGCAGAATCATATTGGATTTCATTTTGGCGTGGAGCATGGCATACGAGACATAGCTGACTACATAGCCGAAGGCAAGCATGACAATAAGCCCGTAAAAGTCGTACGCGAAGTACAGTTCCGAAATCAGCCCGGTTCGAATACCCATTGTGTTATCGGGATCGAACAGGGTCATAAACGTGAGCGCACTATCTTTTGTAATGAGGTCGGCTTTATTGATTCCTGCAATACTTAGGATGCCCGAATTGATAAAGTTGGCCAGGGTGCTCGCTGTCAGATCATAACCCGGTATTTCGCCCGGTTTAAACTCGTTCACGGCTCGGATATATTCCCGGAATTCGACCCCCATGGGTAATCCTTCCCGGGCAAACTGTGAGGATGAACTGCTGCCGAGCCGTAGATTTTGCAGGCTAATATAGAGGATGGCTGCTACCACGATCATGACGATGGATCTTGTATTGATGGTGAACTTCCCGGCCATTATTTTTTCGTAGAAGAAAATAGACCCGATCGAAATGAGCAGAAACAGGCGTTTACTGTCAATGGAGGTAATGAGAATTGCCAGAATCGTCAGGGACAGCCAGACTACTTTTTCGGGTGTTCGCTGACTTCTCAGGAAACGATCATACAGCAATACGGCCGACACACAGTTAAAGAAGCCAAAATTATAGACGTATCCATAGTCGATATGGTACATTTTCTCGGTTACGTCGCTGCCGGAAAAGATGGGAATATAGCCCACATTACGGATGAAATCGACAAACCAGATGAGTGGGAAAAGTAGTAATGGATATTCAAGCCAGGTTAAATCGGTATACAGGAGACGGCCTTTTTCCTGATGCTCTGGTGTGATGGATGGAACGGTATAGTTAATGTCGTAAATAAACATGCCAATGCTCATGGCAATGAGAAAACTATTGTAAATGATACAACCTTCATCCATGGAAATGAAGTATGGATTAATGGCGTAGTAGTTCAGTATTTTAAGTTCTCCAATGTAAAGCCACAGAATCCAGAACGTGAGAAAGGCTTTGGTGAAACGGTTCTTCAGGTGGAATAAGATGAAGATTGGAATAATCAAGAGCGTATGGCTCAGGAGGGAGGGATAAATAAAGTACTCTGTATAGCCAAATACAGCCTGATAGACCAGGGGCGTAACCTGCGCGGCTATACAACACATGATCAGCAGGAAGTACTTTTTCATCGTGTTGAGTCGGTCAATAGATCGTTTATGTACCTGGCAGGGTTACCAGCCCATATCTGGTTGGCCGGAACGCTTTTCGTGACAACCGAGCCCGCTCCAATTACAGCATGATGGCCAATGGTAACGCCCTTCAAAATAGTCACGTGTGCACCGATGAAGGCACCGTCCTGAATAACCACGGGTGCAGTAGCCGCCAGTGCATTGTCGGCATAGCCTGCCCGTTGGCGTACATCCAGACTATGAAAGTCCGTGTCATAAATAACGGTGTTTCCGCCAATGGTAACGTGATTGCCTATCGTAATGGACTCGTGGCAAACCAGGGCGGTGGCACTCATACCTACGTGATTGCCGATGTGTATTTGTCCGCCCAGATTCGCAATGAAAAAGCAGGGCTGTTGTCGCCCGATTCGATTACTGTAATTCATGCCGTTGATGAAAACAAAGGATTCCCCAATCACCAGTTGGCTACCATCCGTAATATCAACAACCGGAATCCCATAACTCCTCATGCCTTTACCGTAGACTACACCATTGAGGTAAAAATAGAGCCGGGTCAGCAGGGTTTGACCAACGTACCAGATCCGTCGTTTTATGAACCGGATGGTGCGATATAGTAGCCTGCTAATCCTGAAGAGCATAGTTCGCGGGTTCATGGCTCAATGTGTTCATAATCTGACGGTATTGCCGCATACATATCACCAGCAGAAAGCAATTCCACAGCGTACCGGCAATGACAACACTGGCGGGGCCTGCATTGGTAAACTGAAAAAGAACATAGTTTAGGGGGAAGTATAACACAATGCCCACCAGTGATGCTTGTACCAGTGTTTTAATCTGGCCGACGCCGTTGATAAAGTAGTTGTAGTTACTCAGGAAGATAAAACTGATGACGTAGGCCGTCAACCAGATGGAAAGACTGGTTGGAACCTGGATTTTGTGGCCTATCCATAATGAAAAAACTAGTTGAGCTACCGCAAGCATCAGGAGGGCCAGGATGGCCATACCCGCACAGATCAGATTGAGTCGCCGGATAGTAGCCCGTATCCAATGGGTGTCTCGTTTGATGTACGCATCGGTAAAGGCCGACCAATACGGGGTGATGAAAATGCCGTACAGGAATGGCAATACACTGAAGTATTTATTGGCAATACTATACGGAGCCACGCTGTTGGACCCCAGATAATATGAAATGAAAAGCCCTCCGGAAGTGAACACAATAATGCTCACCAGTTGAAGAAAAAAAAACTGCCCGCTTATCGTCACTAACTTTTTGATCAATGAAACGTCGATGTAGGAAATACCGGGGGCGAGTCGGGTGTAAGTCGTGCGAAAAAAATAAACGGAAACTCCACCAAAGACTAGTACGGGAACCAGGTTATAGATATGGGCAATAACCACCAGAGAGGCATGGAGAAAAACCGAAGCGGCATAGATCAGCAAGATGACGGCCACATTGACGATCAATAAAATCCACGCCACAACTGCGGCCCGCTGGTCGGCCAGTAAAATGGAGTTGATCGGCTTCAGCAGAAGTTGAATGCTGAAACTTATCAATGTATAGGTAATTATTGTGTTAATGAGTGCGGGCTGGTCGCTGTCAATATTAAGTAGGCTAGTCCAGTCCAGGAAAAAGTGTAGGGTGCCAAAAATTACACAGAACATAAGGGCAAATGCGCCCGAAAGAAAATACAGGGTACTAACGTAGTTTTTGGCGGCCGCATCATTCCCGGTATCAAAAAAGAGGACCAAACTATTTCGGAGACCGTTGCCAAAACTTACATCTACTAAGCTGAACCAACTGGTCAGAAAGGTAATGGTCATCCAGATGCCAAAGTCTTTGACACTGATGAACTGAACGGTTAATGTTACGGTCAGAAACCCAATTACCACACCAGCCCCTTTCAGAAAGATCGACTCGATCACGTTTCGATAGACGATCAGGCTTCGAGCATCAATACGGTGATGTTTACTCAATTTAACCACAAGCGGAGTTTTAAAAGTTATGCATACCTATCAACTTAGGTATACCCTGGATCGTTAAGTGGTGGATATTAGGTTATCTGTTATTTACTAATAATTTGGTAGTCAACTAAATAGCTGCTAATGTTTGCTCAATTAATTAAAATGCATCTGTGTTACCCGTAAACATGGCTGCCAGCGTTTGGAAGCATATGTAGATATCGAATAAAAAAGACGCTTTCTGAATGTAGAACAGGTCGTAGCGAACCCGGTGTTTCATCATCAATGGATAGGTCATTCCTCCCCGACATCTACTAACCTGCGCCAGCCCCGTAATACCCGGACGAATGCCGTTTCGTAATGAATAGGTAGGTAGGACGTGCCAATATTCAGCATCTAACCCAAGTGGATGGGGGCGGGGCCCTACCAGACTCATGTCGCCCAGGAGTACGTTCAGGAACTGGGGCATCTCGTCCAGATTTGTCCGGCGCAATAGACGGCCAAGGGGAGTTACACGCGGGTCATTTTTCGCGGCTTGACGAAAAACGCTTGTACCGGATGGTGGGGTGTACATTGTCCGGAATTTTAAACACCTGAACTGCTGCCCGTTTCGGCCTGACCGAAGCTGCACGAAAATAGCTGGCCCCGGCGAAGTAAGCCGGATAGCCAAGCAAATAAGTGGAATCATCCAACTTAACAAGAGTAGAGTGACCAACGCACTCATAACCAGATCGACGATTCGTTTGGCTGGATAGCCACTGGTTTGGGTTGCAATGAAAGGGACGACTCGTTTCTCAAGCCTTTGGGAGTTAATTGCTTCGGAGACCATACGATTCCAGAATTAATTAGGATTGAACCGACTGAGAAAAGACTTTTTTTTCTGCACTCCTTTGGTCTGGTACAAATCGCTTTTGTAGCCGCCATAACTATAGTAGCTGGATGCGTCGTTCTGTACAGCGTTGAGTATAACATTGAGTTTATTGAATCGCTTCTCCCGATATAACGAGTCCAGCATTTTCAGGCAGTTCTTCGGCGTAACATCGTGCCGAACAATGTAGAGAGTTGCATCAGCATGTTGGGCAATCAACTGGGCATCGGTCACTAATCCCACTGGGGGCGCATCGATCAGAATATAATCGAAGTGACGCCGAAGATCCATAATGAGCTGCTGTAGTCGGGGGCTGCTCAATACTTCCGACGGATTGGGGGGAAGTGGGCCACTTGTAATGATGAAATAATTTGGTTTATCAGGCAGAGGAGTGACAATTTGGGGTAAGCTTGTTTCGCCCGAGAGGTAATTGCTTAGCCCAGGACCATCGGGCAAATTAAGCGACTGGCGAAGCCGGGGTTTACGAAGATCCATCTCCAGAATTACGGTCCGCATACCCACTAACGCCAGACTTGCGCCGAGGTTCAATGAGATAAATGACTTCCCTTCTCCCTCAATGCTGGACGTAAAGAGCAATACCTGACTACTATCCTGGCTACTTCGGAGGTAATTTAAATTAGTTCGCAGCATCCGAATCTGCTCGGCAATAACGGTATTGCTCCGGTTGGCAACGACAAGTGCTTCGGACTGCTTTTTCTTGACGATCTCACCCAGAATTGGAACCTGTGTGCCTTCTTCAACATCTGATCGGTGCATGACCCGGTTATTGACCAGATCGTACACGGCCAGAAAAGCCGCTGGCAAGACTAAACCCGCTAGCCCAAACAGTAGAAATAGTAAGGATTTATTGGGCTTTATAGGCTTCTCATCCGTCAGGGCGGCATCAATAACACGGGAGTCTGATATAGCCGATGCGTAGGAAACCGCCGTTTCTTCCCGTTTTCTTAGTAGATATGTATATAAATCATTTTTAATAGCCTGTTGCCGGGTGATATTCAATAGGATACGCTCCTTGGCAGGAATTGTGCGGATAACGCTTTCTATTTTATGATTTTTGGCTAAGAACTGCTGTTGGGCTCCGGCTAGGATTTTCTGCATCGTCCCAATGTTTTCTGAAATATTGGACCTGACCGTTTGAAGCTGGCTGTTGACCGTTTGTAACAATGGATTCTTCTCCGAGGTTGTCCGCATTAATTGATCACGCTGGGCTTCCAGTTTTGTGAACGTTTCGAAAAGACCGAGCAAGGTGGGGTCATTCAAGCCGAGTGTGGAGTAGATAGGTCGATAAAAAGGGGCCAAT
>NZ_BAAHBG010000027.1:0-165340 GCF_054776855.1 Spirosoma migulaei | reverse complement strand
TCAAGCCGAGTGTGGCTGGTGTGCCACTGCGGTACGCCGGTTGGCTATTCACGTACTTTTGAACGTCGTTCAGCGCCTGTAACTGAATGGTTACCTGACTCAGTTCGGTGTCGTTTTGCTGGGCACTTTCAAGGAAACCCTTCGCTTGAAGGCCCAGGTCTGTGATTCCTTCCGATGATTTATAGGTCTCTACCCCTTTTTCAACCGTTTGCAATTCGCCTGACACCAACTGAAGTCGATCATCAATAAAATTCAGTGTATTGGAAGCCACCCGGTTCTTATCTAATACGGAGGCCTTGGTATACAGGTCGATTAATCGATTTAAAATTGCTTCTCCTTTATCGGGAACGCCCGTTTCTATTGAAAGCATGATGACTGTGGACGCCTTACTGGTTGGCTCGGCTTTCAGTACCCTGAGGTAGTTTTTGGCAGTTTTATGGCGGGGAGCTATCTGAATCAGCAGGGGCTCAGTACTGGCCGATATTGCCTGTCGGGGAAAGAAGCGCAACCTGCCCATTGAAGTCTGAATACTCGTATTCAGTGGATACAGTTTATTCTCTACTTTAATGGAGTTGTTGTCGATAAACTGGATCGTAAATGGCTTCTCCTGATACAGGGCGCTGGTCGGTTGCTCGATAATCAGTCGAATGGGGGACTGCTGAAATAACTCCCGTGGGCCATAAGGTGTATCATGGAAATACGTTACATCCAGACCGAGTTCCTGAACGACCTGATTCATGAGGGTGTACGATTTGAACACCTCAATCTCGTTTTCGACAATTTTTTTAGGCGCAAAAATTTCAAGGTCTTTTAAAATATTGTCGGAGTCCAGCCCTTTCTTTTCATCCTTGATCAACAAACTGCTTTGACTCAGATAGATTGGTTGCTTAAACTGCAAATAAACGTAAGCGGCCAACAGCATTAGGCCGAGGGTTATCAGGAACCAATACCAGTGACGAACATAACGGAGCAGGGTGGTCCGGAAGGCGCTGTCTGTATCCATCACCTGGTAGGGTATGTAGGAATAGTTGGATGAATTAGACATAGCAGACTCGGATTGATTTAATTACGGGTGAGTAGGATTGCAATGAATGATAACGCACTTAGTACGGTGGGAACAATCAGGTAAAACCGATCTGCATTTGCCACCCGTGCTTTGCCTGGTTCCACATATACAATGTCGTTTGGATGTAGGTAGTAATAGGGCGACCGAAACAAATTGCGCTGGGTTAAGTCAACGCGCGAAAATGTTTTTTTGCCGCTTTCTTCCCGGATAACCAGCACATTATCGCGCCGACCATAAATGGTTGCATCGCCCGCTAAACTTAGGGCTTCTATTAAGGTAACCTGATCGTTGGGAATTGTGAAGAGGGCTGGACGCGTTACTTCGCCCAAAACTGAAATTCGGAAATTCTGATTACGCACATTCACCGTCGGCTCTTTTAAAAAAGGGCTCAATTTTTGCTTGATGAGCGCACTACATTCGCTAACGGTCAGATCACCAACGGAGAGCCGACCTACTAAGGGTAATTCAATTTCGCCCGATGCAGCTACCAGATAACCTGCCATTTCGGGAAGGCCGCTGGTGTTGGCTTGTTGCTGCGTACGCCCAGTTGAGAGTGTGGTGAGAGCGTGCGGGTAAAAAAAAGCGGAGGCATCGGCATTGAGGCTACTCACCTGAATCGATAGTACATCACCCTGTTTAATACGGGGGACATAGGATTCGGCGATTGGGACACTGCCTTTTGCACCGGAATTGTCCTGAAAATAAACGACTTGCCTAGACGAAACACAGCTCAATTCCCCGAAGCAAACTCCGCAAAAACATGCTATAACAACGAACATATGGCTTGTAGGGATGCTTAAAGCCCAACGGTTACTCGTATTCAGAGGGTTGTTACAGAGGTGAATCATAAACGGGTAAAAATTTTCCAGACTCAGCATTCCCAAAATAAATTCTTGGCTAAAAAGCTAAATCAGGGTAGACGTGCTTCAGCAGCAGGAATGAGAGTAGAGCATTGAATGCTTGTCTACGGCTAGTAATTTAACCATGAAGTAGCCTTAATCAAGCAAAATTTATACCAATGAATAATCATTTTTTGTTTCTACTGTAATTAAGTGTATACATGTTTTAGCAGGATGGGATAAATAGCTTTTAGACGCTATTTAGGCATATGGTAACTGATCAATTTGGCCACTACTGTGCTAGTATGTCTGTTGGTAGATAATATATACTTGGGAGATAGCTTACTATAATCAATTTTTATACAGATCATTCTGGATACTAAGGGAAGAATAAAGTCCTACTTGAACCAACGAGAATTGACCTCTATACACGCTTAAGATCGACGACAAGGCTTTAATCTGGATGCTGTATCGATTGAAGGGTATAGATTCGCCACCCATGCAATCAGATACTGGCAAGTTCTGGGGAACCGCTTCGAAACTGAATACCAGACGAAAAGTAAAAGCCATTAATCCGTGTCACAAGCAGAACCTGTGACACGGATTAATGGCTAAGGGGATTTGACTTATTTAGATTCGCGAGCTAATACGAATACTCGCGTCTTGACTGGAGAGTTGAGGACCTTATTATAAGGTAGGGTCAAATTCAAGATTGATATCAGCATCTTTCCCATCCACGGGTGCACGCTGCCGAAGGATGAGTTTACTCTTGGTCAACTGAATAATCGGGAAGTTGCCTTTGAAACCAGATACATCTACATCGATCGATTTGTTGTCGGTAGCAAGTGTCCAGGTGCCGCCATTGATAACGGAATTGGATTGTTTTGGGTCAAGAGCGCGGACGGTACCATCATTTCTAAACTGCATGTTGAGGTCATACAAAACCTGGGTCGCTAAATTCAGGCGGCTTTTGTTGACGGCCTGTCCATCGGGTGTCGATACCTGAACGGTTCGCCAGTTATTGGCTACTAGCAATTCGGTTTGTGATGCCTCGGTAGGCGTTGGGTTGTTGCCATCGTCCTTTTTACAATGGGTAAGCGTTAGTAGCAGCGTGGTACACACCAGCAGAAGTCGGATTGGATTCATAACGAGATAAAGCCGTTTTGTACGTACTTGTTTACATGAATAACGAGAAGCGTTTGCCAATTCGTTTAGTAACCGGGTCGCTTTACGCCCCTAAAATTCCGTAGTTTTGGCGAAACTTCAAGCAATGCAGGGTTCATTTGGCAGTTTGTTTGTCTGGGTCGTTGGCTTTTGGCTGAATTATTATCCAGTAGCCAGCGCTCAGGAGTGTGCTGATCGGCTCATTTTTACGCCCGTTAGTCAGCCTAATCAGATTGAGTGGAGTAAATTTCCGGATTTTACACTCCCATTTCCTATTATCTATGGTGGTCCCCGGTTTGCCGATGTACAGGCGAGCCCATTACGGCATGGATTTAGTCATCTGGTTGATGTAAAAGATAGTGAATACGGCTCACTGGTACAGGCAAAGCAACGTGCATTGGTGTATTACGGGTTTGCAACAGGGCTGAATCAGCCGTGGGAAACCCTCGAAAGCCCCTGGGCAAATGACCTGGCAGCCTACCGTGCCAAGTGGGATCGCTTTTTGTCGGATTTGGCCGGGGGACAGAAAAACTCGGCTGGCTTATATGTTCTCCCGGTAAACCGGCTCTCCTTAGATATTGAACGATTTCTGGAAACGGATAGCCGGATTCTGAAAATCAAAACCGATACCCGTGTTCCCGAAATCTACCGGGCCCTTTCTGACGCCGACTTTGTGGCCACCTATAAAAAAGCAATGCGCAACCTCTACGCGGAAGGGTTACGCTATGTTCGCCAGCATGCCGATCTGACCGGTATCAGCGTGAGTAGTTACGCCGATACTCCCGTATTAAATACCTACCTGAACGTACCAACTTTCACCTGGACTGATTGGACGACCAACCTCAGCCGGACAAATTACATGGTCCAGGATTCACTTGGGCGCGGTATAGGTGGCCCGTACTATGATCAATTAGACGCATTGTCGCCCTCAGCCTATTATTATTACGACTATCCGAACCCACTGGCGAAAGACTATCTGGCGTATCTGCTGTTTCAGATCGAAGTGAATCGGGCCTGGAGTACGAAACCAGTGGTCCCCTGGGTCTGGCTGCGGTACCATGATAGTTCGAGTAGTTTCCCAAACTTCATCCAGCCCTTTATGGCGGAGGCTACGGCTATATTCCCTTTTTTTTCGGGGGCATCCGGCTTGTGGCTTTGGGAAAATCCTACCCTGACAGGTACCCGAACCGATACCTATGCCGCCTATGAATACTTTACGCATGGACTGTATCGGCTATCACACTTTGCCGATATGTTTCAGGGGAACTATGAACTCGTGATTGAGACCTCCGCCCGGGATTTAATGGATAAGCAACTGCCAGTTTGGCGGGGGGTTGCCAAAGAAAACAAAATCCTGATAGCCGCGCAAAACCCTTACGCGGCCGATGGCGTGAAAACCAGCCTGACAGTACGGTATAAGACCTGGCAACAGACCATTGAGCTTACCGGCCGTGAGGTGTATCTATGCCGTTTTGATATAGGCACGGTGACTGCTAACGAACCCGCTTTAGCTGATGTTAGCGTGTTTCCCAATCCAGCTCAAACAATCCTAACGGTGTCGTTCGGGCAATTACCCACATCAGCAACAAGCCTTGTTTTATTAAACACAAACGGCCAATCCGTCGTTAGGAGAGTGGTTAACAGTGTTAAGGAGTACATAAACGTGACGCATTTACCCGCCGGGCTCTATGTGCTCCGAATCCAAAATGAAACCGGAAGCCAAACGAAAAAAATAGTCATTACGAGTCATTAGGTGGTCATTCCTACTGAGCACAACCTATCATGCCCAATCAACTCCAATACGAAACCAGCCCATACTTGCTTCAGCACGCCGAAAATCCTGTTGACTGGTATCCATGGGGCGATGAAGCCCTGACTAAAGCCATTGCAGAAGATAAACCAATTCTGGTTAGCATTGGCTATTCGGCCTGCCACTGGTGCCATGTTATGGAACGGGAGTCGTTTGAAAAGGAAGACGTAGCCTTGTTGATGAACCAGCATTTCGTGTGTATTAAAGTTGACCGTGAGGAGCGCCCGGATGTTGACGCCATTTACATGGACGCCGTTCAGGCAATGGGTGTGCAGGGGGGCTGGCCGCTCAATGTGTTTTTGATGCCTGATGCCAAGCCATTTTATGGACTCACATACCTACCTAAAAAGAACTGGATGAATTTGCTGGATAGCGTTCGATCTGCTTTCGACGAACACCGACAGGATCTTGTCCAGTCGGCGGATGGGTTCGCGCGGGAGTTGAACCTATCCGATGCCGAACGCTATGGACTGACGCAAAATGACCCACTTTTTGCGCCTGAAACGGTAGATGTACTGTACCGAAAAGTAGCAGTTAAGGCCGATGATGAAAAGGGGGGCATGCGTCGTGCCCCAAAGTTTCCAATGCCGAGCATCTGGCGATTTTTACTTCGTTACTACGATGCCACTGGCAACGAAGCAGCCCTACATCAAGTCAAACTGACGCTTGATCGGATGGCACTGGGTGGAATTTACGATCAGCTTGGCGGGGGATTTGCCCGCTATTCGACGGATGCTGATTGGTTCGCACCCCATTTTGAGAAGATGCTGTATGATAATGGTCAACTTCTTACGCTTTACGCTGAAGCGTACAGTCTGACCAAAAGTCCGCTCTACAAACATGTTGTTTATCAAACCATTGGTTTTGCTCAGCGTGAATTATTGAGTCCCGAAGGCGGATTCTATTCCGCTCTCGATGCGGATAGTGAAGGTGTAGAAGGTAAATTTTACACCTTCACTACACCCGAGCTACAGGAGATTCTGGGGGGCGAGTACGACTGGTTTGCCGAACTCAATAATTTGACAGAAGCGGGTAACTGGGAACACGGACTGAACATTCTGCACCGCACGGAGTCCGATGAATCATTTGCCGAACGTATGGGCTGGTCACTTGCTGAGCTGAACGTACGTCTGGATGCTACGCACACCCGACTGTTAAGGGTCCGCACTGAACGTATTCGGCCTGGATTAGACGACAAGATTCTGTGCTCCTGGAATGGTCTGATGCTAAAAGGGCTGGCTACGGCGTATCGGGTTTTTGGCGAGCCAGAGTTTTTAACCCTCGCTTTACGGCTGGCGTTCTTTTTGCTGAAAAAGATGCGGGACAGTCGAAATGGCCGACTTTGGCATACCTATAAACTGGGCAGAGCCCGCCAGGCCGGATTCCTGGACGATTATGCCGCGGTTATTGATGGACTGGTGGCACTCTATCAGGCCACCTTCACCGAAAGCTGGTTGACAGAAGCAGACCAGCTCATGCAGTATGTATTGGCTAATTTTAGCGATGATACAGTCGATGAGTTGACCGGCCCGGAACCGCTCTTTTTCTTTACCGACAAAAATGGAGAGGAGCTTATTGCCAGGCGCAAAGAGCTGTTCGATAATGTGATTCCTGCATCGAACTCAATGATGGCCGAAAACCTGTACACGCTGAGTTTGTTACTGGAACGACCCAATTATGCTGACCGTGCCGACCAGATGCTGGGGCGGGTACAACCACTGGTTCAGCAAAACGCCGATTACCTGACCAACTGGGCCGCTCAATTTGCCCTTCGGGCACGTCCTACTGCCGAAATCGCTATTGTCGGCCCCCAAGCAGATCAGTTCAGAGCCGAACTAGATGCTGAGTATTACCCTAATAAAGTGCTCTGCGGTACTGCCGGTACGAGTGAATTACCCTTATTACACCAACGAAACATGCTTGATGGACAAACGGCTATATACGTCTGTTACAATAGGGCTTGTCAGTTACCGGTTACCAGTGTGGCAGAGGTATGGCAGATGCTACATTAATTTTCCATTAAAATATGACCGTTTTATAAATTCATACAATTATTCCAAGTTTTTGTTGTGATGAAAATAGGAAATTAATAGAATGGAAAATACCTTCATGGCGGTTTAGCATAGTACGGGTTAACTAAAGGGAGATAATGTATAGTATTGATTATTAGTCTTTTAGTTGCCAAGTTGCTGATTGTTAGATTTATCAATAGTACCTTATCACTATAACGCTATGAACACCACACGTTTACTCCATTGCTTTGCTTATTTATTTCTGCTAATTGGTTTTTGGGGATGTACAGACCATCGAATTCCGGTTGCGCCAGGAGCCAGTCGTTTACGGGTTAAAACAGTAATTCAGGAAGGGCCAAACGGTACTTCGAAGATCAGTGCGTTCAACTACGATTCACAGGGTCGGCTAAGTTTGATTATCGGCTATCAGGCACCTGATAGCAGTACCACACCCGTAGAGAACACGGTTTTTCAATATGATGGCCAAAATCGACTGACCCAGGCACGGCGTGAGGTTGTCCGACGAGCAAACAGTTCACCAAATCCGTTTGAACTCTACCGATATGGCTATAATGGAGCTGGTCTGGTAGATGGGGTTGGATTCTCTTCAAGCAGCATGGGCGCTGTCACTCGCTGGAATGCGACTCTTCAATATAATGGTGCCAACAAAGCGGTGGGCAGTTCTGAATTCTTTGATATCCCTGGGGTTACAATTACGAGTAATAGTTCGTACGTCTACACCGGCAACAATATAACGTCCGTCACTACGACATCAACGCTTTTTCGAAACACACCCTTCACCACCACCAGCACAACAACCTATGCATTTGACACGAATGTAAATCCGTTCTATGGGGTATTTGTCATTCCTAAGCTTGCGCAGTTTGCGTTTCCACCAAGCGCAAGTCTTAATGACAACACCTACTTCGGGGGACTTCGTTTTCTGTCAACGTTAAGCCAGAATAACATACTTTCTGCCATAGATGGTGGGGGAGGAGTCACCTTATATTCGTATACCTACAACGCGGCTAATCTGCCAACCAAACGCGTTACGGCCGCTGGTAATAGTGTTTTGGAAACTTTATACTTTGAGTATGAAAACTACTAAGAGACAGGCCCAAGTTCAAACATAATAGCTTATTACCACAACCCTATGAATACTACACGTTTACGTCAAGGCTTGAGCATTTTACTGCTTATTGTTGGTTTTTGGGGATGCACAGATCACCGAATTCCTGTTGTTACGCCAGGAGCCAGTCGTTTACGGGTTAAAACAATAACCCAGGAAGGGCCAAACGGCACATCGAAGATCAGTGCGTTCAACTACGATTCACAGGGTCGGCTGAGTTTGATTATCGGCTATCAGGCACCTGATAGCAGCACCACACCCGTTGAGAACACAGTTTTTCAATACGATGGCCAAAATCGACTGACCCAGGCTCTGCACTCGGAAGTTCGACGTGGATCAAGATCTGAAACATACACGCTTGCTTATAATGCAGCAGGCCAGTTGTCGGGAATTGGTAACTCGCCCTCCACATTTGGTGTAGGTCTCCAATACAACACCCCTAATCAGATCACATATAATAAAGGAATAAATGTGGGTGGTCTTCAATCCAGCGGAGGTGGTTCGTTCACCTTTACGGGAAATAACCTGACTTCGTCTACTGATGTATTTTCTATAATCCGCTTAGGAGGGCCTAACATACCGGTTTACAATAGGTCGATCAGTACTACCTATGCATTCGATGAGAAAATAAATCCATTTTATGGCGCATTTGTCATTCCCGCGCCGGGCGTATTTCTTCCTCCTGCCGGTGTGGGATCATTTGGGCCTTTCTACACCTATTACGGAGGCATTGATAATCAGTTTAACTTTAGCCAGAACAATGTGGCCTCGGCTATAACCGGCGGGGTCGTTACTCTTTACTCATATCTTTACAATGCCGCTAATCTGCCAACCAAGCGTGTTACGGCCACTGGCAACAGCGTGGTGGAGACATTGTATTTTGAGTATGAAAACTATTGAACGCTAGACTAACGATATGTACATGCCCAAGGCACCCTTGACAAGGAACCTTGGGCATGTACATGTTAAGATGTCAACAAAAAAGAAATGAATTTTGTAAAATCATTCATCATTCATCATTCATCATTCATCATTCATCATTCATCATTCATCAAATCTCCCCAGGCCGTCAAAACCAGCGTCCGGCTACCGCCATCATTTCGGTGCTCGCCGAGGTAAATTCCCTGCCACGTCCCTAAATTCAGCCGTCCATTCGTGATTGGAATCGTCACTGAATGGCCCAACATGGCCGTTTTCAGGTGGGCTGGCATATCGTCGGAGCCTTCATAGTCGTGCTGGTAATAGGGTGCATTTTCTGGTACGGTCTTATTGAAAAATCGCTCGAAATCCCCTCTTACCGTTGGGTCAGCATTTTCGTTGATGGTCAGGCTGGCCGATGTATGCTGGATGAAGACCTGTAATATCCCTGTTCGAATCTGCTGTAAGTCCGTAAATTCCCGTTCAATACTACGAGTTATCAAGTGGAAACCGCGTGGGTAGGGTGGTAAATGAAACGTATGTTGAATGATCGTCATGGGAAAGGGGAGTAGTTCATTTGTGGAAGAATAACTATCTTAGGGAGCAATCAGTTTGTCATTCCAGAAGGCTTCTATTTCTGAAAAAATGAGGATTATGCCCTTTGGGAAGTGCTTGATGACCATCATATACTTCCTGCTGTTTTGTTTATTCCATCCATACGTTCACGCACAGGCGGATACTACAATACGTAGCAAACTTGCCTATACGGTGCGTCATGAGTTTGCCGATTATGACGAAGAGATTTTGTACTACGGTAAACATGATCAGTATTTTACCGTTCGGATTTATCGAAAAAATGGCGTGTTGTTCCGAACCGACTCCTACATCGTATTACCCAAAACGCTCTCAAATGGGTTTCAATTAGATAGTATCAGCCGGATTGCTCATCATGGGCCAACTAAAATCATGTACCCGTCGGGTCAGGTATATGTAAGCTGCGAATATAAAGAGAATATACTGCATGGGCCTTTTATGGCCTTTTATGAGGACGGTACTATTAAGCGTAAGGATTTCTACCGACATGGTCGCCTTAGTCGGAGTCAGTGCTATTCGCTGGAGGGGAATATACAAAAATGTGAACCCTTTTATCAGGCCGCTAAATTTCTGGGTAAAACACAGGATCTACAGGCGTATTTAAATCAGAAATTAAGCTCAGTTCTGGATGGGGAGCGTGTCCGGCGAGTCAATGCATCATTAACAATCAACGAGATTGGGCAGGTCATTCGGGTGAGTGTGTCCGTTTATACGGCGCCATATGCTGAAAGTCAGGTCCCGATAATCGGGAATTATGTACAGCAGATTATTCGTAATATGCCTGAATGGATGCCCGATCAGTTTAACTGGAAACCCGCTGTCAATGACGGCAAAACGATTACATCGACTTGCATCATGACGATATTCAGAACAAATGGGGGGATTCAGTATAATCTGTTCTATCGAATGTAACAGAGGCTGTTTAAAGAGGAACTTCCAGTATCATAAGTACCGCATCGTTGGATAGAGCCTCGAACTCCACTTCTCCATTGTCTATAGTTGTCAACGCCAGACCATCCCGTGCGTGTAAAAGCCTGTTCTGAACCTCAAAAGCACCACTCAGAATAAATACAAAAACTCCATTTGTTGTATCGGTCATGGAATAAACATCGTCTTTCCTGCCATCATACGTACCAATAAAGCTATGCCATTGAGCGTATCCATGCTGACCTGCTTCGTGTATTGAGAAAAGGGGGAGGAGTTTATTTTTATTGGTGAGGTCAAACTGAGTTTGGTGCCCTTCAGGGGTGAACTTGCTTGACTGATTGGTGAGCCAAATCTCTAAAAAATTGATAAGCTCAGTCTCGTAAGGATTACTGATTTCGTATTTCATTGCGGCCGACAGCGATAAAGTCTGAGCCTGTCCCGCTTCCAGAAAACCAGTTCCAACAGGGCTATTGTATTCCAGACCACCAACTAGCGGAAGAAGGATAACATTGGTATTTTGCTCAACCTGCATGCCGATACGATAGCCAGCTTTAAGGGTGTTATCATTCAGAAGGTGCAATGCGCCGAAAGGCGTTCTGCTTTCCTCAAGATAGGTGCCAAAATTAAAGCCGTGAAAACTTCGAAAATAATCAACTTGTGAGCAGCCTCGCTGGTCGGATAAATACAGTTGAGCCTGAGTTTGTGTATCCATAGCGTCTTACTTTGAAAAATTCGGTAACTGCAAAGACGAAATGCTCAGATAAGGCTGTAGCGCAATCAGGTCGGTTTCCACTTCATTGCCAGCCTGTAAGGCATCAAGCTGGTCGCCATAAGCAATCAGGAGCCGATCGGAAAAGGTATCGATCCAGGTAAGCGGTTCGCTGTAAAAGATGATGGCAATTTTGTGGGCATTTTTATTCTGCACGTGCGACTGTATAATCTCGAATTTGAATTGCGTAAAAGGAAGGCACAGTTTACCGGAGCTATTGGCCATATCAGGAATGAGTTTGTTTAACTGACGAATGTAGCCAATAGCAGCCCCACTGGTCAGGTGATGGAGTCGGTCGGCATTGGGGACGTTATCCAGTAATTCCTGAAACGTACTGTATTTGTTTTCCTGATTATAGAATTGAGCCTGCATATAAAACTCCAGGTAGGTATCCTCAAAAACGAACTTGTCCCACGGTTTGTGGGAGGTTACGTCAATGATTTTCCGATAACTCAGGCGAATAAGTCCTTTTATCATAGTAGAGACACCATCTGGTATGTCTAACCACAGAGCGGTCCGTCGTTACGGCACAGAGAACACTGAAAAAATAGTCTAAAAACTCTGTATTCTCTATGACTCAGTGTTTAACGTAATTACGCGCTGACAACAATTGTATGGGTGAGTGTGTAGCCGCCAGAGATACTCCCCGAAACGGTCGCTAACTCCGTGGTGAAACCATCCGAGAATACATTATCAGATTCGTTCTTCGTATCCTGTACCCCTTTCGTATAGCCATACGACTGGGCTGTTGTATACACCGTGGTCGTTATATCATACGGGAACGCTATTTGTGTAACCAACAGCGACTTCCCGGCGGAATTATAAATATGAACGTGAATGTGCGGGGCTCTGCCCGAATACCAGCCCGGAAAAATTGAGGTAAATGAAGCTAAGCCATTGGCATCGGTCGTCTGCCGACCCCGTAGAAAATCGACCGTCGTGAAATTCACACTCTGCATACCCGTTCCACCGTATTCTGAATAATAGCCGTCTTTATCACAATGCCAGACATCGACCAATGCACCCGATAAAGCCGCACAACTGCTATCCGCATTTTTGATGGTGATGTTCATGGTAAACGCGACTCCTGTCCGACCATCCGTAATGTCTTTCCGTACGAAATTGGCAGGCACTTTTGTTGGGAAAGGCCCTTCGGTTTCACTGGGGGTAACGGAACAATTACTGGACGAACTGCCATTGGTTGAACCGGTTGATGTTGACGTGCCAGTTGTTGTGGTTGAAACCGGATCAACTGTCGACGATGAGCAACCACCAACGAGTGGTGTAACGGCTGCGATGCCGAGTAAACTACCGAAACCACGTTTCAAAAATTCGTTGCGTTCCATACTAAAAGAGAAAACAGGGATTTGATGTATAGTAGTTTGTACGCAACGGTCCGGGCGAATGTTGCTTTTCCAGAGGGGTTTGCGGTAAACGCACGGATTGTGTCGGTAAATAAAACGTTTATTGGCCTAATCGATTGAGCAGGTCGGCCTCGTAACTAGAACCAATCGGGATCTCATGCCCGGCTACTAGAATAGTTTTGTTCCGTATGGCCTCAATACGTGTCAAGGGCACAATATAGGAACGATGTACCCGACTAAACTCATGGCTGGGAAGCCGTTCCATCATCACTTTCAGGGTCATGCGGGCTACAAGTGGGCGGGGCACACTAGCCTGGTTCCGGCCGTCTTTATCGGTCCGGAGATGAATTTTAACATAATCATCTAAGCCCTCAATGAACAGAATATCGGCTAAGGCAATCTTGTGAAGGCTATAGTCAGCCCGAACATACAAATAGGCTTCGCTGGCTTTGTCAGAACGTTGCTGCCACCGGTATAAATCAGCCGCTTTATTGGCAGCTTGTAAAAAACGATCAAACGTAAACGGTTTCAATAAGTAGTCGACCGCGTTCAGTGTAAACCCTTCTACGGCAAATTCAGCGTACGCCGTCGTAAAAATAACCATCAGCGGCTGCGACTCATTTGCCGATGTAGACCCAATGGCTTTATAAAAATCAATCCCAGACATGGAAGGCATATTGATGTCCAGAAATAACAGGTCGACCGGGAATTGCTCCAGGTACTTCAGGGCCTCATCGGTGCGCGTAAAGGTTTTTTGTAAGTCAATAAAGTCCACTTGCTGGCAGAAGTGGGCCAGGACCCGTAAGGCCGGGGGTTCATCATCTAGAGCAATGGCGCGGATCATGACAAGGTAATGGATAAATCGATGGTAAAGGTATCGGGTTTGTCGCTGATAACCAGTTGATGCCGCTCAGGATAGAGGAGTTGCAAACGAGCTTTGGTATTGGTTAACCCAATGCCACTGGCCACCGCCGTTGGCTGGAATACCCGAACCTTATTATTAGCTACGTGGCAGTGAAGTTCATCACCAGTAATCGAGATGTGGATTTGAATGGTGGAGGGCTCTTCGGGACTTACGCCGTATTTAAATGCGTTTTCGATAAAGGAAATCAGAAGGAGTGGGACAATTTGCCTTCCATTGGCCTGTCCCTCGACCGTAAAATCAATTTGTGCGGTATCACCCAAGCGCAGTTGTTGCAAAGCAATATATTGACCAATGTAGTCTAGTTCGTTTATGAGCGAAACCTGATTTTCCTGCGATTCCTGAATGACGTATCGCAGAAATGAGGATAGTTTGATCAGAGCATCGGCCGTTTGGGGCGATTCGATGATAGCCAGCGAATAAATGCTATTGAGCGTATTAAACAGAAAATGAGGATTAATCTGTGCCTTTAAATAAGAGAGCTGTGTCTGAATTTTTTCCCGTTCGGTTTCGCGCCAACGGTTATTTACACGCAGGGCAAGCGCCAGGAGAAAGCCGACCAGCGTCAAAAAAAACGTTTGACTGAGTTCTGATGGTAGCCCCGGTTGTTCGGGCCTTGTCCCCTGATCATTGCCATCTGGAATGGGCGGTTGTGGCCCATCTGGAAACGAAGGTGGTGGCCTGTGCTCCAGTTGATAAGGTGGCGGACCTGGTTGCTGGGTTGGAGGTACTAACCCATTTCGATTAATAACGACCAGCGCGCTCTCAATGAGTAGAAAACAACCCAACGAGCCGAGGGCATAGAGGCTGTACTTCCGGTGAAAGTATAGCTTTGGAATCAGGATATAATAATTGGCGTAAAAAAAGGCAATCGTCAGCAGGTACGAGACCAGATTGCGCTGCTCGTGCGGATTGTGGGGGAGCTCGGTTAGTTTTGCAACCCCATTCGATGCAAAGATATAAGGGAGTGCCAGAAAGGTTAGACAACCCAGCAGGTGAATGGCAAGGCGCGAAATCCGGGTATTCATGGAGGGAAATTACTCCTGAATCAGCTAAATCAATTACATAGTAATCGGAATTGGGGCAAGAGGGCAGAATGTGCCGGTAAATAGAACAATCAATTACATCACCCGCCCTGAATTCTCACTGACAAAGGCACCCCAGGCCCCTTTTTTGGTCTTTTTGCCAGGAGCAACCGGTAGGGCATTTTCGTGAAAGTGATGGCAAATGGCAATGGCTAGTGCATCCGTAGCATCGAAGAACTGAGGGTCTAAGCTTTCTTTCAGTAAGTGACCAACCATTTGAGAAACCTGATCTTTGGTGGCGTTTCCATTTCCCGTCACGGATTGTTTAATTCGTCTCGGGGCATACTCCACAATGGGAATATTTCGGGATAATGCAGCGGCCATCACTACGCCCTGCGCCCGACCCAACTTGAGCATGGCCTGTACATTTTTGCCGAAAAACGGGTCTTCAATTGCCATCTCATCCGGGTGGTATTCCTCAATCAACCGGATGATGGTTTCGTAGAGTTTCTGAAGCTTCAGTTGATAGGTGCTATATTTGGACAACTGAACCACACCATACTGAATCATGGTCATGACGCCTGCTTTCACCGAAATGATGCCATAACCAGCAACTTGGGTTCCAGGATCGACACCAAGAATAATTTTTTCTTTGGTGAAGGTAGATGAAATAGGCGTGATAATCATGAATTGGGCGTTAGGCTCTTGTACAAAGTAACGTGTTCTCCTACGTTTTGTCGCTTAAACCAGATAAAAAAATCATCTTTTGGGCCAAAATCGTCGTTTTTGCCGGGCTCGTAGCCTATATCGGTTATGTAGTACGGCAACAACCCTTCAATTGGGAGACGGTTCAAACGCAACTTCGCTCGGTTGAGAACCCTGAACGCTGGGTAGCTGGTCTACTGTTATTAACCCCAATTAATTGGGGATTTGAGGCTATAAAATGGCAGATTCTACTCCAACGGGTTGAAAAAATATCATTCTGGGAGGCTTACCAGGGCGTTTTAACCGGGCTGACATTAGGATTTGCCTTGCCCGCCCAATTAGGCGATACGGCCGGACGGGTTCTGTCGCTTCGTTCCAATCGAGCCGAAGCAATTGGTGCTTCTTTGGTGTCGGGTGGTATGCAGTTCTATGTCGCCCTGGTATTTGGAGCTGTCGCCTGGGCGCACCATCTGACGGTTGCACCGGAGCGAAATACGCCAACCGGGCAGTGGCTGCTTATTATTTTGAGTGTACTGTCGTTAGGAGGAGTCTGGTTTGGGTTGGTTCGTCGCAGACTGGTTGAATGGGTTTCCACCCGACCAGCATTGGCGCGCTTTGCAACCTATTGGCAGGTGGCCGGTATGTATTCAGACTCAGAAATTGGGTTTGCCCTGAGCGCAGCAACGGTTCGGTACCTGGTTTTTGCAGTGCAGTTCTACTTCGCCCTACGACTGGTAGGTATCCTGTTGCCGCTAGATAGCTCAGCTTCGGGTATTGGACTGGTTTTTCTGGTAAAAACCGTAACCCCTGCCTTCAACCTGTTGAGTGATCTGGGCGTTCGGGAAGCGGCATCCTTGTGGGTATTCGCGCCATTTGACCAGGGCGATGGATTGGTTGCGGCTCCTGTACTGCTTACCGCAACGCTGACCCTTTGGTTTGCTAATATTCTGACTCCTGTACTGGTTGGATTAATCTGGGTATGGAAAATTAAGGTTAAGCATTTATAGTCATTTTTTATCATTCGCATGGCGTCATTCTTGGCGTAAACCCCGATAGACTAACACAAAATGACCATCAATGTCAATCAATGACAATCAATGACTATTATTTTATTAACGGTTAGTTTCCTGTATGCACTCTTTACGTTCATCCTTTGGCTGACCTGGCTGAGGATTCCCTTGGTTCAGAGCGAAGACCTGTTAACTAATAAGCCATTTATTACCGTTGTTATTCCAGTGCGTAATGAGGCTGGAAAGATCGAGAAATTGCTGGATGACCTGAGTCAACAGGTCTACCGCCAGTTTGAGGTAATTGTTGCCGATGATGCCTCGACCGATGATACCTGGAAAATTATTCAGTCATACGCTCAACATGCCCCCTTTGCCCTCCACCCTTTGCCCTTAGCCAATGAACAAACGGCTTCCCCCAAAAAGCGGGCAATTACCCAAAGTATAGCGCTGGCAACGGGTAATCTTATTGTCACAACCGATGGCGATTGTCGGGTTGGTCCCAATTGGCTGTCTGCAATTGCTGCTTTTTACCAGCAAACGGATGCCCGGCTGATTTCTGGGCCGGTAACCTTTACAACCGAACAGACGATTTTTGACTCCTTACAAACAGTTGAATTTTCCAGCCTGATTGGCACGGGTGCCTGTACTATGTCGCTTGGTTTTCCAACCATGTGCAACGGTGCTAACCTTTGCTACGTAAAGGAGGTATTTAGCGAAGTAGGCGGTTTTACGGGTGTCGATCATCTGGCTTCGGGCGACGATGAATTTCTGATGCACAAGATTGCTAGTCGGTACCCAGATGGGGTTCGGTTTTTAAAAAGTACGGATGCTATTGTTCGAACACAGTCCCATCGGTCGTTGCGTGCATTTTATAATCAGCGCAAACGATGGGCTAGTAAGTGGCGGGCCTACGAGAGCTATTTGCCCTCGCTACTGGCCATCTTCGTTTTTTTGAGCAATGCCGCCCCGGTAGTGGCTGTAGTAGCCTGGTGGGCAGGATTTTTAAACGGAAATGTTACTCTTGTAGTTATAGGATTAAAAGCAATACCTGAGTTTTTGTTTTTACGACAGATTCTTGTTTTTTTACAAAAAAAATCGTCGGTAAGGGTAATTCCATTGACACAGTTAATCTATCCATTCTATGTACTTTTCTTCGGCCTGGCCGCTCAGGGGAAAGGGTACATCTGGAAAGATCGCAAGTTGAGCTGAACAGGTTTGGTTTTCAGTTTACGGTTTATCAAAAAGCCATTAACTGTAAACCGTAAACTATAAACCGTAAACTATTTTGTCATTTTTTCTTCACAAGTCTAACTTTCTGCTCCGAACGGTCTACCCTGAGTGCTGGTGGAAGATCGAAGAGGAGAGCGAACCGACGATTTATCTGACGTTCGATGACGGGCCTATTCCCGAAGTGACAGAGTTTGTGCTGGGCCAATTGGATAAATTTTCAGCGCAGGCAACGTTTTTTTGTATTGGTGACAATGTTCGTAAGCATCGGGATATGCTTTATAAAGTACTCGAAGCGGGACATATGGTCGGCAATCATACGTTTAATCACCTCAATGGCTGGAAAACGGATGATTCAGTTTATCTGGAAAATATCCAAAAATGCCAGGAGCAGCTAGGCGTTGAAACATCGCTGTTTCGTCCGCCTTATGGTCGGATTAAAAAGACACAGGTAGCCCAGGTCATGGAAAATTATTCAATCGTGATGTGGGATGTCTTAACGGGCGATTTTGACCGTAAGCTACCCGCTGATGTGTGCCTGAAGAAAACCCTTCAATACACCAAGCCTGGCTCAATTGTGGTCTTTCATGATAGCCTGAAAGCCTGGCCGACCATGCGGTATGTATTGCCCCGAATGTTAACTCATTTTGCGGAACGGGGTTACTCATTCCGGGCTGTTCCTCAACCTGTTTATGCTGGATACTGACCAGCCAGACCCGCAACAGCCGTTGATTAGTATTCTGATTGCCGCCCGCAACGAAGAAGTTACTATGCTGGATTGCCTGCAGGCTATTGACCAACTCAAGTACCTTCCCGGCACCGTTGAGGTTCTGATTGGAAATGACCAGTCTACTGACCAGACTGGTCTTATTGTCTCTGCTTTTAGTCAGAACCACCCCGATGTTAGGTTACTAACCATCACGGAACCTGTTGCTGGATTACGGGGTAAAGCCAATGTACTGGCCCAATTAGCGCAACAGGCCCGAGGACAGACCCTCTTCTTTACGGATGCCGATACACAAGTGCCACCCGACTGGCTTGTCGAAATTGGGCGGAGTTTTACGGGCAATACAGGCATCATTACGGGGGTTACGCTTCCTGAAGGCCCATCGCTTTTCCATAAACTCCAGAAAATTGACTGGCTATATAATCTGACATTGACGCATTTGGTCAGTAGTGTTGGTATTCCCGTCACAGCTATGGGTAACAACATGGCGGTGAGCCGAACCGCTTATGAGGCTGTTGGCGGCTATGAGTCGATACCATTCTCAATTACCGAAGACTATGCACTGTTTCGGGCTATTGTTAAGCAGGGGTTCGGGTTTAAGAATCTATTGGACCAGAAGGTGTTGGCCCACACAAAACCTGTTGAGACCAGTAACGCATTCCTTCAACAGCGCAAGCGCTGGATGCGTGGCGCAATTAATTTGCCGCTCTGGATGGTGATTATGCTCTATATACAGTATCTGGCTGGTCCACTCTTGCTCGCATTGGGATGGTTTGCGCCTGTACTCGCCCTGGCACTCTATCTGAGTAAACTATTGATTCAAACGTTGGTACTTTCAGTTGGATTAGCCCGATTAAATCAAACCAAGTTAGGGGCGTATGCGTTGCTGTTTGAAATTTACCAGCTTATTATTGGTCCGTTAGCTGTCCTGTATTACCTGTTTCCAACGACGATTGAGTGGAAAGGAAGAAAGTATGTGAAGTAAGTGGAGTGAGTGAAATGAGTAAAAATAGGTGCAGTAGGCCGTCCGTTGGTAAACTACCGATTACACGACCTACTCCACTTAGCTCACTTACTTCACCTACTGCACTTATCTCACCTAGACCACTCATTCCACTTAATTACCGCACGATGACACTTATCGATACCCACGCCCATATTTACGACGCACAGTTTGCCGATGATCAGACAGACATGCTTCAGCGGGCCGAAGCACAACAAATCAGTCAGATTTGGATGCCAAACTGCGCCAGCGAAACAATATCGGGTATGATGGCCCTTGCCGACCAATACCCGGATCGATGCCTGCCCATGATGGGCTTGCACCCAGCCTATGTTACCGATACGGTTGAGGAAGAACTGGCTGTGGTTCAGGACCAGCTTAATCGACGTGCCTTCATGGCCGTGGGTGAAATAGGACTTGACTTCTACTGGGACATGACCTTCGTAGATCAGCAGTTTATGGCCTTTGAAACACAGCTACGCTGGGCGGCTGAACAAAACTTACCTGTGTCCATGCACACCCGCTCCGGTCATGATCGGAATGCATTTGCTGAAGCCGCTGACCTGATTGAGAAGCTTGCGTTGCCTGAATTAACCGGCATTTTTCACTGCTTCGTTGGAACGCTCGATGAAGCCCATCGGGCAATTTCGATGGGCTTCAAGTTAGGTATTGGGGGCGTATCAACATTTAAAAATGGTGGTATCGATAAAGTGCTGCCTCATATTGGTTTAGAACACCTCGTTCTCGAAACTGATGCTCCATATCTGGCACCCGTACCATACCGGGGCAAACGCAACGAACCTGCTTACCTGCGACTCATTGCACAGCGCATCGCTGATATCAAAGAGGTGGGTATTGACGATGTAGCACGTCATACGACTGCCAACGCCCTATCGCTACTACCTGCCTTGTACGCGAACTTGCTGCCAGGATGAAAAAGAATAATGTACAATGAATACTGTAAAATGTACGATCAATGATGTGAAATAGAATAGGTGAAGGCATTCATTATCCATTTTACAGTATTCATTATCCAGTTAAAGTCAATGCCTTACAGAACCATTCGTATAAATCCGATTTCGGTCAAAAGCTCTCGCGCATCCGTACTAGTTATTTATACCGGAGGAACATTCGGGATGGTCTATGACCCACAGGCCAGTCAGCTTGTCCCGTTCGATTTCGAGCGGGTACTCGACCGGCTCCCAGAACTCAATCGACTTGATTTCGAGATAACCTTATTGACCTTACCTGAGATCATTGATTCGTCGAATATGACACCCGCTATCTGGGTTGAGTTAGCGCGAATTATCCAGAAAAATTACGACCAGTACAGCAGTTTTGTAATTCTTCATGGTACGGATACGATGGCCTACACGGCCTCGGCACTGAGTTTTATGCTGGTTGGCTTAAACAAACCAGTCATTCTAACGGGAGCGCAACTTCCAATTGGGGTAGCACGTAGTGATGCCCGTGAGAATTTTATCACAGCCCTTGAAATAGCGGCCGCCGTGGATTCGGCGGCCGAATCCACGGCGGCCGTAGACTCAACTACTGCGACTGCGTCAGGTGAGGAAGGTAATCGCCCAATGGTGCCCGAAGTATGCGTCTATTTCAATTCATTGCTGTTGCGGGGAAACCGGTCTACGAAGCGGGAAAGCGTTCAGTTCAATGCATTTTCGTCGGAGAATTACCCTCATTTAGCAACAGCTGGCGTTCGTATCGACTACAACCGCCCTTTTATACGTCCCTATCAGCCGAATCAACCACTGCGTATCCGGACGGTCTTAAACCCGAATGTGACGATATTAAAACTCTTCCCGGGTATTACCCAACCCGTTGTGGAATCTATCGTGAACATTCCCAACCTTCGGGGTATCGTACTCGAAACATTTGGAGCCGGAAATGCCCCGACGGATAGCTGGTTCCTGGATACGCTTAAGGAGGCTATTGATCGGGGTGTGTTGATCTTCAACGTGTCGCAGTGCGAAGGGGGGCGGGTTACGCAGGGGCAGTACCAAACCAGTAAGCAACTACTGCAAATTGGTGTTGTCAGTGGAGCCGATATCACCACAGAAGCCGCTATTACCAAACTGATGGTGTTGCTAGGCAGCGAAAATGACCGTGGACCTGAAGCCATAAATCGCTTGCGGACACTTCTAACTCAGTCACTTAGTGGCGAACTGAGTGACTAGCTAGTTGAGCAAATCAGCGTTTTTTAGGCTAGTTGTTGCTTTTTTATCAGCAATCCTACATCTTTGCACTCCGATTCGCGTCGGACGACCAAATACCAAAGAGAGCTGCCAGAGTGGTCGAATGGGTCTGATTCGAAATCAGAAGTACTCGCAAGGGTACCGGGGGTTCGAATCCCTCGCTCTCTGCCGGAAGTCAGCAAACCTACTTGCTGACTTCGTTTTTAGAGAGGTGTCCGAGTGGTTGAAGGAGCACGCCTGGAAAGTGTGTATGCGGGCAACCGTATCGAGAGTTCGAATCTCTTCCTCTCTGCGAAAATCCCTACAATTAACTGATTTTTCAGATAGTTGTAGGGATATTTTTTTGTAGTTGTACTTCTAATGGAGCCCTGAGATAGTAAGAGTTACCATAATGTTTAAGGAGGGCAGTTGTAAACTGGTAGAGTTCATTCATCTGTTGGTGTACCCGAATTTTACAATCACTGCCATTCCATTCTGATTCATGGAAATTAACTACTATAGTTCCATCGTTTTGCAATGCCGCATTAAAAAAAATAATATCGCTGTTAAGTTTCTCGCCCAAAATGAAAATATTGGGTGAATAAGGTCCACCCAGTAACTTATCAACCAGGACAACAACGGTCCCTCCTTGTTGCAATACCGATTTGGACTTCTGCAAGACAAAAGGCCCTGTACGAATAGCCGGTATCTTTTCGATACTCCCCCAAACAGCAATAGAATCGATTACACCTGGATTACCGGCTATGGCGACGGTTGGTTTGAAGCCTTGCTCTATTAAGTAACGTAAAGCTACTTTCGAAAGAGGGATATGGGTTGAACAAAGAATTAACCCATTAGGTCTGTGTTTAAGAAACAACTCTAATCCTTGAGCGAGAACAGGAATCGGAAAAGGTTTGCCCTTACGAGTCATAATGGCTAATAAGCCATTTAACTTGCCTGCACGACTAATGGCGAGCGTGTTTTTATACGTATATTTTTCCTGTGGACGCAAAAACGCGAGCATACCGGACGCCAAGTATGCCGCTTTATACCATCTTTTAGGGGGAAATACAACTGTGATTATATTGGCAATATGTGCTTTGACACTAGTAAATGAGATCATGATTACTAACCTGACAATGAATTGAAGGTCGCTTTTAGTAGGTTAGTTGAGCTTACAATTGCATCATTTAAGCTATCAAATGTTCAATTTACCTAGGGTTTAAAATTAATAAAAATTATATTGTTATGATATTTAGATTACATAAGGAATTTTATTGAGCTGAATATGAAATCTAAGGTAACATAAGACATGTGTATAGCTAATTTTGGTATATAAGCTAGGTGAGTCCTTATCTGGTTCGCCCTCATGACTTCAAATGGTCTTGAAAGCTTGTCCAAATTTTAACCTTTGCACTGATTGAGCTGAGTAACAAGACCGTCAGCCGGGTTCGCTTAACCAGCCTTTCACTGCGGTTTCACTCCAGCCTTGTTCCCTGGCAAGTGAATCCAGGGTTGTCAGTGAATTGAATAAGGCGCGTTTGTCTTTAACATCCCCTGTATTAAAGACCTGAAAGCTTCGCCAGTTCACAAAAGCCACATTCGTATCCTGATCCAGAACACCTGCCTGCTGAAGTGTATCCAGCTTGGGTAAATAAATGACTGAGAGCGTTATGGATTGCTCTCCTTTAGGGTAAAATGTCCAGGTGAGTTTCATTCGACAAATTTACCGAAATACTTCACCAAATAGGCCTTCGTCTGGATGGGTTGGTCCTGGTAGCCAATTCTGTTACTTTTTATTACTGATTGGCAAGCTTTTGGGCGATACGTGGAGTAGAGAACCCCTTGCCAGCATGCTCAATAATACCAGTCAAACTCTTCTCAAGGAATATATAAAGACGCTTACAGCTACAGAGGTAGTATACCATGGTCTGCTTCCCCGCCATTGGAGAACCCTGCTTTATTGGATCAATATCAATCCTTGTTGAATTGAAACAAACAAAGCTTTTAGGCTTAAGTGGTTAGGACGGCTCAACATTTTAATGCAATGTACTTTCCAGCTACAAATTGTACTCAATTGCTGCCGTATGCGGGTTTATGTAACTACTAATTCACCTGATTTCGGTTGGTAATGGTTCAGGAAGAGGTAGATTTGAGAACCTTAAGAGCTTCTCAATAGAACTGAATTCAACATAGATCAACATGGTAGACCCAGAAGAGATGATAAGTCAGTTTAACAGGTATGCCAGTGACAAGCTTATTGAACGAATAAAGGAAGTACTATCGGAGAAGGACCCAACCCTCGATTGGACAACAATCAGGGTCATTGCCAACTTTAATGAGAACCGATTCTATTTCGAATCGAAAGATCCGCAGATCGAGGAGCGGCTTCGAATCGTGTATGAAAAGTTAAGCGAAGCATTACCAGATAAACCAGCCATTACCCGTTAAAAAAGGAGTTTTCAGGAGCTGGCATAAGAACTAAATCAACAACAGTGTCTAATTTAAACAGTAACCGCGACGTACACTGCAACGCTTGTTCAACAGTAAGCGTATCTGAATTTGGTGGAGTGCAATCCAGCAAATGGTTTGTGCAATGATTAGAATTTGAGAACAGGAAACGCTGACTCTACTAGAGTCGGCGTTTTTTTTGAACAACGGAAGGGTTGGTAAGGCAATTGATTAATTAGTAGGTCATTGGTGATAAAAACAGCCGCCATCGAAGCAGACGACGGCTGTACGCACCCACCGTAATTACTTGTACTCATCAATCAACTTGCCGTAATGAGATCTGGTTAGCATAGCGATTAGATGATGAGGAAATGGAACCGTATAATCAATAAGTTACCAATTGATAATATCTAAATCTAATTTGTTACCATGCCGATGAGAACGGCTGGAAAAAGGGGTATCTAAACGCTGGCACTGGTAGGGTCAGCGTTTTTTGTTTCATTACGTTTACTCACAAGTTCGTTTGCCTTTTAAAATAGCTGGTCAGGCTGTCAGAAGGTAGGGGTTAGGAGCGCTTAAGGTTCATCTTGATGGAATAGGTTTAAGAGGACGAGAAGCCAATCTTTTTTTCAAAACAGTCAGCGGGCAAAGCGGTTCTTACAGGAGCATAAACTACTAACTTTATACCCTATGTGGCAGGAACAGGATAATCAACTCACTCGTGATTTTCAGTTCGCTGATTTTAGCGAAGCCTTTGCGTTTATGACCCGCGTGGCACTTCTTGCTGAAAAAATGAACCATCATCCCTGGTGGTCAAATGTGTATAATCAAATCACAATCAAGCTCTCCACGCATGATGCGGGGAATATCGTGACCGATAAAGATCGCAAACTGGCAGCAGCGATTGATAAACTATAGTTTCAGTTTACGGTTTATGGTTGGCTGACGCATAAGGTTGGTGATGCGTCAGCCAACCATAAACCGTAAACTGAAAACTGTAAACTATCTTGCGGCATGAAATTGTACCTCGTGCCGACTCCTATCGGTAATCTTGACGACATCACGCTACGAGCCATTAAAATTTTGCAAAGCGTTGATGCCATTCTGGCTGAAGATACCCGTACATCGGGTGTGTTATTACGCCACCTGAACATCAGTAAGCCACTTCATAGCTACCATATTTTTAACGAACACCAAACCGTACAACGATTGGTGAGCCAGTTGAAAGAGGGGAAAACACTCGCACTCGTGTCGGATGCGGGCACGCCGGGCATCTCGGATCCTGGCTTTTTGCTTGTCCGGGAGTGCATTAAAAACGATATTCCCGTTGAATGTTTGCCAGGCCCTACGGCATTCGTGCCGGCGCTGGTTAATTCAGGATTACCCAATGACCGGTTTACCTTCGAGGGATTTTTACCCCATAAAAAAGGCCGTCAAACGCGGCTGGCCGAACTGGCAGGGGAGGAGCGTACGATGGTTTTCTACGAATCGCCCCATCGGCTGCTGAAAACCCTTCAGCAATTTGCTGATCTGTTCGGTGCTGACCGACCAGCCAGCGTCTCCCGCGAACTCACCAAATTATTCGAGGAAAATCAGCGCGGGCCATTGTCCGAACTTATTGCGTATTTTGCCCAAAAAACGATCAAAGGCGAACTAGTCATCTGTGTTCAGGGAAAAGAACCGGTTCGAGCCAAGGCCAAACGAGTGTATGACAATGATGTTGATGAAGAGGATGACGACGAATAGAGAGCAGGTAGCGCGGGGCGCGGGGCTCGGGGCTCGGGGCAGGGAGCAGGGGAGCAAAAAGTGGTTCATTTGCCTACTCCTTGTTTTTTATTCATCAGTCATCAGCCATCATTCATCATTCAGTCAAACGCTCTCCCCGGCCGCACGGGTTAGTTTGATCACGTATGGATCAGGGGATGATGATATATCGTCGGCGTTTGGGCATACGGAGATCCGACTTGTTGATCCGATGCTGGGTATGGATCGGGATTATAGTTACGGTGGCTTTGATTACCGGGCAGACTATTTTATCCTTAAATTTTTGCGAGGTACGCTGCCCTATTTTCTGACGGTTCATAACCTATATCAGGTCATTTATTATTATCAGCAAACCAACCGCAGTGTCCGGGAGCAGCAGTTGAACCTGTCGCCTATACAGCGGCAACGACTGTTCGCGGCTCTGGAAAAGAACTATTTGCCCCAGAACCGGGAGTATCGGTATAAATTCTACTACGATAATTGCTCCACTCGCCCCCGCGACATGATTGCCGATGTTTGTGGGGATAGCTTAACAATTCCATCCCGTTCGCTGATGACCGGTAAATCGTACCGCGATCTGATGAACGATTATCTGAATGAAAAGCCCTGGTATCAATTAGGAATGAATCTTGCCATTGGCTGGCCAGCTAATGAACAGACCGACGGTTGGCTAGCCATGTACCTGCCCGACCAGGTGCACGACCAGTTTGCCCACGCTACAGTTCGTCAGGCAAATGGACAGTCGATTCCGTTGGTGCAAAGCGAACAGACTATATTTGCGGCTCAAAAAACCTTTCGGCAGCAAGTGCCCCTGTATTTAGATCCCGACGTGGTGTTTACTGTATTGGGCCTTCTGGTTGCCCTATTTACCATCCGGCGATACGTTGTAGCCGGCAAAGTTGATCGCTGGTTTGATCGGCTCCTGTTTGGGGTTTCTGGGTTTCTGGGTTGGTTTTTGTTAGTACTATGGATGATACGGGATGACGGTGTTACGGGTTGGAATCCAACCCTGTTGTACCTGGTGCCCTTACACTTACCCTTGATTTACTGGGCTACCCGTTCAACAGCTACTGCCCAGCGCCGGACACGTTATTTTGGTGCTACAGCTGTTCTGCTCCTGCTTGGCATGGTGTTATCGAAGATACCAGGCGGTTTCGATGTGATTTTCCCATTAACGCTGTTGATCCGGTGCGTTGTCAATATGCAACCCGCCTGGCGAAAAGAGAAAACGCCCATGCGGGTTGCCTGATTATGTTTTTTGATAGAATCGGGCTGGTTATAATTCCCGTAGAAGTTGCTTTATGTGAATGATCGAAAATCCTTCGCGCTACATTCCATGAAAAAACTATTTCTTCCCGGTTTACTGGTCATTTGGTTTACAAACGCGCTGGCTCAACCTGTTGAGCGGCTCGTAAAAGTGATTGTCACCCCCGACCATGCCGACTGGCTCTATAAAATTGGTGAACCCGTCAAATTTACGATTTCGGTTTACAAGAGTAATGTGCTGTTACGCGGGGCAAAACTTCGTTATGAAGTCGGCCCGGAGAAAATGGAGCCAACTAAAAAAGAAACTGTCACACTGAAAGATGGGACGCTGGCACTGGAGGGCGGCTCGATGAAAACTGGGGGCTTCCTGCGGTGCATTGCTACCGTTGAACTGGATGGAAAGGAGTATCGGGGGCTCACAACGGCTGGTTTTGAACCACAAACAATCCAGCCTACCGTAGCAAATCCAGCCGATTTTAAGGCCTTTTGGGACAATGCAAAGGCCGATTTAGCCAAGGTGCCCATAGATGCCCGCCTGACGCTCTTACCCGAACGATGCACCGAACTTACCAACGTGTACCACCTGAATCTACAGAACATTAACAACTCCCGCTTCTACGGAATTTTGTGTGTACCGAAGAAAGAGGGAAAATACCCGGCTATTCTACGGGTACCAGGGGCAGGTGTCCGGCCTTATAATGGTATGATTGCCGAAGCCGAGAAGGGATTTATAACCCTCGAAGTAGGTATTCACGGAGTGCCTGTTACTATGGACCCAATTGTGTATGAAAACCTGGCGCGTGGCCCACTTAACGGCTACCAATCGGCTAATCTTGATGACCGCGACCGGTATTATTATAAGCGGGTGTATCTGGGCTGCGTGAGAGCCGTGGATTTTCTGACGAGTATGCCGCAATATGATGGGCAGAATCTGGCCGTTACGGGCGGAAGTCAGGGTGGTGCCTTGTCAATTGTAACCGCTGGCCTGGACTCGCGTATCAAATGGTTGGGGGCGTTCTATCCGGCTCTGGCCGATGTAACCGGCTACCTTAACGGGCGGGCAGGCGGCTGGCCGCATCTCTTCACCGGAAATGAGCTGGCATTCAATAACAAGCCTGATCGCATTAAAACAACGGGTTATTATGATGTAGTTAATTTTGCCCGGCTGGTCAACGTGCCGGGTCGATATGCCTGGGGCTTTAACGACGAAACCTGTCCGCCCACCTCGATGTACGCTGCTTACAATGTGATCCCTGGCCAGAAAACGCTGGATATATCGTTTATCGACACTGGACACTGGACATACCCTGAAGAAACCGAGAAAATGACCAATTGGCTGCTGGCGCAGTTAAAAGGCTGGAAGTAAGAATTTATTTAAACACAAAGAGCGCAAAGGACATCGCCAAGGTCGCAAGGCTATAAATTCTTTGCGTTCTTTGCGATGTCCTTTGCGCTCTTTGCGTTTAAACATTATGCAACTCTTTGTCAATTCCAACCTCAACGATACGCTTAAAGCGGAACTTCAACAGCAACTTTCTTCCGACCAATTTGCCGGAGCGAAACCAATAACCATTGTATATCGGGATGAACTCCCTAAAGCCGAACAGGAAGCGGCCTTGCAGTCGGCAAACCTCATCATGGGTAATCCACCGGCGGCCTGGTTTGCCAAGGCCTTACCCAATCTAAAATTCTGGCAGTTGGACTCCGCAGGGTTCGATGGGTATAAATCGGTTCAGCTTACGGCCACCATCGCCAACATGGGTAACTATTTTGCACTCCCCTGTGCCGAAACAATGGTGGCCGGCATTCTGGCGGTCTATCGGTGTATACCCGAATTGACACTACTGCAAGCTCGCTCTGAATGGGTGGGTGCTCCCATTCGGGCCCGCACTAATTTGTTGTGGAAGAAGCGAGTGGTCATTCTGGGAACCGGAACCATTGGTCAGTCCGTGCGCCAGATGCTAACCGGTTTTCAGTGCGAACTGTACATGCTGGCCCGTACCGATCCGCAAGCCGATTTACACACGGCCGATGAACTCAAAGCGCTCCTGCCAAAGATTGATATTGTTGTCAATTGCCTGCCCGGTACTGCAACCGGTTTTTTCTCTGCCGATCTGATCACCGCAATGAAACCCGGTAGTCTATACGCAAATGTGGGCAGAGGCAGTACCACCGACGAGCCAGCCCTGATAAGCGCGCTACAGTCGGGCCATCTGGGGGGGGCTGTACTTGATGTCACGGCAACCGAACCCCTTCCTGCAGATAACCCGCTCTGGACACTGCCGAATGTGGTTCTCACTCAGCATACGGGCGGTGGGCAACCCAATGAAGATGCCGGAAAGGTCGATCAGTTCCTCCGGAATCTGGCGCTTTTTCTGGCTGGTAAGCCCGTTGAAACTGCCGTGGAACTGGGGCGGGGTTATTGAGATGGACACTAAACTTATTTTGCGGGATTAGCCTTTTAATGGCTACTATGCCCGTTTTTTCAAGTTTTTTTTGTATATTTAAGGAGCCGAACGAGTAGTGAATCGTTCGGTTAATTTGCGTACTTATCCACTGGAACAGTTCCTGAAGCAAGTCAATGACAAACGAAGAAAATGAACAGCCGATTGAGGACGATAGCCAGCAACCAGAAGGATTTCCATCTGCCGATGGAACCGAGCTGACCGACGGTCCTCTGTCGGAACAACCACTCACTGAACCTACCAATGAAGTCCTGCATGATCAGACCGTTGTGTCAGGATTGTACGAAAACTACTTTCTCGATTACGCATCTTACGTTATTCTTGAACGGGCCGTTCCTGCCGTGGAAGATGGGTTGAAACCCGTTCAGCGCCGGATTCTGCATGCCCTGAAAGAAATGGACGATGGGCGGTTTAACAAAGTGGCCAATGTAATTGGTCAGACGATGCAGTTCCACCCCCATGGCGATGCGTCCATTGGCGAAGCCCTCGTCAACATTGGTCAGAAGGAACTCCTCTTTGATACCCAGGGGAGCTGGGGAGATGTGCGCACTGGCGACGGAGCAGCGGCCCCACGATATATTGAAGTGCGACTGTCGAAGTTTGCGCAGGATGCCATTTACAATGATAAAACGACCGAGTGGCAACTATCTTACGATGGGCGTAAACGCGAACCGGTTACACTACCCGTAAAGTTTCCCTTGTTGCTGGCTCAGGGCGTTGAGGGCATTGCGGTTGGTCTGTCGACCAAAATCCTGCCTCACAACTTCAATGAACTGATTGATGCTTCCATTCAGATTCTGAAAGACAAACCCGTATCGCTCTTTCCCGATTTTCAGACGGGAGGTCATATTGATGTTAGCAATTACAATGACGGACACCGAGGGGGTAAGGTGCGGGTGCGGGCTAAAATTGAAGAAATCGATAAAAAAATCCTGGCTATCCGAGATGTGCCCTATGGGATCACAACCTCGCAGTTGATCGACTCGATTGTTAAGGCAGCTGAGCTGGGTAAAATTCGGATTAAAGCCCCGAGCCGAAACGTGGCAGCTGTGGTTGATAACACAGCGAAGGATGTTGAGATTCTGGTTCACCTACAGCCGGGTGTTTCGCCCGATGTGTCCATTGATGCGCTCTACGCCTTTACAGATTGCGAGGTGTCTATTTCCCCCAATGCCTGCGTGATCATTGGCGACAAACCCCATTTCGTTAGCGTAACGGACATTCTCCGGGTCAACACCCACCAAACCGTTCAGTTGCTGCAACGCGAGCTGGAAATACGGCGTAGTGAGTTAATGGAACGGTTGCTGTACAGCTCGCTCGAAAAGATTTTTATCGAGAACCGCATTTACCGAAAAATTGAAGAGTGTGAGACCTTTGAAGCGGTGCTGGAAACCATTGACAAAGCACTCAAACCGTTTAAAAAGCAATTTTATAGGGCTATTACGCAGGATGATCTGATCCGTTTGACCGAGATCAAAATTAAGCGGATTTCAAAATACGATGGATTCAAAGCGGAGGAGTTAATGCGCCGACTGGAGCAGGAATTAGCCGAAACGGAAGATAACCTGGCTAACATCACCCGCTACGCCATTAACTATTATAAGGATCTGCAGAAGAAGTACGGCAAAGGCCGGGAGCGAAAAACGGAAATTCGGGCCTTTAACACAATTGCCGCCAGCGTGGTAGCAGCCGCCAATCAGAAACTATACGTTGACCGGGAAGGTGGATTTATTGGGTACGGATTGAAGAAAGAAGAATATGTTTGTGATTGCTCCGACATCGACGATATCATCGTATTTCGGCGTGATGGCAAATGCATGGTCACGAAAATTCAGGATAAGGTATTTGTCGGCAAGGATATTGTACATGTGTCGGTATTCAAGAAAAACGACGAACGCAAGATTTATAACCTGATTTACCTGGATGGGAAATCAGGCATTTCGATGGCCAAGCGATTCCCCGTGACTGGCGTTACCCGCGACCGCGAGTATGACTTGACGATGGGAAATCCCAAATCGAAAGTAACGTATTTTAGTGCAAACGATAATGGGGAAGCCGAAGTGATAACCATTAACCTGACAGCACAAAGTTCGGCGAAGATCAAGCAGTTCGACTATGACTTTGCTTCGGTCGGGATTAAGAATCGCTCGGCTCAGGGTAATATTCTGACCAAGTATCCGGTTCGGAAAATCACCCAGAAAACGGGCGGTGTTTCTACCCTCGGCGGAGTTGATATCTGGTACGATGAGCACCTGGGTCGACTCAATCGCGACGAACGGGGTAAATTGCTGGGGAATTTCGATGCAAAAGACAGTATTCTGGTCGTCTACAAAGATGGCCAGTACGAACTGACCAGTTTTGACCTTACAAACCGTTACGAACCGAATGATATAAGTATTCTCATAAAGTTTGATCCTGAAACGGTACTGTCGGCGGTGTATTATGAAGCGAATCAGAAAGCCTGGTACGTAAAACGATTTAAGGTTGAAACGAGCACGCTGGATAAGAAATTCAGTTTTATTGGTGATACCAAAGGGTCGAAGTCATTGACCATTACTGCTGATCGGCATCCACGCATTGAGGTTATTCATCAGGTAAAAGACCGGGGACCGCTGGAAAAGATGATTCTGGAGCCAGAAGGGTTTATTGATGTTCGGGGCTGGAAGGCGTTGGGTAATAAATTGCCGTTCGCCAAAGTTAAAGAGGTTAAACTCCTGGCACCTAAGATCGTCAAAGAGGCCGTGAAAGTTGCGCCACTCCTTGAGTCGATTGACGCTGGCACCGCTGAGACCGACGAGAAAGAATCAGTGCAGTTGGGCTTGTTTTCATAAGGTATTCGGTTTTTGGTTTACGGTAGGCTGACGCATGAACTAAACTATTCTTGCGTCAGCCTACCGTAAACCAAAAAACGTAAACCGAATACCACCTAATAGATTACGTTTAGCAATGGCAGATACGAAATTTTTAGGATTACGGACGGTAATTTATGCTGCTCCCAATCTTAGCGAAACCAAAGAGTGGTACACGAAGGCGTTTGGTATTGCCCCGTATTTCGATCAGCCCTTCTATGTTGGTTTTAATATTGGCGGCTATGAACTGGGTCTTGATCCCAATGCGCAGCTTGTTGAGGGAAGTACACTAACGTATTGGGGTGTTTCCAACATTGAGGCTAGCATGCAGCATTTACTTGATTTGGGAGCTACCTCTCATACTGAGATACAGGATGTGGGGGATGAGATCAAAGTTGCTTCAATCCATGATCCCTTCGGGAATGTGGTTGGTTTAATTGAGAATCCGCATTTTAGTTTGTAATAGATGAACACGACCTTGGCTACTGACTACAGCGACGATATACACCGCGAAGCGGCTGGTGTTCGTGTAGCCAAGCGTGTGATCAAAGTGCTGATTGGTTTCCTGTTTACTGGGGCAATGGCTGTGTTGCTAAGTAACTGGTGGGTTGTTTATAATACGAAAGACCAGATTTATTTTGATATCAATGAGTTGCCTGCCAATGATTTCGGATTGGTGTTAGGTACGAGTAAGTTTGTGCGTACGGGTAAAGAAAACCTGTTCTTTCGATATCGGATGGAGGCTACCGCCCGACTTTGGAAAGAGGGAAAAGTGAAGTACCTCATTTTAAGCGGTAACAACGACTCTGAATATTACAATGAACCGGTAGATATGCAACGGGCCCTGGTCAAACTCGGCGTGCCTGCGTCAGTTATGCAACTGGATTATGCAGGTTTCCGGACCTTCGATTCGGTGGTCCGATGCAAGGACGAGTTCAACCAGGAAAAGATTACGATTATCTCTCAAAATTTCCACAATGCCCGTGCCCTCTACATCGGAAACCATGAGGGTATGGAAGCCATTGCATTTGCTGCTCAGGACGTACCCGACGGTTATTCCCTTCGCACACTTGTTCGGGAGTATCTGGCCCGCCCTTATGCACTCCTTGATGTGCATATATTCCGTCCGCAACCGGAGAAGGGAAACTGGCAGCGAAAACGCAAATAGCCATTGCTGGTCGATCAGCGAAATTCTTATTCTGGGTCAACCGGTTTCCGGCGTTTACTCTGGCCTTCCTTCCGAATCCCGATAAAAAATCCCATACTATTGTCGTAGAGGTCACCAATATCGGCGGCTACAGACGCATTGGCCGTTACCCCATTGAGGATAGCGAGTGGAGCCGAAACCGAAAGTACAGACGAAAATTGACGAACCGGTTTATCAAATGGTATCTCATAGGTGCCCAGATTTTCACTGTAGGAGGCTTTCAGTTGAAACCGAAAGAAATCGAGTACCTGTCCAGAAAGACCCAGGTGCATTACGGATACCCGGTTGTTATTGGTGAACGCATACCTGGGTAAATTACTTCGACTGTCAACCGTTGGGCTGATAAACGGGGTTCCCATGGTCAGGCCATAGCGTGACCACCCATCCTGATACTGCGAATGATTGAAATAATTGTCGCGCCCCCGCTGGGCATCCGTTTCTAAAAACAAATCTCCTCCCTGACTTTCCGTGTAGAGGTACTCCAGCAGAATGTTCTGAACCTGCAGGCCATTGGGATTAGGGGGCCTGCGATTACGGATGCGGAGCCCATTTAAACCGTCCTGAAGGTTTGTGAAATGGAAGAGCGATCCATCTTCGTAGATATTTTGCCGATAGGCAAAGATTGAAAATGAACGGCCTGTGTACTCAAAGGCTAGATCGACCGTTCCCAGATGATTTCCAATACGATTCTTCCGGTCGAACTCACTAACCCGGTTTGTATCGATATCAGTGCGGTTCCCCAGCGTAGTAGCAGTTACCACATTGACATAATCACTAAACTGATTCGGTAATTGATTATTTTTTATAACTGAACCAGGTAATCGTTCTGTGTTACCTCCCCACATTACTTCATGGTTAATGCCAGCAAAAAGCTTCAACCGCCAATGAGGCCGCCCAAATCGGCCATAAAGCGCTTTCTGGTGAAGCATTACATTATTGATAAAGCGTTCCTCCTCAAACCAGCCATGTGCGTAAAACCCTTTGAAGCCGAATAATCCGTTCCGGGGTAGATAGTCGGTAACGGCAAGCTGAATTTTCGCCATCGGCAGGGTATTCCCGGACCAGGCATAAGAGCCCGATGTGAGGGTAGAGTCGACCAGGCCGATGAGTTCCCGACGGCGACCCGCCCAGACTTCCAGACTTTTGCCAAACTTCACTTTTACATAGGCTTCCGGAATCAGTAACTTGTACGCATAGCCTGCATTCAGTACGGCTTCGGCACCCCATCCCCAGTCAATTCGTCGATTGGCAGCCCGAAGGCTATCGAGTTTCGTTTTGGGGCTATCATGATAATCAACCCGTAATCCCTGCCTAAGGGTCAGAAATGCCTGATCTTTCGGAACAATGCCGTATTGATTGGCCCGAAGCCAGAATGGGGTTTGACCGGATGTGGCGAAATAAGTACCCACTTCCGTGCGATACCGTAGTGGTTTATCTACCTGACCATAACAGAAAGATACCCATAGTAGGCAAGGGAAAAGCAGACGTGTTGTACTAAATGGAATCATAAATCTAGTTCTTCATCCCTTGAGTCTTTACTTTTTGCATGGAGTCACTTTGTATCGACAAAAATTCTTAATTAGTTGCGTACATAAAACATGCCACTCTAGTCGCGGTTCTTATTTATTGATCTTCATACATGAATTAGGCAATGTTGATCGTGTGTTTGATTGGTTTTTTTCGGAAGGCCATCAATATTGGCTACCTTTGCTGATGCAATCAGATAGAGGCAGGCTGCTTGTGAACACCGTACTCGACCTGAGTTACAAATTAACGTGAACGCGAGGGCGCCAGCAGAACGTAATCTGAGCAAGCCAACTAACAAAATTTAACCAATAAACATATTCCATGGGTAGAGGCTCTATTTGTGACGATAAGTAGCCTACGTACGGCTCTATCTTTTGCATTTAATCACTCAACCATTCATTGAACTATGGTACCAAACGACGAACTGATCCGCATCATTGACCTTCTGAATACGACATATGAAGGCGAGGAAGCCTGGCATGGCCCATCGGTAGTTGATGTGTTGCGGGGCGTTACGCCCGATATGGCCGGACAGCGGATTGCACCGAACACGCACAGTATTGCCGAACTCGTCTTTCACATGACCAGCTGGCGAATATTCTGTGTTAAAAAGATGCAGGGCGATGAGACGTTTGATATTACGACTCCTGACAAAAATTTTGGTGCCCTTCCCGATAAAATTGATGATTTCGAGTGGGAAGCCCTCGAAATGGAACTGAGCCTGAGCCAGGAAGAACTTATTAACGAACTCGACAAACGAGACGATGATGAGTTCCTGGAAGATATTGTTCCGGGTCGGGATTATACATATTATGACATGCTGCATGGCATTATCAACCACGATATGTACCACACTGGCCAGATTATGATTCTCCGGAAAGCGTTGTCGTTTAAAAGCGCTGGCTCGCGTTTTGCGGATGATGATATTGACGAATATGGGTCCCCCTTCGGCAACAGCCACGAACACGACGATTATTATTGATCGGTAGTGAAGTAGGTGGAGTAAGTGTAATGAGTGGAATAGGTATATCCTACATATACTGCACTCACTCCACCTAGTTCACTTTCTGCACGAAACTACCATGAATTACTGGCTTGTAAAGTCCGAACCCGATGTATACGGGTGGCATCATTTTATTGAACAGGGGCGTGCTGTCTGGGATGGCGTTCGTAACTACCAGGCCCGGAATAACCTGAAAGCCATGCAACTGGGCGATCAGGTGCTGTTTTACCATAGTGTAAAGAACATTGGTGTTGTTGGACTGGCAAAGGTGGTTAAAGAGGCCTATCCTGATCCAACTTCACCTGATGATGTACGCTGGGTTGTCATTGAATTAGAGCCTGTAATGGCGTTAGAAATTCCGGTCTCACTGACTCAGATAAAAGCCGAGCCATTATTGGCAAATCTCAGCCTTATCAGACAATCCCGTTTATCGGTCATGCCCGTTCGATCCGATGAATTTGAGTTAATTCTAAAAATGGGACAGCTGGGAAATGAATAATGTAAAATGAATAACGGGTAATGTAGAATGATGAATTCAGTACCCGCATTTTACATTACCCATTATCCATTTTACATTTAATCAATGACGAACGTACAATTAATTACGCCCGCACCCTGGCCGGAATATGAACTGATCGACTCTGGAAATTTTCAGAAGCTGGAACGGTTCGGCGATTTTATTCTGGCCCGACCCGAACCGCAGGCTATTTGGGATAAATCACTGTCTGATCAGGATTGGGAACGTCAGGCTCATGCCATTTTTCGCCGTGACCGCCAATCGCCGGAACGGGGTGACTGGCAAACCAAACCCGAGATGCGAGATCCCTGGTTCGTGTCTTTCCGCCAGGAGGGATTAAGTCTGAAATTTAAACTTGCGCTGACAACCTTCAAGCACGTTGGACTGTTTCCCGAACAGGCTGATAACTGGGCTTATATCCATAAGAAAGTAACGGCTCTAAAGGCTAACGTTGCTCGACCCAAAGTGCTGAACCTGTTTGCGTATACAGGTGGGGCATCGCTGGCCGCTCGTCAGGCCGGGGCCGACGTAACCCACGTTGATGCCGTAAAACCCGTCATTAGCTGGGCACGTGAAAATATGGACTACAGCGAGCTGGATAACATCCGCTGGGTAGTAGAGGATGCGGTGAAGTTTGTTCGGCGGGAGGTTCGTAGGGGAAATCACTACAATGGTATTATCCTCGATCCGCCAGCTTATGGCCGCGGACCCGATGGCGAAAAATGGGTGCTTGAAGAACAGATCAATGATCTGCTTAAATCCTGTGCCGATCTGCTCGACCGTTCCGATTTTTTCTTTATCATCAATCTCTATTCTCTGGGGTTCTCATCGCTCATTCTGGACAATCTGATGCAGCCCTTGTTTGGCACTATTGAGGGTACAGAATGGGGCGAATTAGTCGTTGACGACCAGGCCCAAAAACGGCTACCTTTGGGGGTATTTTATCGGTTCGCATCAACACTATGAAAGAGCGAAAGAGCAAAAGAGTAAAAGAGCGTAAGAATAAAAGAGTGAAAAACTGGCGTCAGCTTTTTTCGCTCTTTCATTCTTACGCTCTTTTACTCTTGTTGTTCGCCTGTAGTGACGATAATCGGCAAACGGCACATATTCCTGATTTCCCCAAGTCGGATGACAGCAGCCGGACGGAAGGAGCATTGCGTGCCTTGACCCGGGCAATTAATCAGTCCTCCTCCTCGTCGGCCTATGCCAAACGAGCTGTTATTCTGCTGGCTATGGGGCGTGTAAGCGATGCATTGGCTGATATTGATGAAGCGATCAATCGCAATGACAATATCGGGTCGTTCTACCTAACCCGTGCCCAAATTTTACGGGCGTTGCAGCAACCGGACAAAGCACTTCAAAATGCTCAGCGTGCTGAAATTCTAGGTGTCGATACCCCGGAGCTGTATACGCTGGAAGGTGATTTACTCCAACAGCAAAACCAGTTCGATAAAGCAAAACTGTATGTTGCCAAGGCCCTGCAAATGGCTCCTTACGACGGAGAAGCTTATTTTTTCAACGGACTTATGGCCGCTCGCCAGGGCGATACCGCGCAGGCACTCGTACTGTATGAGCAGTCATTACGACTAAAGCCGCGCTATCTGGAGACCTATAATCAACTGGCATCCGTTTACCGAACGTTGGGTGATCTGAATTCAGCTCTGGTTTACAATGAACAGGCCTTGCGTTACTTCCCCAACAACCCCAAGCTCTATTATGGGCGGGGAATGATCTACCATACAGAAGGGAAGCTCGATAGCGCAATGGTCTATTATCTGCAGACGATAAAACTGCAACCAACTTATTATCAGGTGTACTTTCAGATGGGGCTGATCAATCAGAAATACCGGAATTATTATTCGGCACTCGCTAATTATCAGCGTGTTCTGGAGCTACGGCCCCAATTTCCTCGAATTGATACCTACATCGGCTATTGCCACGAACAGTTGGGACAGTACGAACAGGCCATTGCCGCCTATACTAAAGCGACCACGCAAAATGCAACGGATCAACAGGCGGTTGCGGGTTTATGGCGATCGCAGCGAAGACAATACGCACAAAATTCATATAACTCCTTATTTTTGCCGGATACCACTGCCAAACCACTGACTCCAACCCGAAGTCGGGCCGTGCTCGATACGACACGCGTTCATATTTCGACGATTCAGCCGAGGGCACGCGTAACCACCAATGCCAGCGATTCGCTCAAACGAACCGTGAAACCGATTGGACAAAATTGATGTATGATGTATTATATAGGATGTATGATTAACTCGCGATAAGTCATACATCATACATAAAAATAAGTAGCTTACAGTTGTAGGTAAGCTGCGGGTGCCCACAAATAAATTAGTGTAAAGTATGATTGCGCAGGACGAACAAATCCGCGTGACGCTGCCAGATGGCAGCGTTCGACAGTATCCCAAAGGGAGCACCGGGCTGGATATTGCCACTCAAATCAGTGAAGGACTGGCCCGTAATGTACTGGCTGCCAAAGTAAACGGCGTTGTTCAGGATGCTACGCGCCCTATTGAGGAGGATGCTACGATCCAACTCCTGACGTGGAATGATACTGATGGTAAAGCTACCTTCTGGCACTCGTCGGCTCACTTGCTGGCCGAAGCGCTGGAGAGCCTGTACCCAGGTACAAAGTTCGGTATTGGACCCGCCATCGAAACGGGATTTTACTATGACGTTGACCTGGGTGGACAGCCGTTTTCGCAGGAAGACTTTAAAAAGGTAGAGGATAAAATGCTGGAACTGGCTCGTCAGAAACAGCAGTACATCCGAAAACCAATGAGCAAAGCTGAGGCTGTTGCTTACTTTGAGGAGAAAGGTGACCCCTATAAACTCGATTTGCTCGAAGGGCTGGAGGATGGTAGCATCACCTTTTATACGCAGGGTGATTTTACGGATCTGTGCCGGGGACCCCATATTCCTAACACGGGTTTTATAAAAGCGGTTAAACTGATGAACGTGGCTGGGGCCTACTGGCGTGGCAACGAAAAAAATAAGCAGTTAACGCGTATTTACGCCGTTACTTACCCGAAACAGAAAGAACTCGACGATTACCTGTATTTGCTCGAGGAAGCTAAAAAACGCGACCATCGTAAACTGGGTAAAGAACTGGAGTTGTTCGCGTTCTCGGAGAAAGTAGGAGCGGGGTTACCCTTGTGGTTACCAAAAGGTACTATGTTGCGCGAACGACTGGAAAATTTTCTTCGGAAAGCGCAGTCGAGGGCGGGTTATTTACAAGTTGTAACGCCCCATATTGGCAGCAAGCAATTGTACGTTACATCGGGTCACTGGGAGAAATACGGTGAAGATTCATTCCAGCCGATCAAGACGCCTGATCCGAATGAAGAGTTCCTGCTGAAACCCATGAACTGCCCGCACCACTGCGAGATTTACAAAACGAAACCACGTTCCTACCGCGACCTGCCCTTGCGGCTGGCCGAATTTGGTACCGTGTATCGCTATGAGCAATCGGGCGAGTTACACGGGCTCACGCGTGTTCGGGGATTCACCCAGGATGATGCCCATATCTTCTGCCGACCCGATCAGGTGAAAGAAGAGTTCATGAAGGTGATCGATCTGGTACTGTACGTTTTCAAATCACTCGGGTTTTCTGATTATAGTGCCCAGATATCCCTGCGTGATCCGGAGAACAATACCAAGTACATCGGTTCCGACGATTTGTGGGAAAAAGCTGAATCCGCCATTATTGAAGCTGCGGCTGAAAAAGGATTGCCAACCGTCACGGAGTTAGGGGAAGCGGCCTTTTACGGCCCCAAGCTCGATTTCATGGTACGCGATGCATTGGGCCGGAAATGGCAACTGGGAACAATTCAGGTCGATTATAACCTGCCAAATCGCTTTGAACTGGAATATATTGGTGCAGACAACCAGAAACACCGTCCGGTTATGATTCACCGGGCACCGTTTGGCTCGATGGAACGATTTATTGCGATCCTGATTGAGAACTCAGGTGGCAATTTCCCACTCTGGCTTTCGCCCGATCAAATCGCGATTTTGCCGATTTCTGAAAAGTACGAAGACTACGCCAACGATCTGTATTTTAGCTTGCAGGAGCAGGATATTCGCGGTTTTGTCGACTTGCGTGACGAGAAGATTGGCCGTAAAATTCGGGATGCCGAAGTGAATAAAGTACCTTATATGCTCATTGTTGGCGAGAAAGAAGCGGCTGATGGCAAAGTGTCTGTCCGCCGGAAAGGCCAGGGCGACCTGGGTAGTATGAGCGTAGACGAATTCGTAAAAACGTTTCAGGCGGAAGTGAAAATGTAAATTTGGTTTATGGTATTCAGTTTATGGTTTACGGTTGGCTAGCCGCACACACCAGCGAAAGCAACTATTCGTCAGCTAACCGTAAACCATAAACTGAATACCATAAACTGTTTAAACTTGCTTCACATCTGTATTTTCGATAGTTTCCCGAACTTTTTAGAACCCATTACGTTATCCAAGCGACTTTTGACCAAACGCTATAAAAGTCATTTTCAAACAAATTTGTTACCCTAAACACAATCTATGGCATTACCCCAGCGCAGACCACCCCGTCGCGTGGTTGAAGAACCCTACAAAGTCAATGAACGCATCCTCGTCCGCGAAGTTCGGGTGGTTGGTGAAAATGTAGAGCAGGGAATCTACGACATAAATAAAGCCCAGGCGATGGCCAAGGCGCAAAACCTCGACCTGGTTGAGGTCTCGCCCAATGCTGTGCCGCCTGTTTGCCGTATCGTGGACTACTCCAAGTTCAAATACGAGCAGAAGAAAAAGCAGAAAGAAATCAAGGCGAATGCGACGAAAGTTGTTATCAAAGAGATTCGATTCGGCCCCAATACCGATGATCACGACTTTGAGTTCAAGCTTAAACACGCCATTAACTTCCTGAAAGAAGGTGCCAAAGTAAAAGCCTACGTACAGTTTGTAGGCCGGGCCATTGTCTTTAAAGACCGCGGATTTCAATTGCTGGAACGTTTTTCCAAAGGATTGGAAGACTATGGTAAGATTGAATCTGAACCCAAACTTGAAGGCAAACGGATGAGTATGTTCCTATCACCGAAAGTGGTAGTTCCTAAAAAATAAAGTTTAGGAGAAAAGGGAGTAGCGGAACGAAATGGAAGAAGGAAATTGTAAAATCCTTTCCCCATTTCGTTCCGCTACTCCCTTTTCTCCTATTTTTTTTGTATCTTTGCGGCCTGTTTACTTAAATTTCCGTACAAAGCGGTTTACTGCAATGCCAAAAGTAAAAACCAATTCGGCGGCCAAGAAGCGTTTCAAGCTGACCGGCACCGGAAAAATCAAGCGGAAGCATGCCTTCCACAGTCATATCCTGACAAAAAAATCAACCAAGCAGAAGCGCAATTTAGTGCATGATACGACGGTTGCTGCTCCTGACGAACGTCGCATCAAAGCGCTGCTGAACGTTTAAAGGACAAAAAAGGATGCGGTCGCATCCTGGTTTCACGTTTCACCCGATGCCGGGCTTTACAAGAGGAATGAATAATGAATAATGCAAAATGAATAAATAATGAAGCTGGCTACGTCCATTTTACTTTATTCATTATACATTATACATTCATCTTCCCGCCTGTCGTCAAAAAACAACTAACATACAATGCCACGTTCCGTCAATCACGTTGCCTCACGGGCGCGTAGGAAAAAAGTAATGAAGCTGGCCAAAGGTTATTTTGGTCGGCGTAAAAATGTTTGGACAGTTGCGAAAAACGCTGTCGAAAAAGGTTTAGGCTACTCGTACCGTGACCGTCGCGCTAAAAAACGCGATTTCCGTGGTCTCTGGATTCAGCGGATCAACGCTGGTGCCCGGATTAACGGGTTATCATACTCGGCCCTGATGGGTGCTCTGAACAAATCAGGTATCGAACTCAACCGTAAAGTATTGGCCGATCTGGCCATGAACCATCCGGAAGCTTTTGCTGCTGTTGTGGCACAGGTAAAGTAAACAGAAAAAGAAGTAATAGGAGTGAGTACTAGGAGCGGCTACAGCCAAATTATCTCCTAGTACTCACTCCTCGCTCCTATTACTCTCCTGCCTACGTCTGCACCATCTTCGTTTTTAAGCCTGCCCGTTCGCCGTCGCTCTGACGGCCAAGTAGGTAGACATCCATTTCTGACTCGCCCACCCGAAACACCTGCCGAACGGTTAATGTGTCCTGTACTAGCTTGTGTAGTTTCTGAAAGCTGGCTGTGCGTGTTTTCTCGTCGTCGCTATACCAATCCTGTTCCGTAATGACGGGTTCCCAAAAGTCGGCCTCAGGTATTTCTTCGACATACACCGATGGGGATAACATCTGCCAATCTTTAATCTGACTTACTGTTAGTGGTTCTTCCTGCTTCAAGTAGCAGGTTACCGTATCAATAGGTTCGTCGGATTCGCTGGGATAGAGTAAATCCGTAAGTAATGGTTTGGCTTGTTCTGTAAACACTATATTTTCTGATTCAGGAGCGCTACTTTTCGGGTCTTGGTTCGTCATAAGCGTGAAAATAGATTCGGGACAAATTAACCGATTCAGGTTGACGTATCCATTGGAATCTATCTAATTTTAATGCGGGGTATCAACTAAACCTATTCCGTTTAACAGTTTAAAACAAACGAGTCATGTTAGAAACATTGATGAATCTGGTTCAGCAACAGGCAGGCCAGGCGGTTATTAACAACCCAGCCATCCCAAATAGTCAAAACGATAGTGTTATGCAGACAGTGGCCAGCAGCATTATGAGCGGTCTGGGTCAACAGGCGCAGGGTGGTGGCCTGGGTAATTTGCTGGGTATGGTTGTTAATGGAGGTGGTAATGTTCAGCAAAGCCCGGTTACCCAAGGCGTTCAGAGCCATGTTGAGGAAAGCTTAATGCAGAAATTAGGTATTTCACCTCAGGTAGCGATGTCAGTAGCAAGTACATTGGTCCCCATTGTACTGAGCAAACTGATGAACAAAGCAGCTGACCCGAATGATTCGAGTGTTGATGGCAATAGTATCTTAGGAACTGCTACTGGCCAACAGGGTGTTGACTGGATGGGTATGGCTGGCTCAGCCATGGCCGATGGTAAACTCGATATGAATGATCTGCTCCGTGTAGCTACGCAGGGGGGAGCAGGTGGTGGACTCGGTGGTATGCTGGGTGGTCTGTTCGGGAAATAACTTGTAGGAACGGGCGTCTATAATTCTTTAGGTACAAAAGCCTCGTATTGCAAATCCGATCAAAGTGGATTTTCGATACGAGGCTTTTGTATAGATAAGTAGGTGTCTGCGTCGGGGCCACAACGTAATGGAGAAGTCTGCCACATCGTAAGGGTGTGACTACACCCAACGCGACATACTGACCCAATTGCTCACCTAATTCTGCCAATCTGACAGCAATTCAAACATTTTTCCGCGCTGGCATTTGTATTGATAGATAGGTTCTGTCTGTCAGAATACACACAGCATATTAAAAAGAAACTAAACCAGTCATGGGAAAAATTATTGGTATTGACTTAGGCACCACGAACTCGTGCGTGGCCGTGATGGAAGGCAACGAGCCGGTTGTGATCCCCAACTCCGAAGGAGCCCGCACAACCCCATCGGTTGTTGCGTTTATGGATAACGGCAACGGCGAACGCAAAGTAGGCGCTCCCGCCAAACGTCAGGCCATCACCAACCCGAAACATACGATTTCCTCCATTAAGCGTTTCATGGGTAAACGCTTTGGTGAGGTTACCAACGAAATTAAAAACGTTGCTTACGACGTTGAGAACGGCCCGAATGGTACCCCCCGCGTTCGTATCGGCGATCGTCAATATACACCACAGGAACTTTCGGCTCTGATTCTGCAAAAGATGAAGCAGACGGCCGAAGATTATCTTGGCCAAACCGTAACAGAAGCCGTTATTACGGTACCTGCTTACTTCAATGATGCCGAGCGTCAGGCCACGAAAGAAGCGGGCGCTATTGCCGGTCTCGATGTAAAACGGATTATCAACGAGCCAACCGCAGCCGCGCTGGCGTACGGTCTGGACAAAACAAATCACGATCAGAAAATCGCTGTATTTGACCTGGGTGGTGGTACGTTCGATATTTCGATCCTGGAACTTGGTGATGGCGTGTTTGAAGTAAAATCGACCGATGGGGATACTCATTTGGGTGGTGACGACTTCGATCAGGTAATCATCAACTGGCTTGCCGACGAATTCAAGAAAGACGAAGGTATTGACCTGCGTCAGGACCCAATGGCCCTGCAACGCCTGAAAGAAGCGGCCGAAAAAGCAAAAGTTGAACTGTCCAGCTCGAACTCGACGGAAATCAACCTGCCGTATATCATGCCGGTAAATGGGATTCCAAAACACCTGGTGCGGACACTGAGCCGGGCGAAATTCGAACAACTGTCTGATTCGCTGATTCAGCGGAGTTTGGAACCTTGCCGTCGTGCCCTGAAAAACTCAGGTTTGTCGGCTAACCAGATTGACGAAGTCATTCTGGTGGGTGGTTCGACCCGGATTCCAAAAGTCCAGGAAGAGGTTGAAAAACTATTCGGTCGGAAGCCTTCGAAAGCCGTTAACCCCGATGAAGCCGTAGCCATTGGTGCTGCTATTCAGGGTGGTGTATTAACGGGTGAAGTAAAAGATGTTCTGTTGCTCGACGTTATCCCACTCTCGCTGGGTATTGAAACGATGGGTGGCGTATTTACCAAAATGGTAGATGCCAACACGACGATCCCGAGCAAGAAAGTGGAAACCTACTCGACGGCATCGGACAACCAGCCGAGCGTTGAAATCAATATCCTGCAGGGTGAGCGCCCAATGGCAGCTCAAAACCGTCAATTAGGTCGGTTTATCCTGTCCGATATTCCACCAGCGCCCCGTGGTGTTCCTCAAATTGAAGTGACATTCGACGTAGATGCCAACGGTATTCTGCACGTAACGGCCAAAGATAAAGGCACGGGTAAAGAACAGAAGATCCGGATTGAAGCCTCAAGCGGTCTGACCGAAGCGGAGATTAACCGGATGCGTGAAGAAGCCAAAGCCAACGAAGCTGCCGATAAAGCGGAACGCGAGAAAATTGAGAAAGTCAATGCGGCTGACTCGATGATCTTCCAGACCGAGAAGCAACTGAAAGAATATGGCGACAAACTGTCGGAAGGTAACAAGTCGGCCATTGAAGCGGCTCTGACGACACTCCGCAGCGCTCATGCTTCCCGTGATGCTGCCGCCATCGACACCGCACTCGAAGGCCTGAATGCTGCCTGGGCAACGGCTTCGCAGGAAATGTATAACGCCACCAATGGGGCAGGTGCTAACCCAACCGATGGTGCCGGTTTCGGCGGAAACGGCGATGGTGCCGGACAAGGCCAACCCGCCGGTGACAATGTCTCGGATGTTCCGTACGAAGAAGTGAAGTAGAACCGGGATTTTTTTGATTATCCTGATTGATCTGATTTTATAAAAAGTGAAAGCCCCTGCCGGTGAAGGTGGGGGCTTTTTGCTTTTACAAAATCTTCATTACTATTGGGCTTACTAAGTAGGGTAGTTCTGCGGAAAGGGAGATAACTCGTCGTTTGCCTAAAGTGTAAACTGTTATCGCACGGATAGAGCGTTTTAGAAGATGATTATTTTTTACTTTCTATCAAACTAAGCTAGTTGCATACGGGGTTAACTGGCTTATAGAGTAGCGGACACCGCTAGCGTTCTTCTTGTCATTGATACTCTACCTTATGCACTTTATCGCCCTTATGATGATTGATCTCAAAACCGTGTTCTTGGCTGATTTAGACTGGAGTTTAGCTCTACAAATTGTTCTGCGAACCTTAATCATGTTTTCAGTCATTCTAATTTTCTTACGGCTCTCAGGCAAAAAAGGGGTTAGCCAGTTGTCAATCTTTGAGGTCGCTATTATCATTGGGCTGGGTTCGGCTGCAGGCGATCCGATGGCCAATCCAGATAATGCCATTGTACCCGCCCTGATAGTCTTTGCCACTATTCTACTATTTTATCGGTGCATCACCTGGATGGCCTCCCGAAACGAACAGTTTGAAACCTTGTTGGAAGGCGATCCGGTCTATGTAATCGAGGAGGGTGTCTTTGTCTTGGATTCGGGGGAGAATACATTTGCCAAGGACGAGTTTTTTGCTGAGATGCGACAACAGAACATTGAGCACTTGGGGCAGGTACAAACCGCTATTCTAGAAACGAACGGGAATCTTAGTTTTTTTTACTACGCCGACGAAGACGTCCAGCCGGGTTTACCAGTGCTGCCCAAACTGTACCACAAAAAAAGCAGCTCATTAAGTCAAGGGGGACAATATGCGTGTACAACTTGCGGCCAGATCGAGCAGATAACAGCTAGTCATCATACGTGTCCGCGCTGTCAGCAAACGGAATGGGTCCAAGCTGTTCAGACCCAGCGCAGAACTTAGGTTTCTGGCGTTACGAAAGAATTCATTTCCTGAAAAGGGTTAGGCCACTAGCAGGAAGGTCATGGTTTGTAAGTGAGTTAGAATGGTGGTTTGTTCAACTCACATACAACTGTCACTACTTTCTCTCATAGCATGGAATTAACATGATTGTCCAATAAACGCTCGTTTCCATCGGTATTAATCGTTTACGAAAAATAAAGTCGTTGATCGACAATCGTATGGTACGGATTGGGTTGGACAGCTAGAAAAATCAGCGTTTTTAAGAGAATAAATAGTTCATGGCTACAAATCTGGGAAACCGTCAGATGAACTGAGCCACTACGGCCGGTCTTGGAAAACTTCAAGGGTAAGTTTCCTGATGAACTCTACCTCGATGGGATAGGCAACTCGTGTGATATTGGCCTGCGAGCTGACGAAGAATGGATATTGATCCCTGGTCAAATCAACGGCTATCTGACGGTTGTACCTTGTGGCTATTCGTTTGAGTATAAAGCAGCCAATGGCCTTAAAGATTTCAAGGGAAAGGAACCGGATCACTATCTGAACTTTTTTCGACAGTTAGTTGGGTAGCCTGCCATCGCCTTAAGAGGTTGGGTAACGGATTTCTATGTAATTGGCTAAAGGCATTCGCGACATTCACAATTCGTTGCTTACCATCCGAGAAGTGAATGTCGATTAGGTAATCACCGAGGAAAGTTGCATCTACTATCTTGAGTGAAGGCTTTATATTTTTTGCGTTATTTTTTCAAATGCGGGTTTTTGATTGAGCACTATCACGGTTTTCTATTTCTCAACGATGGCTAAATGTGAAGTATTCGTAAATTTTAGGCATACTGCGATTTCTTTTGTGCAACTATGCCAATAAATAGTATTTGTATAGCTGATGATTTTTGAAATCAATAAGTTAAGCCGGTTCTAAACCTACCAACTTTCTATTAAAAAACTCTGCGTAAAAGTCAGGAATATCACTGTCCAGAATTCCCTGAATAGTTTGGGCAATCGGGTAGGCTACCTGAACGATCTCGTACCTGATCGAATTGACATCATAGGATGCCTGATCGTCTGAAACCGTCAGTAGGAGGTACGTAGCTGTAGGTGTCGCTTCTTTTGTTCGGCCTACCGATCCACAGTTAATCGCCATTTTGAAGGTAGCCGGACTGGTTGAAGTTTCCTCAATCGGAATAGGTCGGAGATAGGACTGATGTGTATGCCCCATAATCAACACATCGGCTTTACGCTCGTTCATCATTGCTACTAAATCCTCCTGATCATGGGATTCATAGATGTACTCATCAATAGAGCGGGTACTGGCATGGACCAACAGGATAGTAAAGACTTTGTCCTTAAAGGAAAACGATAACCTAAACTCGCGTGGCAGGCTGGCTAAAAAGAGTTTGTTTTCTGGACGGATTGTCTGGCGCGTATGGGCAATAGCCGCTACGCGAGCCTGTGTTTCGGCGGCAGTATGTTTTTGTAATGGAACAATCGGTAGGTCAAATGCAATTCGCTCGTCATGATTACCCAATAGGCTGGGAATGCGCATACGCCTGAGCAGGTCAATGACTTCATTGGGCCAGGGGGCAAAGTCAACTAAATCGCCTAAACAAAAAATCTGATCGGCACCTTTGCTGTCAATATCGTTTAGAACAGCCGTAAAAGCCGGTAAATTTCCATGGATATCACTTAGAATGGCAATTGTTAACATAGTTGAGCAGGTAACCTATTCTGGGTACATTCGCCAGAGTAATGGGCAAATATAAATTGATGGTTCTTATAAACAGGCTGGCTCGGTCAGTCTTTTAACGGTGCTCGAAAAGTTTATATCTAACATGGATGTAGTATCACGGGAATGGGACATTTACTCATGATAACTCTTATTAATAAACAGCGCTCAATTGCATGTCTGCCAAATGGCGGTTACCTTAGTGACATTAAACTATAAGCTAATGGAGTTACTCACAGATGCAGAATGGACAGGGGATGGCTTTGCCATTGTTGAACAGTCGCGAGCGGGCTTAAGCCGGTTAAAAGCCGATGAAGTGGCCCGCCCAATTGGCCTAACGGACAAAGAGATGGCACGTATTCTAAATCTCTCGGAGCGGACGCTTCATCGGCTTCGGCCAGATGCTCGATTGGATAGCAATGCCTCAGAGCGACTATTATTACTGGAAGTATTGATTAAGCACGGTCTAGACGTATTTGATGGGCGTACCGACGTACTGGGCCGCTGGCTACACGGACCTTTGCCTGAACTCCGTAGGCAGGCACCCGTTACCCTCTTAGATACTACCGTTGGTTTTAATATGGTCCATACCGTGCTGGGGCGGATTGAGCATGGTATCTACTCCTAATAGTTGGCATGACTTCAATTGAATCGCCGGTGCGAGTGTACCGGCTTATTAAAGAGCGCTTTCTGAGTACACCACTCTCGGCAGAGGGAGCGCGACGATTAGGTGGTCGCTGGAATCCGCCTGGTGTGGGTATACTTTACACCTCAGCTAGTCCCGAATTAGCCTTGCTTGAACAGATCGTCCACTTACGATCATTACCCTATAGTGACTTACCTCGATTAGTTTTACTGACGCTGGAAATACCTGAGCACCCACGTCTGCTCGATGCATCAGATTTGCCGACAAAGTGGCGGGACGAAGCGGATTTTAGTGTGAATCATCAGGTAATAGCAACCTGGTTGGCCAAGCCTGATGTGCTATCGATTGGGGTTCCTTCTGCGGTAGTACCGGACTCCTTTAACTACCTGCTTCACCCGGCACACGCTTCATTCGGACAAATAACCGTAGCCCGAACGTCCGCTTTTCCAATAGACGCCCGTTTGTGGAAAGATATATAGCAATTAATGTATACTACATAGATTGGCTTATCCAGATCAGGGTATAATAGCGCAGGGGTAAACCATCTGAATTGCTAACGGCCTTTGCGCGGTATCGGTTGAACCATATACTGCACAAAGGCCGTTGGAACTCGTTGGTAGTCCGGACTGAATACTACCGGATTACTTCATCTTCTTATCTATTGCATTGATCGCATCCATATGCTTTTGCAGAGTGGGCAGCGTTTTCATCGCAAAATCTTTGACCGCTGGATTGGTTTTCTCTTCATCAACAGCCTTCTTAAATTCGTCGATGTCTTCTTTATGGTCATCGACCATCATGCTTACGTACTTTTTGTCGAATTCAGTCCCCGATAGTTTTGCCATGTCGTTAACGTGTTTCTGTGCATCCTCACCCAGTGTTGATGGCAGGGTTATATTTTGCGTAGCCGCTATCGATTTCAATTCTTCATTGGCTTTAGAATGGTCTTTTACCATCATAGCGCCAAAGTCTTTCACATCCTTACTGGCCGCTTTTTCCTGAGCCAGTCGGCCTAGTTCAACCTCCAGCATACCCCCGTTGGCGGCTTTTACGGCAAACTCGTTGGTATCTTCCGTCTGGCCGGTACCCGCATCTTCTTTGGAATCATTGGATTTCTCGGCGTTTTCAACGCTGTCCGTATTCTCTGTCTTTTTGCTACTGCAAGCCTGGAAACTTAGGGTGCTGACGGCCAGCAATAAAGCTAAACTTATCTTTTTCATAACGTTATTAATTAATTGGTTACTATATACTTAAACTATTAATGAGCGCTTAGGTTTTTCGAACTAGAAGATTTTTTGAATTGTTGGACAAAATTCTGTGTTTACCAGACAAAATTCCTATGTTTGTGACATGCTAGTTTCTGATCGCACAGCACTTGTTTTCTCGGCCCTAAAAGGAGTGCCCGCTACTCGCTTCTTTGAGATAGTCGACCTGACCGGTTATAAACGCGAACAACTCGCGGAGGTTTTCGATACGTCCCTAAAAACGTTTCAACGGTACGAGCGGGAGCATAAGAAACTAAACCCACAGGATAGTGAGAAAGTCCTTAAAATAATGTCTCTGTTCCAGACCGGCGAATCGGTTTTTGGTTCGGCCAATGCGTTTCGGCGGTGGATGGACAAACCGGCTTATGGATTGGGGAATCAGGTTCCTTTTGACTTGCTGCATACCTCAGGCGGCATTGATTTAGTGATGGATGAAGTAATTCGTATCGAATACGGCGATCTGGCCTAACCGAATGCTGGTTTACCGAATTACAAAAACTACCTATGCGGATCGACTGGTAGCCTCGGGGGGAGCGGCCCGCTGGAATAGTCGTGGACAGTTTGTGATTTACACGGCAGCAACCCGTGCCTTAGCCTGTCTGGAAAACGTTGTTCACCGAAGCGGAGAAGGACTTTTAGCCGATTTTCGGGTGATGGTTATCGACGTACCTGATACGCTTCCTATGGAAATAATTTCACTAGAAAATCTGCCATCTGACTGGTTTGAGTTCCGGCAGTATGATGCCTGTCAGCGGATAGGAGGGGAGTGGCTTCGGCATGGCCGATCCGCCGTCCTGAAGGTGCCTTCTGCCATTATTCCCAATGAATGGAATTTTCTGCTTAATCCGGCTCATCCCGATTTTACCTTACTACAGACTGAGCCGTTTGCGTTCGATCCCAGGATTAAGGAATAAAGGAGTTTATGGTATTCAGTTTGTCGTTTACAGTAAGATGACTCGCCTGTCATCGAAACTGATAAACCGGCTTCTGTGAACGGCAAATGGACTAAGTTTTAGTTGAAATACAATTGTATTTCAAATGGATGATGGGGTGTTCAATACAGTTGGCGAATAGCGTTTAGGTGGCTTATTTTTATACCCTCTCTGGCGTATTTAGGCTCGTTTTTGCGGGTTTATTTCTCTTTTCTCCTGAAAATTTTGTATATTTGTGTATAGCGTGGTTTGCACAGACTGTGTAAGCCGGAATAGTAATTTTCTGCGAAACCCCTTTAGCAAATGGCGGAAGAAAATCCCGACCTCGAAGCCCCCAGTAACATCATTCCTATTAACATTGAGGACGAAATGCGTGGTGCCTACATTGACTATTCAATGTCGGTTATCATCTCGCGTGCGTTGCCCGACGTTCGTGATGGCCTGAAGCCAGTGCACCGTCGGGTGTTGTTTGGAATGGCTGAGCTGGGCGTTAGTTACAACAAACCCCACAAGAAATCGGCTCGTATCGTTGGGGAAGTACTTGGTAAATATCACCCCCACGGCGACTCATCTGTATACGACACTATGGTGCGTATGGCCCAGGATTGGTCACTGCGGTATCCACTGGTCGACGGCCAGGGAAACTTTGGTTCCATTGATGGTGATTCACCAGCGGCTATGCGTTATACCGAAGCGCGCCTGAAGCGAATTGCGGAGGAAGTCCTGAACGACATCTATAAAGAAACGGTTGATTTCCAGCCTAACTTCGACGACTCCCTCGAAGAACCAACCGTTATGCCTGGTAAGTTGCCGAACCTGTTGCTTAACGGCTCGTCGGGTATTGCGGTGGGTATGGCTACAAACATGGCACCTCATAACCTGACGGAAGTCGTAGACGGCATTATTGCCTATCTGGATAATAATGACATTACGGTTGAGGAACTGATGCAGTTTGTGAAAGCGCCAGACTTTCCAACGGGTGCCACAATTTACGGAATGGAAGGGGTTAAGTCCGCTTTCAAAACCGGTCGTGGACGCGTAGTGATGCGGGCGCATGCCACCATCGAAGAAAACAAAGGCAAAACCCAGATCATTGTAACGGACGTGCCTTACATGGTCAATAAAGCGGTGATGCTGGAAAAAACCGCTGAGTTAATCAACGACAAAAAGATCGAGGGAATCACCGCCTTCCGGGATGAATCGGATCGAGATGGTCTGCGGGTTGTTTATGACCTGCGGAAAGATGCCATTCCGAACGTTGTCCTGAATAACCTGTATAAGCATACATCTCTGCAGTCCTCATTCAGTATCAATAACGTTGCGCTCGTAAAAGGGCGTCCGATGTTGTTGAATCTGAAAGATATGATGAAGTACTACGTTGAGCACCGGTTCGAGGTAGTAACGCGCCGGACGCAGTACGAACTTCGTGAAGCAGAGAAGCGGGCACATATCCTGGAAGGGTTGTTAATTGCGCTGGATAATATCGATGCTGTGATTAGCCTCATTCGTTCGTCTCGGGATACAGAGGTGGCCCGGATAGGTCTGATGACGCAGTTTTCGCTGAGTGATGTCCAGGCGAAAGCGATCCTGGAGATGCGTTTACAACGTTTAACGGGACTGGAGCGGGATAAGCTACAGGCCGAATACGATGAGTTAATGCGTGAAATCATGGGCCTGCGGGAAATCCTGGCCAGTGAAGAACGCAAACGCGAGGTGATTAAAGAGGAGTTGGTTGATATCCGCGCCCGTTATGGGGATCAACGTCGTACCGAGATCAATCCGCTCGGGGATGGAAACATCAGTGACCTGTCGTTGATTGCCGATGAGGATATGGTGATTACCATTTCTCATGAAGGGTATATCAAGCGGACACCAACCACCGAGTATCGTTCGCAGGGACGGGGTGGCGTAGGCGCAAAAGCTGCGGCTACGAAAGAAGAGGACTTCACGGAGCATCTGTTCACGGCGACTATGCACAATACCCTGCTGGCGTTTACGCAGAAAGGTCGATTATACTGGTTACCCGTCTATGAACTACCTGAAGGCTCCCGTATTTCGAAAGGTCGGCCGTTGGCTAATTTTATCAACATCGAATCGGATGATAAAGTCCGGGCGGTCATTAACGTGACTGATCTGAAGAACGAGGATTACATCAACAATAATTACATTGTGATGTGTACCCGTCAGGGCACCATTAAGAAAACGATGTTGGAAGCGTATTCTCGTCCCCGTCAGAACGGGATCATTGCCATCACGATTGATGAGGATGATCAACTGATTGGGGTTTGTATGACCAATGGTGATAATGAGATCGTTATTGCGTCGAGCGTAGGGAAAGCCGTTCGTTTCCACGAAAGTCGCGTTCGTCCGATGGGGCGTACCGCTGCCGGGGTTCGGGGTATCTCGCTCGATGAGGACGATCCAACCGATCATGTTGTTGGTATGGTGTGCCTGTCGTCGTCGGAAGCCCAATTGTTGGTAATTTCCCGGAATGGATACGGTAAACGTTCGGATATTGATGAATACCGAATCACCAACCGGGGTGCCAAAGGTGTTGGTACGTTGAAAGTAACCGAAAAAGTTGGTCGATTAGTTGGCGTACTGGACGTTGCCGATACAGACGACCTGATGATCATTAACAAATCAGGAATTGCGATTCGGACTCCGGTGAGTGAAATCAGCGTGATTGGTCGGAATACCCAGGGTGTCCGGCTCATTAGCCTGCGTGATGGCGATGAGATCTCATCAGTTACAAAAATTAAGCAGGAAGAAGGGGAGGAGGTAGCCCCCACTGAACCAGAAGCTGTTGCTGAATAAAGAAACCAATAGGCTGTAATGCTGAGCCGTCTGGATTGATTGATAATCAGCCAGGCGGCTCAAACAATTTAGAGTAGGTCATGCTTATACAGACAGATTCCGTAATTTCGTTTCTGAAATAATAACACAACCCCGATTTACACATGAAACAAGTTTTTGTAATTCTCGTTGCGTGTTGCCTGGCAGTAGGTGCACGTGCACAGCAAGGCGCATCTGTGGTAGATGCCGCTGCAATGGATGCCGTTAAGAAAGATAAGGAGAAAAGCGATAAGGATATTACCGATGCGAAAGCGAGTGCCAAAGCCAGTACCTGGATGGATCGGGCTAAAACGTATCAAAATATTGCCAGTAGCGGGTACGTAAAGGTTGACTCTGCAGCGGCATCTACCGCTTATGATGCTTATAAGAAAGTAATCGAACTGGATAAGGACAAGAAAGGTGGCCCTGGTAAATTGGCTAAGGAAGCAGAGGAAGCCTTGAAGAGCCCAGGTCTTTACAGTGCATTCATGCAGCAGGGGGTAGCTAAGTTCCAGGCTAAAAACTATGCGGATGCGATCAAGTCCTTAACTATGGCCGGCGATATTAATCCTAAAGATACGCTGGCACCGCTTTATTCAGCCATTGCAGCGCAGCAGGTAAAGGACAATGCAACGGCTAAGACACAACTGGAAAAATACATTGTTGGTGGCGGTAAAGATGTAGCCATCTACGGTTCGCTGGCAATGCTCTATCGGGCCGATAACGAAGTGGATAAGGCACTGGCCACACTGGATAAGGGAATCGCTCTGGCTCCATCCAATAAAGATCTGGCGAATGAGAAGATCAACATTATGTTGTCAACGAACCGGATGGAAGAAGCCATTACGGGCATGAAGCAAATGGTTGAAAAAGACCCGAACAACGTTCAGAATCTGGTGAATCTGTCTATTGTGTATAATAACATTGGTCATAAGGCAGATGAGGAGATTAAAAAGCTGGAAGGTGATTCAAAGAAAGGTGGTAATGTAACCAAGCAACTGGCCGATTCGAAAAGCATTATCGATGCCTACAATAGTGAAATTGCCCGCTTGAGTGCCTCAATCAAGAAGCAACCCAAGAATGCGGAGTTAAAGCGTCAATTGGCAGATGTTCAGAAAAGACTCACTGAACAGAAAGGGGAAATGGCTACCCTGGAAGCGGCTGCTAAAGAAGCTGCCGCCAATGCATCCGTAGCTGCTGCGAATGAGAAGAAAGTAGCTGATCTCAAGCAGACTCAAATGGACAACTATAATTTAGAGAAGCAGTATCTGGAAAAGGCATTAGCTGTTGATCCGAATAACTTCGATGCTAACTTCAATATGGCTGTCTGGATCTTTAACCGCGCGGTAGAAATGAAGCGTGGCGTAGATAAGATGGATATGGCTGAGTACAACAAAAGTGGTAAAGAGCTGGACGGTAAAGTTTGCGGCAAGTTCAAGCAGTCATTACCCTATTTCCAGAAAGCCAAGTTAATTAAAGACGAAGCTGAGGTAACCGAAAATTTGACGAATACCGAAAATATTCTGAAGCAGTACGAAGAGAAGAAGATCGTTTGCATTGAGAGTAAATAAGAAGAATAGGGCCGGTATCTAGGATGCTGGCCCTATTTAATAAAAACTTTACTTAACATAATATAAATTATACAACAAAAGGATTGGTGTAATCCACAGCCTTATCAACAAGTTATCCACGTGGAACACTAAAGTATTGCTTTACAGAGAGTTAGGTAGTTTATGGGTGTAAAATAGGCTTTTAATGCCTATAAAGGCGGTTTTATAAGCAATGACGCGCTACGTTTGACTAAAAAGAGTGATTCAAGTTGATCAAAATTCGACCAGTAAAGGCAAACTACTCAATTGAAAAGTAATGTGAAATGTACGTACAACTAAATGGTAGTATCACTTAGAATAACGCTTCATACGTTCTTGTAGATTGTGAGGGTTTTGTGTAATCAGACCCTGCTGATAAGCATTCTTGATTAGCGGATAATACAGGCTTTGATATTAGCATGCCAGACAATCAGCCAGGCGGTAAAAGTCGCTTGATCTCCATACTGTTGACGAGTAGGCCATCCCAACTTAAAAACAAGCTTACTGAGCAATCGTTGATTGGTTTGGTCATTCGCTACCATTTTATGGGTAAATAGCTGCTGTTTGAAAGCCGACTTAGATCCATTGACTAGACTGTCTCAATAACGTTGATCACTTTTATAGAGCTGGTTAAGTAATTGTTTACGCTGAACCAATGTATACTGGTCGACCTGCAAAGAGCTATCTATATCTGCTATTCTGCTGGTCATTTCGAGGATCTTCATTTGACTACCACCCGGCAAGTCAACCTGAGCCATCAAAAGAGAATTAGCCAATAAAAGCTGCACTATAAATACGCTTATATTCATGAGGACTTGCACACTTTTCTGACAGCGGTAGTTCCTTACTTTACTCGCCTAGGTTGATCTAGGGACATTTTATTCTAAACTCAGAACCCCTTTCCATACTATAAGCTGGTTGTATAGAAAATGAGAAAATAATTTGGGGGAAGGTAAAGTTACAAGTCGATTCATAGTTCCGGCAACTACTTAACTTGTCCCACTTGATCTGTTCATGCCCAAAAGTATAAACGTGATTGTAGAACTAAATCGTCGGTGTGTATTCTCGGAAAGAACCGTCTGTATAAAAGATTAGTATACGTTCTACTTTCTTTTCAGTGGCTAAACTGGGAGTTTGCTCGGCAAGTGCTGGGGTTTCAATTGGGAGTTGAACAGGCGTACTGGCTGGCGGAATTTCGTTGCGTTGACTACGTATACCCGGTTGTTGGGATGTATACGTTGGGATTGATGCGGACGGGCCAGAAGGAAATCGGTCGGTGCGTTCTACCGCTGGACGACCAACAGGCCGATTTATATAGCCTGAAGAAGCGGGTTGCCCTGTAGATGGACTGTCTTCTTCCATAATCCATTCATAGCCCAATTCTGGAAAACGTCGGATTATTTTCTGAATGATATCGAAACTAGGCCGGTTTCTGCCTGATAGAATATGCGAAATACTAGACCGCTGTACGCCTATTTCATCAGCGAAATAAGAAGGCGTTAGATTCTTATCAATGAGAATCTGTTTAATCTTGTCATTTATGGTCATGGGTTGTCCGTAGGAATTCATAGACGATTAGTTACTATGTTAAATAGATTCGGGATGATATTACAAATATATACGTAAAAGTAATTGCAATAATTTAACTTAACAATGTAATTAACAAAAAAAGAACTACACTAGTATAGTGTAGTTCTGTAAATTTACAATTTTAATTATTAATGTAAATCGCACTATTGTTTAATTTTCTAGTTTCAGTTTACATCGTACAATAGACAGCAGTGCCTACTTTTAGACAGATACATTGTTTTCACGAAGCGCATCATTCAGTGATGTCTTCAAATCTGTAGATGGTTTCCGCTGACCAATAATAATTGCACAGGGTACGTGAAATTCTCCCGCCGGAAATTGTTTAGCATAACTTCCAGGAATCACCACCGAGTTAGCAGGAACATAGCCCTTATACTCGACGGGTTTAGCACCCGTAACATCAATAATCTTTGACGAGCCAGTAATGGTGACCCCCGCTCCTAGCACAGCTCGTTTGCCAATGTGCGCCCCTTCAACAACAATACAGCGTGATCCAATAAAAGCGCCATCTTCAATGATAACGGGTGCTGCCTGGGGGGGCTCTAAAACACCACCAATTCCAACACCCCCACTCAAGTGAACGTCTTTACCAATCTGAGCACAGCTTCCAACGGTAGCCCAGGTATCGACCATCGTACGCTCATCGACATAAGCACCAATGTTGACATAGGATGGCATTAGTATGACACCGGGTGCCTGGTAGGATCCATAGCGTGCAACAGCAGGTGGTACGGCCCGTACCTTGGCTTCCGCGAAATTGGTTTTGAGGGGGATCTTGTCATTAAATGTAAAGATGCCAACTTCTTCTGTTTTCATTTGCTGGCTGACGAAATAAAGCAGGATGGCTTTTTTTACCCACTCATTAACGGTCCATTCCCCATCTTCAGTAACTGGCGGGGTAGCTACCCGGAGCTCGCCCTTATCTAATTGATTTATTACTTCTTTTATAATCTGGATAGATTCATGTTTTGCCAATAACTCACGGTTGGCCCAAATTTCCTCGATTTTGTTAGTCATGAAAGTAAAGTAAAGATTTATATATAATATTATAACTATCTGAATATCAGTCTACTTTAATTTAGTGCCAAATTTTATATTGTTGTACATCAATATTATAGTAATTACTTTTTCTGATTTTTCAAAGGTACTAATAAGACATGTATACTTGTAATATAACCACTTAAATTATTTGCCGTGGTAGTCTGTATCCAAGCCTCAAGTAGATTATAGCCTTAGTGTATTATGGTACAGTAATGACTTTGTTGTTTGTTAAAGAGCAAAAATGATGCCCGTTCATTTCCTCCTGTTTGGATTGAGGAATTGACTTTACACAAGCTATCAATAGGAGATTTAATAGACTTAATGGCTTGAAGGAATAAACCGCTGAAATAAAAATTTTAGGCTTAAGCTGCTTTTGGAGAGGAAAAATAGAGTTGGAGTAGATCGGTGCTTATTTGATACAAATCAATAAGCACCGATCTACTCCATGTTAAAATGTCCTTGTTTGAGTAGAGTTTCTAAACAGCTGGCTCAGTAAGACTGGGTAGACTTATCCACACGACCGCTACTAAAAACATACAAGAGTATATAGCCTTATGGCTGGCTTGGCTGAAATAATCGATGTCCCAGGCTGAGGTAATGTATTCCCAAGGTAACGAAAGCTAAGAATGAGTGAGGACGAGGATTGATAGCGTTTTGTGTTTGTATAGTTAGTGGGAGGATTCAAGTGTATTTATGGATGAGTATAGGAGAACAGCTGATCTTAAATTGTAAAGCCCTGAAATATAAAGGTTATAGTGACTAATTGCTAAATCGCATAGACCTCATAATGCTAAGAGAATAGCTTTTATATTCAGTAGATAAACATGAAAGAAAGAAAGTAAAATAGGAAGTAATAGAATAGGCAACTGAAAAAGGAGCCCAGTACGTTGAACTAATATGCTAATTATTAGAACTGATATAGGATTAAGATAGGTGGCTGTTAGTGACTAAAGTTTAGGGGGAATAGTAAGATTAATTCTCTTACTATTCCCCCTCTCCTATTTTCTAAGAAAAAATATAAATTAGTAATACGGATATTTGTTAGTATTTTATAATGTAATATTAACAAATAAGTTAGCAAATACTAATAAAATTAGTAAATATTGCTAAAAATGCTATTTATAATTAGTAAAATAGTAGCAATATGCTAATAAAATGCTAAAATATTCTAATTTACTAAAATATCCGTTTTTAAATACTAAAAATTATAGCTAACTCCCTCCTATACCAATCCGCTTAATTAATCAGTATATTTGACCCCGAAAACAAACCAATTTTCACTGTACATGGAAAAAATACGCGTTGCTATTAATGGCTTCGGTCGTATCGGACGGTTATCGTTCAGACGGCTTCTGGAAAAAGAAAACATCGAAATAGTCGCAATTAATGACCTTACGGACAATGCGACACTTGCCCACTTGCTAAAATACGATTCTGTTCATGGAAAATTTCCAGGAACCGTTACTTCTGATAGCGAAAGTCTGACCGTTAACGGTACGAAGATCAATGCTTACGCTGAACGTGATCCAAAAAATCTTCCGTGGAAAGATCTAAATGTCGATGTTGTCTTAGAATCAACAGGACGTTTCGTAGATGAAGCTGGCGCAGGCCTGCACTTACAGGCTGGTGCTAAAAAAGTAATTATCTCTGCTCCTGCTAAGGGAAATATTCCAACGGTTGTTTTAGGTGTCAATGACGATACACTAACCGGTAACGAAACGATCATCTCGAACGCTTCCTGCACAACCAACTGCCTGGCACCAATGGCCAAAGTACTTGACGATGTATTTGGCATCGAGAAAGGCTACATGACAACCATCCACGCCTATACAGCCGATCAGAACCTTCAGGACGCTCCTCACTCCGACCTACGCCGGGCTCGTGCAGCTGCCTTATCAATTGTTCCAACATCAACCGGAGCCGCTAAAGCAGTTGGCCTGGTTCTTCCCCAGCTAAAAGGGAAATTGGATGGCAATGCCTTGCGCGTACCAACGCCAGATGGTTCATTAACGGATCTAACAGTTGTTCTGAAACGGGAAGCCTCTATCCAGGAGATTAACGATGCGATGAAAAAGGCGTCTGAAGAAGGCTTAAAAGGCTATTTAGAATATAATACGGACGAAATCGTTTCGATCGACATCGTAGGGAACCCCCATTCGTGCATTTTTGATTCGAAATTAACCGCCGTAAACGGAACCCTGGCAAAGGTTGTTGGCTGGTACGATAACGAATACGGGTATTCGAGCCGTGTGGCAGACTTAATTGCCAAGTTATTTTAAGTTTGTAAACATTACCCTAAAAGTTAAATAATATACAACAGTAACTTACGGGTAAATTGTAAATTAATTAGTATTGTAAATGGGTGTGATTATATTAAATCACACCCATTTTGCATTGTAAATAGTTAATTGTAAATCCCTTGTCAAAGAATAGCTGCTCGTATTTTGTCTTTATACCGATGTGAATTCCATTCAAGGGTGAATTATATAAGTCAGTTGTTGATTGTAAATCGACACATCCCATCTCCTGCACCTGCTCCAAACTGTACGCAAATAATTCTGGATTATCAGTCTTTAAATGAAGGGTGCCGCCGGGTACAAACAGATCTTTGTAAATAGATAAAAAGCGGGGATGGGTCAGTCGGTGCTTTTCCTGTCGGGGGCGCGGCTGTGGATCGGGGAAAGTAATCCAGATTTCATTTACCTCCTGCCCCGAAAAAAACTCGTGAAGAAAGTTGATATCCGTACGCAGAAACGCCACATTAGCTAACCCAAGCGTTTGAGCGGCCTGGGAACCTCGCGCAATTCGATCCCCTTTAATATCAACACCAATAAAATTTTTGTCCGGAAAAGCCTGCGCCAGACCTACCGTATACTCCCCTTTACCACAGGCTAATTCTAGTACAATCGGATTTTCATTCCCAAAATAATCGCTCCGCCAGTGGCCTCGTATTGTTTTGTAAAGCGGTTTACCAACTTCAATAACATTCTGACTTTCTGCATTTTGCAGAAAGCGGTGGGTTTTTCGTCTTGTCACGTTTATAAATTTGTTAATTCGGCAATCGTATAATTACTACCCGTTATCAGGATTAAATCAGCGAATGAAGCATCGGTAAGGGCAGCAGCCAGGGCATCGTTCACATCAGTAAACACCTCGCCTACCCGCCCCAACAGAGCGGCTTCTTCCTGTAGGTCAACAGCCGGGAATGAACGGGGAGTCTGGGCCTGGCAGAAATAATAAACCGCAGTCTGAGGCAGTGAAGTGAGCACTTTCGAGCGGTCTTTATCAGCAACTAACCCCAGTACAATCCGTAGGGCTGCAAACGGTATAGTTTGAATTGTCTCCAGTAAAGCGAGTAAGCCCGGCTGATTATGGGCTGTATCGGCAATCACTCTCGGCTGGTGCTGTAGGGTTTGAAAGCGTCCTTTTAAACCGGTTAACATCGTAACCTCAGATAGTCCTTTCTCCAGAGCTTCGGATTCTACTGGCCACACGGATTGTAGTACCTCAACTGTTGCCAACACACCTGCCAGATTATGCAGTTGGTAGGAACCGAGTAAATCCAGTGACAGGAAATGAGGTTTCCTCCCTTCCTGATAGACTGCTACGTTCCGCTTTTCATCGACTACACCAGCATCCTGAATCGTGTAGTGTTGATCGGCGAATAAAAGGGAAGCCTGGAGTTGGGCTGCCGTTTTGCTAAAGACCAGCACAGTTTCAGGATGGGTTTCACCTATCACGACTGGTACTCCCGCTTTAATAATACCCGCTTTTTCGCCGGCAATTTCAGGAAGGGTTTCCCCCAGGATGTCCGTATGATCGTACCCGATGTTCGTAATCAGGGAAGCCTCCGGGGTAATAACATTCGTTGAATCAAGTCGGCCCCCCAAGCCAACTTCGATAATAGCCAGATCAACCTTGTGCCGGGCAAAGAAATCGAACGCCATAGCCACCGTTACTTCAAAAAAGGATGGTTCAATGGATTCGATCAGGGATTGGTGCTGCTCAACAAACTGGGCGACTTCCTTCTCTGCTATGGGCTGACCATTCAGCCGGATTCGCTCTGTAAAGGACTTCAGATGGGGTGAGGTATACAACCCCACTCGGTAACCCGCCGACTGGTAGATAGCGGCCAGCATATGCGAGCTGCTTCCTTTTCCATTCGTACCGCCGACATGAATACTAGGAAACTGATGCTGTGGATTGCCAAGGCCTTCGCACAAGGCGAGGGTATTGCCTAATCCAGGTTTAATCGCTTTAGCGCCAATCCGGTGAAAAACGGGGAGCCGACTGTAGAGATAGTCGATCGCTTCCGGGTACTCCATTAATCCTTCGACTTTATAATAAATGTAATCGTACCTGTAGCCGTAGGAGGAGTTGCCCCTCCTTTTGGTTTTAATCGGAGTCGCTGAACAGCCTTCCGATACACTTCACTTACCGATGGACTCACCGTACTTTGTAACTGACGTACGTTAATAATATCGCCACTTTCATCCACTTTAATTTGAAAGACTATTTTACCCGTTTCATCCGAATCATCACTTATACTCGGCCGACTGGCCAGCGACCAACCTGAAACATCGAAAGCAACACCCGTTGGAGCCCCTCCCGGTGTCCCGTAAAATTCTTTCGCGTTGATTTTACCATTCGGGTTTCCTTTATCCCCAACACCACTGGCATCGTCGCCATTATTATTTCCACCCGTACCGGCTGCTTTCCCGACCGTACCATTGGAACCACCCCCTCCCGATGACTTTTTAAAGAGGGCATCATTATTAACCGTTTCTACTTTCTTGGGCGGTGCCACAGGAACAGGGCGTTCGGCAGGGGCCGTGGCCTTAGGCGATTCTACCCGCTTCGGCTCCGGTCGCTCGGGGGTAGTAACCGGGCTTTCAGCTTTGCTAACAATCAATGGCTTTTCAGTAGCAGTTTTTGCTGGTTTCGCATCCTCCACTTTTGGAGAAGGTGTAGCCCGGGTCTTTTCGATCCGAGGGGTTGTATTGATTTTGGGATTGGGGCGCTTTTCGGCCGGTTTAACCTCCTCTGGATTCGGCGAATCCGACGCCTTATTCCGCGTTTGAATATGACCACTACCCCGAGCCTCAGTACCAAAGTTCACTTCCACAAATTGAATCGGGGGTGGATTCGGAACCGTCTGGGATAGCTTCACCAGTAATAACAAGGCAATCAGGAGGACGTTAATAATAACGGTTCCGGCTAATGACTTAACCCGGATTTCGTCTTCGTTCTCGTAGGTTATGCGATTCATGTCAGTATAGTCAGGAGATTATCAAAAGTTGTCAGGTATTGGATTTTGTTTAGTAGGTTAGTTCAATAACGTGTAAAACAGGGCCATCGTTTATAGATGCAGAACGATTACTGGGTACGTATAAGCAAAGTAACAGAAAATCTATGATAGAAAGTCCGACAGCTCGTCTGGTTTCGGCTTATGTTTGTATTGAGAGCAACCGATTGGCCGTATACTTATCGTATGCAGCCTCTAACCACTCGTTCGCTAGTTCACACGTTCACCCACTAAAACATGCCCGTTCTACAGCCGATTGTCAACATTGCTGAATTACTCTATCAAAAAGGAATTACCGATGTGGTCGTGTCGCCGGGTTCCCGCTCAGCTCCCCTAACGCTGGCAGTAGGCCGCCACCCTCACCTACGGGTGCGTGTACTGGCCGACGAACGATCGGCAGGGTTTGTAGCCCTAGGGATTGCGCAACAAACACAAAATCCAGTTGTATTGATCTGTACGTCGGGTAGTGCAGTTTATAACCTGGCTCCGGCGGTTGCTGAAGCCTATTTTCAACAGGTTCCGCTCCTACTCCTGACAGCCGACCGTCCCCATGAATGGCTACACCAACAGGATGGACAAACAATGGATCAGGTGAATGTATTTGGCAACCAGGTAAAACGTAGTTATGACCTCCCCGCCGATTATACCCACCCCGATACGCGCTGGTTCATCGAACGATCGGTGAACGAAGCCGTTTCCTTAAGCCGCCTGTACCCGGTAGGACCAGTACATATTAACGTTCCACTGCGTGAGCCATTTTACCCCACTCCCCAGGAATCGTTCCAGACAGACAGGGTACGGGTTATTCATACCCTACCTGCCAATCCGACCCTCTCGGCCGAAACCTGGCATACCTTGATAGCCGACTGGGAAAACAGTGAGCGCAAACTCATTGCGGTTGGGCAGATCCCCCGAAATAGATCACTCCTGGACATCCTCTCTAAAATCAGTGATGAACTGGGAATTCCCATTATTGGCGAAATTGTCAGTAATCTTCCCAGCAATGAACGATTTATTACCCATACCGATACGTTCCTATCGGGTATCCCAGAAGAACAGGCTGATGCACTCCGGCCCGATTTGCTGATCACCTTAGGAAATTCGTTCCTGACCCGGAACCTGAAAACATTCTTTCGTCAGTCACTGGGTGGACTGACACACCCTCATCGTCACTGGCACATTCAGCCCGCAGTGGATCGCATCCAGGATTCGTTCCAGAGCTTAACAACGCTCATTCCCTCCGACCCACTGATATTCCTGGAAAAACTATTCGCGGATATCGACTATCAGCAATTTTTACAGGGAGATGATGACGATGACTCCCACGAGTTCTTAAATCAATGGCTGCAAGCAGACCGAAAGGCAGCCCGTCTGATCAATCAAACACTGGCAAAGGCAGAGAGTGCACTTACCGACTGGTCGGCGGTTCAACTCGTTTTAGAACAAATTCCTGTGCAGTCAATCCTCCACCTGGCTAACAGTATGCCAGTACGCTATGCTAACCTCTGCGGACTATCCGAACAACAGGCCGTCAGCGTGTCGGCTAATCGGGGGGTTAGCGGGATCGATGGCTGTTTAAGTACAGCGGTTGGTGCTGCGCTTGCTACCGATCAGATCGTAACGGTTATCATTGGAGATGTTGCTTTTTTTTACGACCGCAATGCTCTCTGGTCAGCACCGGTACCACCTAACCTTCGCATTATTTTACTTAATAATGATGGGGGACACATCTTCCGGATGATCGACGGACCCAGTCGCCAACCTGAACTGGAAACCTATTTCGAAACACCCCATGGCTATACCGCCCGGAATACTGCCGAGGATGCCAAGATTCAGTATCAACTCTGTGCAACTCCGGTTACCCTCCAGTCTCTCCTCCCCGACTTTTTCCGGCCGGGCAAGCAAGCGAAACTACTCGAGATTTCGACGGATAAACACGTAAACCAGCAACAGTTCCTGGCCTATAAAAAAAGGCTTAGTACACTATGGGATCGCAACTAAACCTGTAGTTATAGTTGCGATCCAACCAACTTTGGGTGATGGGTTAATACGCTCCGTTCCCTGTGGCAGATAGCAGTGTTCAACCCTGATAGTACGCTTAGTGTAACCGATAATTTATCCCGACGCTACATTGCCAGCGATTGAAATCAGCAGGTGGTAAAAATCCAGATGAAGAAACCAATGAATTACTCAACCAACTCCGACCACCCATCACTTCGATAGCCCACCGCTTGCCTACTCGATACTGTATGCCTAATCCCGCATCGGTTTGCCAGGTGCTAGAGATCGTGCCGGGAGAAAAGGGGGCATCAGGGGTAAGATGAAAGGCACTTTGGCCATATTCGGTTCCTATATGAGCGAAAACAGCCACCCGTTTTCCCCGCACAAAGTAATAGCGGGTCGAAAGCCCCCCCGCCAGTAATCGATAATCGGGCTTATTGTCAGATTGATGATAGATCGTACTGGTGAGGAAGCGTCCTTCAGCCGCAATTGACCAGCCATTGGCGATAAAATACTGGATACGAGGTGAGACAAAATTTGTTGTTGGATAAGTGCCCCGGTAGCCCTGCCCCACACTTAGCCCTAGGCTAATGTGCCCCTTTCCGAGTAAATCCTGCTGCTTGTCGTTGCTCAAGGTTTGGGCCTTCCCCACCAGAGGCATCATTAGAAAAAATAGTACTAAACACCGTCTCATTGTCTACACAGTTTGTTTGCAGTAGAGACGCGTTTAAAGCTTGTGTGGTTGTAAGCTAATAAAATCCTTAAGCTTTCTTAACAGCTACTAGCTAAGATAAAGCTCCTGTACAGGGGATTTATGGTAGGTGGTGATGAGCTAATCGAGACGTTACTCCCATAATTGATTCGCAGCGGTCAGAATGATCGGTTGCTGATCGGTAACGATGATCGTCTGTTCATGCTGCACGGCAAAACTGTCCTTCGCAATTAAGGTCCAACCATCCCCCTTTTCATGCGCATAGGTGGCTTTGGTGGATAAAAACGTTTCGATTGCTACAACCGAATGCTTTCGAAACCGGGTTTTATTAGACCGATCATAATAGCATAGAATCTCAAGTGGTTCTTCATGCAGGCTCCGACCTATGCCGTGCCCAGCCAGATTCCTGATGACCCGATACCCACTTCGCCTGGCTTCCGTTTCAATTAGGCGCCCAATCTCAGCAAGTTGTACCCCTGCTCGGATGCGGCTAATGGCTTTGGCCAGGATTCGCTTTGAGGCTTCTACTAACGCACCATGCTGATGAATATCCTGCCCCAACACGAACGATCCACCATTGTCTGACCAATAGCCATTTAGTTCGGCAGATACATCAATATTGACTAAGTCCCCTTCCTGAAGAAGCCGGTTCGCAGCGGGAATGCCGTGACAAACCTCATCGTTTAAACTGATACAGGTCCAACCGGGAAAGCCATAGGTGAGCTTAGGGGCCGATCGGGCACCCTGCTCTTCCAGCAGTTGCCGCCCATATTGATCCAACTCAAACGTCGACATCCCTGGTCGGGCATATTGTTGCATGTGTTTCAGGGTTGCGCCAACTAGTTGGCTAATCTGCTGCATTCCCCTCAGGTCCTCTTCAGATTTCAATGACATTACTTTGTAGTTCTGGTTGTATAGACTGACTAAAACAGAAAACTGCATTTCCAGGGGAAAGTAAACTCTGCTGATTCAACTCTATTCCCTGCAATGAGTGATCTGGCTTGTTTAAGTTGGTAAAGTACCATCATTTTTGATGTAACCTGTCAATTTTACTGAATTCTTCACCGGTAATTACTTATAGCCTGAGTAAAATAGGGTAGCCTGTAAAAAGTATCGCAAAAAACTAGTTGACTTAATCTCCTGTAAAAAGCCTATCTAATGGAGTGAAGGCACTTTAAGCCCAACCAACGGCGACAATAGTCTAGCAATCCTATACTTGGGATTTTACAATACTTTTGGTTACTGAATTTTTATTTTTGTTTAATTTTTTTTAACCATTTTAAAATATATATAAACTAAATTACTATCTTTCTGTTATTAACTTATATTTCATAATCTATACCATTATGTCCAAAACAGTACTTCTTAGTCTAATATGTATTGCAGTATTAGCTTTTCAGCGAATTAGTTTTGCTCAAGCGCCCAATCTGGGAACATCTGCCAGTTACGCGTTATTTACCGTAGCCGGAGCATTTACCAATACAGGCGCGTCAATCGTGCGGGGAGATATCGGGACCAACGTCGGGGCTTTAACTGGGTTTCCACCAGGAACAGTTACGGGTCAGACCAACGTAGCCAATGCTACGTCAGCCCAGGTAGCTACTGATGTTTCCAGCGCTTATACGGCCCTGACCAATGTAGCCTGCGCGTCGGCCGTTAGCCCTAGCCTGGGCGGGCTGACCCTTACGCCCGGCGTGTATTGCCAGAGTGGCCCTGCCGGCGCGTCAACCCTGTCGGGAAATCTGACCCTGGATGCGCAGGGCAATGCCAACGCAGTGTTTATCATTAAGTTAACTGGAGCGTTAAGCACCGCAACGGGCTCAGGAATCCTGCTCACCAATGGAGCCTCCTTTGCCAATGTGTATTTTCAAGTCGATGGAGCAGTCAATCTTGGCCTTAATTCGTTGTTTAGAGGGACGATCCTGGCAAATGGAGCCATTAGCTTACTGGCCGGGGCTGCCCTGGAAGGTAGAGGACTTTCCATTGCCGGAGCCATTAATCTAAATACGAACCGCGTGTCTAATTCACCGGCCTTTGCCCTGCCTGTTGCTCTGGTCTCTTTCACGGCAACTGCTCAGGCGAATCATACGGTTGATCTAAGCTGGATAACATCGCTTGAAACCAACAACAGAGGGTTTCAACTGGAGCGCAGTAAGGATCTGACACTGTTCGAGACAATTGGCGAAATCAGCGTTGAATCCGCCAATAGCAACTCCCTGAAGACCTACCATTTCCTGGATCAGGCTCCCTACCAGGGAACGAGCTATTACCGGTTACGGCAAACCGATTTGAGCGGTAAAGTCACACTCTACCCCGCCATTTCGGTGATCCTTCGCGAGGAGGCCTATGGGGCATTTCCCAATCCAATTGTGAGTGATGGCCGCTTTACGCTTCGATTGGATGAGCCCGAAACCGCCCTGGTTAGCTTCTATGGGCTGGATGGTCGTTTGCAGCCCGTTTTAAAAACGGGCACTCAGGGAGGAAATCTGTTACTGAAGGCATCGGATAAGCTCTCCAGTGGCGTGTACATTCTGAAAGTCGAAGAACGGGGCCAGACCCGCCAGCATCGGATCGTTGTCCAATAAATTCGTTTGGATGCTGAATCAGGCATCAAATTCACCGTTAATTTTCCTGACAGATGAAATTAAAATCTAAAACTATATCGACTGGTCCGGCTAAAAAGGCCTACCAAACACCCAAACTTACGGGACTGGGTAACGTAAAAAAACTCACCCTGAAAACGGGTTCAAACGTGGATGGATTTGGCGGCACGTTCGTTTAAGAAACTTCCTTTCGTTTGCAATTGGTTGTGTATCAAAACACCAGGCCCTTTGGTCTGGTGTTTTTTTCGGTATGTAAGGCTATGGCGTGCCGTTAGATTCCAATCACATCGTTCTCGTTACAATCAATAGTCTATTATCAACGGGAGATATGCCCAGGCGGAATCTCTTCCATGGCTTTTGTCCAGCTTGAGGTAATTTTACTATCTAATGTACGACTATACATACTGGCGGCATAAGTCGCTGTAAGTCTCGTTCGAACCGGACGGTTTACGACATACTCAACCCAGCCCCCATTGTATCTGAGCACTAAAAAGAGCTCTTTCTGGTAGGATCGCCAGATGGCCCCCTGCCCATCCACAAGGCCCCAGACTGATTTTTTAGCAATCAATTTCCGCTTTATCTGCGCATACTGAACTACTAAATACTTACTCAACACACCCCTCGATTCAATGGAAGTAATTTGATTCGTGGTATGGGATGTATCCTGTTGCTTATTGATATCCTGGCTATGGTAGAGGAGTCTCCATTGGGCACTCACTGGCTTACCAAACAAGCAAGCCAGTACTAAAAATAAGTACACTCGTGCATTCATGGTATAACTGATTAACACCCGAAAAATAGCGCAATTACAGCAAGGCCAAGAAGTTGTTTAAATTATAATCCAATTAACTTTATTTAACTCACATCACAGATTGATCACTTCTAGTTTTCATATACTTGCATCGATAAAGGCACAAACTGAAATAGGCTATCATTGGTATAGCTCAACAGTGACCTATGATTCCGTTACATCAACTGATTTTCCTAGTTATACGTATCGAAATGCCACGTTAAAGCTTGGTTTTAACATTTTCGTTGGCAACTAAGTAAGCTTATACACAACCTGGAAAATTTCTACAGACGCACTTTAACATCTGTTACATCGAACGGAAGTGGGCTCAGGTTCATATACTCCATACCAGGAAATGTGAGAAGGTATCCACTTACTGTAACGTTCAACCTGTCTTTTGCAAAGGCCACTGGCAAATTACAACTACTAAGCGGTGCTGACGTCCCCGCTCGACTAATCTGGAAGCTAATGACAGGTGTGTTTGGTGACGTAACGGCAATTATCGTGGCCGGAACATGGTTGATAAATTGAGTGGTGCGTGTCAGTGTTCTACCAGCATATGTACAGGACGACACCGAAGGATCAACTTTATTTCTGTCGCAACTGATACTAACACTTAGTACTAGAAGCAGACTCAGGCTGTATTTCATAACTGGTTCATCTTTGAGGTAGACCCTGTCCATTGATGTCCAGTCACTAACGGTCGGGGAAGGGAACCGTGATGGTGTCCGTTTCGATTTCATTACTGCTGGTTAAGGCCCGATCCCGAAGTTGAATTCGGTACTTTATCAGGTAGTTTCTGTAGCTGTTGGTGTATTGATAGGTTTGCCTAAAGTCAATAGTCCCCTCAATGGGTTCCTTCTTTCCTTCGCGGCCCAGCTGAGGAAAAAATAAGGCATTATCCTCTCTACTAGGGATCTCCTTAAACTGATTATCTTCGAGTCTAAATGTCTTAATCCTGTAACTTCCCCAGCCCCCTGCTTGCAGGTAACGAGCCGTATCAGCAGCACTAATTGGAAGGTTGTCGCCCAAGTCTCCGTCCCCATCCTTGAAGCCTATCGTGATCACCAGAGAGTCTCGCTTCTGTTGCCCTACACCTGCCCCTGTCCCAAGCGAGTACCGACTAATCCCTTTAAATTCAATTTGTGGCGTGGTTGAATAGCTGGGCTCATTGACACAATTTGAAGCACCCAGACTTACGAATAGAATAACCCCGTAGCAGATTACAATCAAGCTTGGTATGCGTACATTTTTCATCTGGTAAACGTTAGTTTTCAGTTAAAAATGATCAACTCTGCATAAGGACTCAATCTGGTTAAAAAAGGTTGTAAACTGTACCCTTAGCAACTAAAAAACCTAGTGTTCGTATAGATATAGTTAACGAAAAACTGGAACTTGTCTAAACGTACCCTCTCCATCTCTCATCCTAATGGCTTCTTCAGTTACTACCCAGCAACGATCTAAAAAATTATTGGAGTACCATAAGATATTATGTTACCAATTAAAGAAAATTAAAAACAATTAAAAAATTATTATTATACTTAAGCCTAAATTAGAATACTTTTAGTTTTCCACCCCTATCAATCATACCTACAATGAAACAATTAAACGCAGCCCAGGTACAACACAAGTTTGATCCTCAACAGATTATGTATTTAGTCGGGGATGTGAATTACTGTACGATCTATCTCCTGAATGGAAAGGCGATCTTATCGAGCAGAACCTTAAAATGGTATAGTGATCGCTGGCCCCAGTTTATTCGGAATCACAAGGCCCATTTAATTAATCCACAGCATGTTCATAGCTGTATTGTGCTTTCCTCCATCGATGCCCACTTAATTATGCGAAATGGCGCTCGCCTTCAAATTAGCCGACGGCGGATATACGGAGTTACCAAGCAGCTAGGTCTTGAGCTACCCAAGAAATGCTGTACGAGTACACATCTGCTTAAACCAGAATGGAATTCCTTTGTACCAGCGCATATCAAGGTTGCCTAACCTGATATCCAGAAGAATAGACGATGTGAATTCGGGTTTGTACATAGCTAGTGTAGCCTTTACAACCCGAATTCACATTGATTAACTTGTTGAGTGCCCCATAGCGCTCAGTTAAAAAAGTAATCGGTTACGCTGCTTTTGACGCTGTCAGGCAAATTGGTCTATTCAACGTTACACACCGTATAGCCGATGCAAATAGGCAGTTTTTACGGGCCTGAATGAGTAGAGTCTTGTAAATCCTACGTAGTTTTTACCATAATCTGGCTGAATAAACCATGCAAATTCCTCCCCCTCCCCCAGAGGAAACTAACCGAATAGATGCCCTTCGAAGTTACGAGATTCTTGATTCATTGCCCGAACCGGATTATGACGAACTAACTACGCTTGCTTCCGAAATTTGCCAAACGCCCATTTCATTAATCAGCCTGATTGATGACGATCGGCAGTGGTTTAAATCTAATCTTGGCCTTACGGTACGCGAAACACCGCGAGAATTTGCGTTTTGTGCGCATGGAATTCTCAATCCAACGGAACTGTTAATTGTTCCTGATTCTCGGAAAGATGTGCGTTTTATGGGCAATCCTTTAGTAACGGGCGATCCCCATGTGATTTTTTATGCGGGCGTTCCTCTGATAAATGAGGATGGTTATGCGCTGGGCTCTTTGTGTGTGATTGATCATACGCCTAAGCAGTTAACGGAAAACCAGTTAAGCTCGTTAAAAATTCTGGCCAAACAGGTTGTCAACTTACTGGAGCTCAGAAGAACCAATAAAGCCCTGACAACTCTTAAAAGATTGTTAGAACAACGAAATACTGAGTTAGAGCAGATAGCGGCTATTGCCAGGGATGAGGTCAGACCGCAGGTTCTTCAACTCCATGAAACGATTCTTCACCTGATAACGGAGTCGATCAACCCAAACCCCGACACAATCAGGCCGCTACTCAAGGATACCATCAAAACGGTGCGTGCCATAGAGGACGGTTTAAATCGAATGCAGCAACTGGATTAATGGATACAAAATGGGTTGGACTAGTAGTGCTCTGGCCAACTAGATTCTGTTGACGCCCCCAGTTGTGCATGCGTAAAAGAGTAGCTATATTGCTTACCAAGCTCCCCGTACCAATGCCATACCACTATTCAATCCTTCTTGTGGACGACGATCCGCATCTGATTGAGTTGTTAAATCATGCCGCACAGCAGGTTTTTCCCGAAGCCTCGTTTTTTCAGGTAACCAGCGCTGCTGAAGCCATCGCCTATATTGAAACCCTGGAAGGGTACGGACCACGATTGGTTTTACTAGACCTTAACTTAAGTTCCGCGGATAACGGCCTACACTTTTTATCATTTTTACGAGCGAATGAAAACACGCGTTTTCTGCCCGTTGTTATCCTCACTGTAAGCAACTTATATGGTGACATTGAAAACTCATATGCATTAGGCGTTTCTGCCTTTACCATCAAACCTACGCGCCTGGATGAATGGGTCGACTATATAAGAAATTTGCGAAATTATTGGTTTGATACGGTTACTCTACCCGCAATTGTCTTTAACAAAAATCGGCGTTAAGAACAAGCCTGTTATGAACTACTGATGAGATACCACTATCCGTCCATACAGTCATTATCAGACAAATTCATTAATATTTGATTAATTCATTACCTCAAAAGCTAACCGATTTGGCTTGATTCGAGTTATATGGTAACTCACGTTTAATCAAGACTCAAAATGGCTCAAATCTCCCCCTTTTATACCCTTCAGCAATTAGTTTATCATACCAATGACAACTGCCCTCAGGGGCTACGCATTCCTGCTATCGACCAGCGGCTTGGTAGGGGCGGAAAAGTAGACTGTTTGTGCTGTCGGTATTTGAATAAAATGCAGACCAAGAAAACCGCTGGCTCGCGTATGCTGAGACGGCTTGTTTCTGCCGCTGCGCCTATGGCCTAATGTTGTGCAGACAACCACTTCCAAACAAGCCAAACGCCTGACTAAAGATTTAGTCAGGCGTTTGGCTTTACTATGCGTCCGTTTATAATAAACCCGCTGTAACACTTACCCGGAATGCTATAATACAGGCGTCCCACCGAAAAGCTCCGGTTCTCTTTGCTACGATCAATATCCTGATTTCCCTTTCGCTGCGCCAGATTGCTGTCAGGGAATACGACCTGGATGACCCTGATCAGAGAGTTGTACAACCAATTTACCAGCTGTTTCATTTTATTAGCCTATTTCTCGTTATGCTGAAATTAGTTGATTGAATCGCTAAATTTGGTGTATAAAATTAAATTATTTCTGGAAATTCTACTAACTTAATTCTTGCCTGTTAGTTATGTCGTAATATGATCCTCTTTACTAATTGTTGTGACAAACAAGATGACCATTACTCCATTTGAAACCAATCTCTATCAGCACCTTGCTCCGTTTTTCGCCGAGCACGGATTTACCTTGCTGCCAGAAAAAAAACAGTTTCGGCGCATCAATACCAGCGGGTTTCAGAATATTATTCTATCCTCTGTTTTTTGTGTGGATGATACTATGCTGGATGTTAATTTTGGGGCCAGGAACGACCAGATTGAACAAATTGCCCAGCAATTTCTGAACAATCAACCTGATTTCCGGCTCGACGCCAATACGTTTCTCCTGTCGGTTGCCCGATTTAGCGGCTTTAAGTCTTCCCGGTATAAGATTCATTCCGGAGAAGCTCTTTCGGACGTTTGTGAGAAAATCGAATTGTTTTTCAACAAACAGGGATTCGATTTTCTCGATTCGGCCTCTATCCTATCCACCCTCGATCTACTGCTGAACGAAAGCCCTAATCAGCCTTGTCAATTCGTTTATAACCAAACCCATCGCTGTTACAAAGGCCTGATTGCCGCCCGGCTAAATCACAATCCCCACTTCGAAGGGTTAGTAGATAGTTACCGCCATTTGCTGATTCGTCTGACCCAAAACCCGTACGAGCAGTTGCATTTCGAGCGGCTGATTGCGTATCTGCAACACTACTCTGCTAATTAGGTATTGGTCATTGCGTTAGTAGTCGATTAAACCATCAGATTAAGAACCAGTAACTAATAACCTGTCTACTAATTGTTCACAAATTGGGCAATTGTCTCAACCAGCCCAGGCGTAAGTGGCAATTCAGGATTATTGTAGGTTTTAATATTTTCAGCCCGATCCAGGGGCGCATTTTTGAAAATGTGATTCATCCGATTAATCAGCGCCAGTGTCGCATCTGGCCGGGCTGCTTTCAATAGTTCAGCTTCGCTGGTAGCTACCTGAATATCATTCTTCCCATTAATCAGCAGAACTGGCCCATTGAATTTTTTGATTTCAACGCTGGGGTCATATTTCATCCAGGAAATCAGGCCCGGTTGCATTTTTGCGTTGAACATGGTTTGCAGGAACGGATTCACCCGTTGAACGCGATACCCTTCCTTAAGCGAGTCGAGAATTACGGATGCTAACGAACGAAGTGTGTCTGGCAGAGCCGTTTGAAACTGCACCTTCATGACATCGGCAATATTCCGGCCAGCCCCTGCAATTGAAATATACTTAGCCACTTTCGTCTGCTTTGCCGCCAGCATACCCACCAATGAGCCCTCTGAATGGCCTGCTACGATCACTTTAGAAAATCGCTTATCAGCCTGTAATTGCTGAATAAACCCAACAGCATCGCTTACATAATAGTCAAATCGGTGTTTATCTGTGCTGATTGCAGCAACGGCTGACTTCAGATTAGTGCCCGAATAGCGCTTGTCGTAGCGGGCAACGGCTATTCCCTGTCGAACCAGACTATCGGCCAGCATTTTAAAGGCATTTGTCTTAAATCCGTACGTACTGTTACAATCGCGATCGGTCGGGCCTGAACCGGCAATGAGTAGCACCACTGGCACCGCTTTTTTCACCTTATCGGGCACCGTAAGCGTACCATCGAGTGTAAGATCGGCCCCAGCTGGCTCAATGACTTTGTAATGAATAGGCTCCTCGGTCTGGCCAAATGTGGTCAAATTAGCAGACAGGAATAGAAAGACGATAGGGAGGAAATGATTCATAGCTGTTTGATAATTAACAAATTAGTATGATTTGATACTATTGATTCTTTTTCGTAGCTAAAGCATCTAACGAAACGTTAATGACACACCGCAGGAGCAATCAATTAAGTTGATGTCTTTTTTCCTGCTGGGAATAAATGTAGGAATACACAACGGGTATGAGTACGGTAAGCATTGTGACGCCTAGTACACAACCTACTTTATACGACATTGGAACAACCAGAGCCAGCACCGCACTTAATAATCCACCTGCTACCATTAGTCGTCCACCCAGACGGTGCGTTTTACGCCAGACAGTTTCATTTCCTATTGTCCAGGGAGTGCGGATACCTACAAACCAATTGGGCTTTATCGAGGTAAGGTAATTTCCCATTCCTGCTAACATTAATCCAACCAGTGCAAGTATTACGCTAGTAGAAAATTTAGTATCTGCCGGATGACCAGCCATATAGAATAACCAGATCATCATGGCCGCAAACAGAAGCGTAACAGCAAAACGTAGTTTCTGATAGTTTGACGACATTTGTAGCTGTCCTCTAAGATCAAGAGCTGGCAGGAATCGGAGAACCAGATAAAGAAATACAGATAAGCCTCCAATTAATAAAGCAGCTGTTTCTTTCCGTTGCCAGTCGTTTGGATTCCCCTGTAAGTCAAAGTGTGTGGCAATTTCAGCAGGAAGCTGATTCCAGACAATTCCCAGATACACTAGCGGAGATAGCATAAGGACTACCATTAGTAGCTCGGCAGATGTAGAATTCGTTTTCATTTGAGTAGGTGTTTACAGGTTTTGATTCGGTGTTTTCTCAGAAATTGGCGCATCCGTTTTCTGAAAGCTGATCAACCAGGCCAGCAGATCGTCGAGAACGGTGGTGTTGAGGGTATAATTGATAAACTGCCCCTGTTTAGTGGCTTCTACCAGACCGGCCTGCCGGAGTAGATCAAGGTGGTGCGAAATACTGGGCTTGGTCATATCGAACCGCTCGGCAATCTCACCGGCGTTTAGGTCGCCCCCGCGCAACAGGTCCAGTATCTGCCGACGGGTCGGGTCATTTAGGGCTTTAAAGAGGTTGTTCATTTGTCTATCATTAAATAGTTAGACAAATATCTAATTAATCATTTAGACAACTATCTAATTAATAATAAACGGAGATTTAAAAGGATAAACGGCCTTATTTCATGATGAATGATAAAAGAGCTGAGTTTATGTTTTAATGATACTAATATTACCACTACCTTCTATATAGCAGGCTCTCACCTGTACCAGGTCATCCACGCCCTGCTCCCGAAGCATGCCCGTTAATTCTGAGGCTGTAATTAATTCTTTTTTCATATTCTGACGTTGCATAACGCCGTTTTTAATCAGCAAAACAGGATCTGGCTCCCCTATTTTGCTGAAGAAAACCGATCGATAGCCAAGCCAGTTAATGGCATAATCCCAGAAGACCAGTACGCCCACCAGAACAAACCCCTCCGTAATTGAGGTATACTCCCCCGCCATCGAGTTTTGTGATGCATCTGAAATAAGGGTGATGAGCAATAAATCGCTAATACCAAGCTGGCCAGCCCCACGTCTGAAAAATCGGATATAGGCAAAACAGAACCAATAAGTGAGTGTACCCCGAATTAAGATTTCCCAGAGTGACATACTAGGCGTAACCATTTTTCCCCAATCAATATCGACAAGCAGTAAGGCAGTCATAATGTGTTTCCAGATAGATAGTACTGACCGTATGAACTCAATACCAGGGTAGTAGTTTACGCAACGATCATCTTTATTAACGGGATGTGCATTGGGCTTGGCTGTATCTGTTTATGGAGTTACCTTTGTCAAACGTATATCGCCTTCGCTCGCATCCAGTATCAGTTGAACCGTTATTCTACTGAAGGCAGTCGTACATAAGTCAATACATCAATCGCTGATTTTACCATGAAGCCGCTTCAAATTCGTTTACTCACGCTTACCACCCTTGTTCTAGCTACTGCTTTGTTCCGTTTAGTCCCACACTGGCCTAATTTTACGCCCATAGCGGCTCTGGCATTATTCGGCGCGGCTACCTTTGAACGGAAATGGTTAGGGCTGGCGGCTCCGCTGGCGGCTATGTTACTGAGTGATTCTCTCATCGGTTTTCATGGGAGCATGGGGGCCGTGTACATCAGCTTCGCTCTAACCTGGTTGCTCGGTCTGTGGGCGGTCCGTCGCCCGAATCTGCAACAGCCTGCAGCCGGACGCATCGCCATTGCTTCGATTACGTCTTCGGTATTGTTTTTTCTGATCACCAATTTTGCCGTTTGGTATGGTAGCTCGTTCTATCCGCAAACAGCAGCGGGACTGATGACTTGCTATGCGGCAGGTCTGGCTTTCTATAATGGAACGTCGTTTTTCCTGAATGGCGTCTTTGGCGACCTGTTTTTCAGCGGTTTGTTATTCGGTAGTTACTACCTGCTTCAACAACGGTTCCTGGTGCTTCGTCCAGCACGTCGGTAATTGACGTACGTACCGCCTGGTTTAAAGGGTACAAAAGGAGCGCGATATACATAAAAACCGCGCTCCTTTTGTACCCTTTAAACCAGGCGGCTTACCGATCACGTTACGTTGGTTTCTTCTAACCGACGCCATCATTCCGTTTTATACTTCCGGCTAATTAACTCCGCAACTAAGCCCGTCCAGCCCGTTTGGTGACTGGCACCTACGCCCCGACCATTATCGCCATCAAAATATTCATAAAACAGGATGTAATCTCTAAACTCAGGGTCCTGGTATTTGGGGTGTTGTCCAAATGAAGGTCGCTGGCCGTTAGCATCAACAGTAAAAAGACTGATCAGTCGGTTAGTTAGTTCCTGCGCTACCGTTTTAAGGGTTACCTGCTGACCTGATCCAATCGGGTATTCAACCGTAAAGGCATCCCCAAAATAGTCGTAAAACCGCGTTAGGCTTTCCACTAATAAATAGTTGGTAGGCATCCAGACAGGCCCACGCCAGTTACTATTGCCCCCAAACATATCGCTATCACTTTCGGCGGGTGTATAGGTAAGCCGAAATGTGGTATTCTCTAAGGTAAATTCGTAGGGATGATCCCGATAGACTTTTGATACGGCCCGAATGCCGTGTGGACTCAGGAATTCATTCTCATCCAGCATCTTACACAAGAGTGATTTAAGTCTGAAACCCCGCAACAGACTAAGCAGTCGCTTTTCCTCCTGGCCCGTTTCGGTATAACGGGATACCTGATGATACAGATCTGGCCGGTGGCTCTGGAACCAGATCATCCGTTTCAGGAAAGCAGGGTTTGCCCGCATCAATTCATCATCCAGCACCTCAACCGCAAACATCGGAATAAGCCCTACCAACGTTCGTACCCGCATCCGCTGAACACTGCCATCATTTAATCGAAGCTGGTCATAAAAAAAGGCATCTTCATCGTCCCACAAGCCCACGTTGGTTTGGCCCATATTGGTAATGGCACCGGCGATGTACAGAAAATGATCGAAGAACTTGGTAGCCATTTCGTCGTAAACCGAGTCGTGTCGGGCCAATTCGAGTGCGATCCGCATCATATTCAGTGCATACATCGCCATCCAGCTGGTACCATCGGCCTGCTCCAGATGGCTTCCGTCCGGAAACTGGGTGTTCCGGTCAAAAACACCGATATTATCTAATCCCAGAAACCCGCCTTCAAAAATATTATTCCCTACCTCATCTTTACGGTTTACCCACCAGGTAAAGTTGAGCATGAGTTTGTGGAAAATACCCCGCAAAAACGTCAGATCTTCTTCACCGGGTGGCTTGCGCTCCAGTTCGATGTGATAGATCCGCCAGGCGGCCCAGGCCTGTACGGGAGGGTTCACATCGGAAAAATTCCATTCGTAGGCAGGCAATTGACCATTAGGATGCATAAACCACTCGTTAGTCAGCATCATTAATTGCTGCTTGGCAAAGCCGGGATCAACCAGCGATAGCGTAACGCAATGAAATGCCCAGTCCCAGGCGGCATACCAGGGATACTCCCATGTATCGGGCATTGAAATAACCCCAGCATTGATAAGCTGTAGCCAGGTGTGGTTTCGTCCCTGTGCCCGTTCGGGCGGGGGTGGCGGATGGTTTTTATCGCCAGCTAACCACCGCGATACATCGTAATAATAATATTGCTTGCTCCAGAGCATCCCGGCAAATGCCTGCCGCTGTACCCGTTTCTCATCCAGGGTAGCCTCGGCGGGCTGGACGTGCGCATAAAACTTGTCAGCTTCCGCCTTCCGCTGGCTTATGATCTGATCAAAATCCACAAAAGGAGCAACAGAATCAATCTCACTGATGCTGGGGGCTTCAAGTCGAAGCCGGATCGTTGTAGAGTCGCCCGGTTCAATGGCCAATTGGTAGTGCGCAGCTGCTTTAGTGCCTACCTGAGCAGGATTGACCGTTGAAGCACCCTGCACGACATGGTCATTGATGCCATCTTTTGGATAGGGCGATCCGGAATGGATGTTGTACAGCCGAACCATATTCGTTTCGTTCTCACAAAACAACCAGTCTGGTTTTCCTTCGGCGTGGAGCACATACCGACCTAAATCTGAGTCCTCAACAGACACGGTTCCATTAGGTTGCAGGACCAGTGAAGGTCGGTAATTGGGAACTCCGTCGGAGTCGTCGCCAAACGCCCATGTATTTCGGAACCAGAGTGTGGGCAGGAGGTGGATTGTAGCCGCTTCTGGACCGCGATTATACACGGTCACGGTCATCAATATATCTTTCGGTCCGGCTTTGGCGTACTCCACAAATACGTCGAAATACCGGTCTTCATCGAAAAGGCCGGTATCGAGCAGTTCAAATTCGGGGTCCAGACGGGTTCTACGGCCGTTTTCGTTGATGAGCCATTGATAGGGATAGGCAGCCTGTGGGTATTTATAGAGCATCCGCTGATACGAATGCGTTGGCGTGTTGTCCAGGTAATAATAGAGCTCCTTAACATCTTCGCCATGATTTCCCTCGCTGTTCGTCAGGCCAAAATAGCGTTCCTTCAGAATCGGGTCCTTTCCATTCCAGAGGGCCAGCGCAAGGCACAATTGCTGCCTGTCGTCCGAAATACCCGCAATCCCTTCTTCGCCCCAGCGATAGGTGTAGCTACGGGCTATATCGTGTGTTGTGTAATTCCAGGCATCGCCATTGGAACTATAATCTTCACGTACGGTACCCCACTGACGATCGGAGACATAAGGTCCCCACTGCCGCCAGGCAGGATCTTCTAAGCGGTGTTGTTCGATTATCATAGAGTTTAATGGATAATGAATAATGGATAATATAGAACTACCGACTGCAATCAATTCTTCATTATTCATTATTCATTTTAATTCACCCCCCCGTTGCAAATCCTTCAAATACGGTCATGCCGCCATCGATGAAGATGCTGGCACCAGTAATGTAGTCTGATTGGTCGGAAGAGAGAAACACGGCGAGATTCCCAATATCCTGGGGCTGGCCAATTCGGTTATAAGGAATTAAGGTCATCAGGCCGTTTAGTGCCTGAGGGGTTTCCCAGGCCGCCCGGTTGATGGGTGTTTGAATGGCACCGGGGCAAATGCTGTTGACCCGAATCTTCCGATCACCATATTCCTGCGCCAGCGACTGCATCAACATTTTTACCCCACCTTTTGAGGTCGCGTAATTAACATGTCCGGCCCAGGGAATTAATTCATGCACGGAGCTCATACAGATGATTTTTCCGGTGGCTGCTGATACAGCCGGGCGTGGTCCACGGCGCAAAAACTCCCGTATGGCCTCGCGAGCGCACAGGAACTGGCCTGTCAGGTTAACACCAATCACGGTATTCCACTGATCGAGGGTCATTTCATCAAACTTCGCATCGCGCTGAAGCCCCGCATTATTGATTAATATATCGACTGTGCCGTATTGAGCTACCACGTCGGCAAATAAGTTGATTACCTGGTCTTCCTTGCTAACATCACACTGGGCCACCATGCCTGCACCGCCTGCATCGGTAATTTCTTTCAATACAGCATCAGCTGCCGGCTTTGTGGCCTCAACAGGATAATTTACCACAACAGTAGCTCCGGCAGCCGCCAGCGACTTGGCGACCCCCGCTCCGATTCCACTGCTGGCGCCGGTGATAATTGCAATTTGTCCCTTTAATACCTGATCCATACCTTTTAAAGAAGTGTTTGTTTATGGTAAGTCAGGGCAGATACAATTGTTTTAAAGGTCTACTTGATCGAGTAACCATTAATTGGTTTCTGTCAGACTTGCCAGCGGCAAACTACAAACGATTTATGGATTATTGCCATATTGGACCTTCCTGACAGTATCAGATTAAATGAATTTAATAGGCCAGGCACAGTGCCGCTGAGTTTTAAACGGGGCGGAGACAGTCCGGATTAAGTTCAGCCAGGCTCTTGTAGCCGCTAAGTCCCAGCGTCAATTCCAGGTCGGCCAGCAGATTACGAATTACGGTCTCTACCCCTTCTTGTCCACCCAAGGCAAGACCATACACGTAAGGACGACCCAGGCAAACGGCTTTCGCGCCTAGTGCCAGCGCCTTAATCACATCGGCACCACCTCGTATTCCACTGTCCAGGAGTATTGGCAGTTGCCCATTAACAGCGGCAACTACGCCTGGAAGGGCTTCGATAGCACTGATTGATCCATCGACCTGTCGCCCACCATGAGTAGAAACGATGACGCCATTCATACCGTAGTCGACCGCTTTACGTGCATCATCGGGGTGTAAAATACCTTTGAGCAAAATGGGCAAGCTGGTTTGTTCACGAAGAAACGCCAGGTCGACCCAGGTTAGGGCGGGATTACTATAAATACCTGAAAACAGCGAAATGGCACCCATTGCGCGTCCAGAACGCAGGTTTTTCAGAAAAGAGCCTGTTGGATACCGGCGAACAGCGCCTATCAGATGCCGGAGTGTAGTTGCTGTTACCGACGGGCGAGCCGTTGGTGGCTGTTGTAGAAAGTCGTCCAGTAATTGTTGAAAAACTGGATCAGAGGTATACTGAGCTAGCCCCTTCCCATGCAGAAATGGTAAATGGCCTAGCGCAAGATCCTGCGTCCGCCAGCCAAGCATAGTCGTATCCAGTGTCAGCACGATTGCCCGGCAGCCACAGGCTTCGGCCCGATTGACAAAACTCGTCACTAAATCACGGGAGCGACTCCAGTAGAGCTGAAACAAGCGCATTTGTTCACCCATTACTGCCGAACATGCTTCCATTGATACCGATGCCTGATTTGAAAAAATGTAAGGCACCCCGGTGGTTACCGTTGCGCGCGCCACTGCCAGATCGGCTAGCGGGTGCGCCATTTCCAGTACCCCTATGGGAGCCAGTAAAAGTGGTGAGGGTAGCTGTTGGCCCAATAGTTCAATACGTAGATCAGGGTTCTCGACGTTTCGGAGCATACGTGGCACAATCTGCCAATGCTCAAAACCCTGTCTGTTGGCAACCACTGTTTGTTCGTTCCCGGCTCCACCCAAGATATAGGCGGTTGCCTCAGGTGTCATTTTTCGAACAGCAGCTTGTTCCAGTTGAATTGAGTTAGCTGGGATCGCAGGGATTTTCCCCGCAAATCCATCCAGGTAAATTTTCCGTTGCCAGTGTAAAGCCCGCATTGGTAGTAAAAGATAAAGAAGCTACGTTTAACAATCAGGGCCAACCTCACAAATAGTACTATTCTCATAAAAACCCTATAGTTTTCAGAGGAACACTATTTTCCGGGTAATGGTATTTTACAATAAAAAAACTATCTCTTCCAAAGAGATTTTGTTCAGAACCTTCTATTCGTTGTGTACAAAAAGAGGTATTTACCTTCTTTTCTACTTGGTTTTATGGCGCATTGGTTGTTCTACTACTTAACTGATTTTAGACAAATTGAATAATTGGACTAAAAAATAGTCTTACAAATGCAACAAGTCCTATATTTTACAATTATTAGAAAAATACAATTCATACGCCATTTATAGGGACTTGTTGTACTTTTCCAATAAACGACCTACTATACTAATAGCAAATTGTATTTTAAGATGAATATTCAGCCATAACGAGCTTTAGAGAGCCTACCCTATTGCATTAAATCGTGTTTACCCCACACCTTTGTGACGGTTAAAACAAAATTTCAAACCAATGAAAAAAATCCGTTTATCAATCGCTGTACTTTTGTCAGTATGGAGTCTGGCTGGCACAGGAGTTGCCAATGCCGACAATGGTTCAGGAATGGGTGGTGTGAAAGTTGAGAAGTCCGAGCAAAAGAAAGTACGTGTTTATACAAAGCCGGGGACGCCCGTTGACTTAGCACTCATTGATGCTGAAGGCAACGTACTCTACCGGGGAGTTATCTCCAAAAATAACCAGAAGGCAACTTCGTTCAACCTGAACAACCTGCCCGATGGCCAGTATTTTCTGACGGCTGGTAGTAACGCCTGGTGGATGTCGCAAGGGATTACAATCAAAGCCAACTCGGTAGCTATCGACGAACGTAACCTGCAACAAGTGGCTGAGCCCACGCTTACAGCTTACGAAAAGAATAAAATCGAAGTTGTGCTGCCCTCTAAAAACGTCGAAGAATCGACAGTAGCGATCTATGATACCCAGAACGTACTGGTGCAAGTAGATACATTCAAAGGTTCGACCCGTCGTTTCGATTTATCTGGCTTACCTTCTGGCGCTTACACGTTTGTGGTTGGCCCAAATCAGAAGCAATTTGCTACCCGTATCGACATTCAGCACTAAGCTGTTTGTTTAGTTCAGTAACTAGCCGCTAGGCCTGTTCATTACACTTCTCATTTTAGTGGTCAGTCTTTTCGGACAAGCCTGACCGCACCCCTGATTCCGCCCGCTGCCTTTGTACAAAGGCAGCGGGCTTTTTTATGGTAATGAGTAATTAACTAAGTGCACGTCTCTCTTGCTCTATAAATGGGTAGCGTAACTATGTTGAACCAATACTCGTTTAATGTATGAAAATGAAGTTCCCATTCGGTTAGACTTGCAGGCTTGACCAGTAAAGAATGAGCGCCCGCTAAGTAGACTTTTTCAACAAGACCTGCCTCTTGCTGACTACTCAAAACTACGACGGGAAGAAGCGGATAACGGGAACGTATTTCCGTTAACAAGGCAAGTCCGTTTGAGAGTTGGGGAAGTAAAAGGGCTTGAAGTACTAACCACGGAAAAGCTCGGGGTTCGGCAGCCGAATACCCTAAAAAGGAAAGAGCGTCCTCCGGGTTGTCAGCAAAAATGGGTTCGGCCTGAGGAATCTTTGCACGTAGGCAATAGCCGATCAACAGTTGGTGATCTTTATTACTCTCGACCACTAAGATCGGGAAAACATTCTTCTGATGAAGTCGCTGGTCGGGGTCCATTAATAAGCTGAACTAATTGATTACGTAGTTGATTCGGGCATAAACTAGAGTGAATAACAGGTAGCTGATGGTAAAAACTATCAAGATTAAATAAGAATTCTGAAGGAAATCTGAAGAAGATTTTCTTCAGATAACACTATCCCACTGGCCAACAGAAAAAAAATTTCAGATTCCCGATTAAGGATGAATAAGGTTCTGTAGAGGACGATTATAATCAACAGTTAAGCCTATTAGCCTAACATAACCAACTAATCATCTAATATACATCTGAACTGGATGAATCGGTAGTAGCAGGTTCCGCGTTTTAGTATTTTGACCGTTCGGTCAAAAGTTCAGCCTTAGTCACAAAGTAGTGACTTATTTTACAAGTAAAGTCCTACAACCATCCAGTTAACTTGGACTCATGCCGAATTCAATCCACGTATGGAAGATTTTACTCCTGATCAACGTATTAGCATTACAAAAGGCTACTGCAGCATGGCTCAGGCCCTGAACGAGTATCAGGTTTTACATTGGTCAGAACTCTCACATGAGCAGCATTTAGACCTTAATGCTTACCAGAATAGTTTGCTTAATCGGGCTCAGGACCTTCAGTTGCAGGTTAGCCGTCCCGCCTTTGCAAATGTAGCCGATATGGCTACTAGTGTGCTACATGCAACAACGGACGCTCAGGCTGGTCTAAAACATATCAATAATCTGACTGTTGCGCTGAATATAGGTGCTATCACGGTTGCCCTTGCTGCGTACGTTGCCCGCGCTAATCTACGAGGTATCCAAACCGCCCTGCGCGAATTGAGTGATTTACTAACGCTGGAAAATAAAGTGGAGTAGGTGGAGTGTGTGCAGTAGGTGAACGGACTCCGTCAACTCACTGCATACACTCCACCTACTCCACGAGTAACTTACTCCACGACTTACAAAATCAATCCAGAAGGCGACTTTACACCCACAAGTTCAACTTCGAATGTAAGTTGCTGGCCCGCCAGCGGATGGTTTGCATCCAACGTAACATTCGTATCCGTAAGATCGCGAACAATAACCGGGATGGGACGGGGGTTACCATCTTCGTGCATATTGAGGGTCATTCCTACTTCAAGTGGAATATCATCCGGTATATCTGTCCGATTTAGGGTGAAAATCATTTCTTCATTGGCAGGGCCATACGCATCCTCTACAGGAATGTTGATGGTTTTCTTTTCACCCTGATTCATTCCCGCCACACCTTCATCGAATCCTTTAATCACCTGGCCGCTCCCTACTGTAAATTCCAGGGGTGTACGACCTTCTGATGAATCAAATATAGTTCCATCGGTTAGAGTTCCTGTATAATGCACCTGAACGGTGTCACCAGATTTTGCTTGTGCCATAAAACAAGTGGTTTGTTGTAAACGCTGATACAAAAATACCGGAACTTCCGACAAGAGTTTGCTTTTGCGTTAATTTTTACCAACTCGATCCTGACCTTAAAAGTTTACACCAATTTGTGTTAATAGTTAACGATTTGAAGTTACCTGAAGCGTACACAATAGGCATTTCAAGCAACTTCAAACCTCAGACTTCAAATCGCAAACTTACAGACTATTGACTCATGGCTTCCATAAACTTGATCCCCGCCAGGGTCATAAGCGGTTGAATCGACTTCGCTTTATCGTTTTTAAAAACTAAATAAACGTCATGAATCCCTTCAGTATCTTTAAGAGCCATCTTCACAGAGGGCGCTGGTCTCCTGAACCGATTAGGCGTTGGTGCTGCCGGAGCTGCGCCTGGTGTTGCGGTCGTACTGGCGGGTGGCGTAGCGGATTCCATCTGCGCCATAAGTTTTGCCATATCAACCTCGGGCGCTAATTCAACAGTTGCTTCGCCAATGAGTGGGCCAGTAGGCGAATTTAAATGGGCTTCAATCGTACCACCAGCGCTGCCTTCGCGTCGTTGAGCGGAGGCACCAAAGTCTAACTGCTTAATGCCCGTCAGATCTAACCGATGAAAACCAATATAACTATTCGCGTAGGGAATTACGTTCATGCCTTTCCCCATACCCCGTGCTTTCAATTCAGCTCCGTGTACAACTGCGGCATCCGACGCATTCATTTGCGGACTATGCAATACAATCATTCGTTCGGAGGTTTGTGTTGGAACAGTTTTGGCACCCCGGTCTGTATAGGCAGCCCGCACCAGTACGGAGCCCTGCCCATTGTCTCCTTCAGGCAATCTCACGCTATAACTCCCTTGCATGGGCAACGAGCTAAAGGTCTTCTCATTCACATTCAGAATGTATTTCACAATGACCTCAGCATCGGACTCTGACATAGCCGGGTGCCCAGGCATGGCCACATCGCCCCATACACCCACGCCCCCATTGCGAATTTTCTTGACTAACTGATTCGTTGCACTAGCATTGCCTTTGTATTTGGTTGCAATTGCGGTAAACATCGGCCCAACCGATTTAGTATTGACCTGATGGCAAACTTTGCAATCGCTCTGGCTAATAAGGGTTTGAGCCACAGCATATTGCGTGGATGCATCAACGCTCCGCTGGCTTTGCATGACTTCGGCATAATCGAAACCTTCTGAGGTGTAGTCAATACTTACTGCCACTTTTTCGGGTGTAATTTTACCGCTGCTCAGAGTTCCGTCCTCCTTATCATCCACATTCACTGCGTACCGAATTGGTTGGTTAGGAAAGAAAAACGTTTTATTGCTGGTCAGATTCACCGCTACTTCGGGCGGCTCATTCCCGGCAATGATCTTCACCGATTTACTATTGGATGCTCCCTTCGCATCCGTCACCGTCAACGTAGCGGTATACACGCCTGCCTTATCAAAACTAACGGCCGGATCGGCAATACTAAACACCTTTGGTGCAACTCCGGGAGCCGTTACTTTCCACTGATAGGTAAGTTTATCACCATCAAAATCCTTAGTTCCGTTGGCTAACAGTGTTAGCTTAAGTGGTATGGTTCCCCCTTTTTTACTAGTCGAAGCTTCGACAATTGGTTTTCGGTTACCGCCGTTATATTCAATCCGAACCAGCTTGGCGTTGTCGCTTTTACGGAACCAGTTGCTGCCGTACTCCAATGTATAGAGATCACCGTCGGGGCCAAACTTCATATCAATTGGCTCAACGGGATGGTAGTTTGGCAATACGCGCTCCATGGATTTATAGTTACCCTCTGCATCCATTGTAACGGCCATAATCCAGCCCCGCGAGAAGTCAGTAATGATCCATTTGTTCTCGTAATACGCAGGCCAGGGTCGTTTAGCTCCTTTGAAATCGGACTGGTGATAAACCGGCCCACCCGTAGCAGAACGCGATCCGGTTCCCACCAAAGGAAACTCCTCCGACACGCCATATGGGTAATAAATAAACGAAGGAGCAACCGGTGGTAATTCTTTCAGACCCGTATTGTTGGGTGAATTATTAATCGGCTTTTTCGGATCTTTTTTCTCCAGCGGCTTCTTCTCCCCATAATCATACACCGGAAATGCCTGCATGTTGCCTACAAACCAGGGCCAGCCAAAATTACCCGGCTTGCGGGCCTGGTTCAACTCGTCATAACCGCGGGGGCCAATCTCCGAATCGGAGGTGGCATCCGGACCAACTTCGCCCCAGTAGACGTAGCCAGTCTTGCTGTCGATTGAAATTCGCCAGGCATTCCGATGTCCCATCGAGTAAATCTCTGGGCGAGTCTTAGTGGTTCCCTTTGGAAACAGGTTCCCCTCGGGAACGGTATACGTACCATTCGCTTCGGGGTGAATACGAAGAATTTTACCGCGTAGATCATCTGTGTTTCCAGCATGTCCCTGATCGTCCCAGCTACTACGACCGGGGCGCTCGTCGGTTTGTGCGGCCTGCTGGTTGCCGGTATTGTTCCCTACGGTCAGGTACAGATTACCCGCCCGGTCCCAGGTCATACCCCCACCTGTATGGCAGCAAACTTCGCGCTGGGTTGGTACTTCGATTAACACTTTCTCCGATTTCTCGACCAGCTTGTCGTTAATTAGATCCCAACGGGTCAGAATATGTTTTTTCTCGGTTGGGTGTGCATAGTACAAATACACCCAATGGTTTTTCTCGAAGTTCGGATCGAGGCTCAACCCCATTAAGCCTTCCTCAGCTTCAGACACTCTACCTTCTGCCGATGTGTATTTCGTATTGACCGGAATCGTAGCGATCAGCTCAACCGTTTTAGTAACTGGATCATATTTTTTGAAGCCTCCTTTCCGCTCAATGATGTAGGCAGTACCGTCTTTCAGTACGTCGAATGTCATGGGTTCATCGAGATCATCAGCCACGATTACGGGCGTAAATCGGCTATCATCAGGCTTTTGCGACGGGGAGTCATCCTGCACCACGAAGGATGCCAATCCAAGCACCAGTACCGTATGCAATGCTATTGACAAGGGCAGATGCCGCAGGAAAGCCCTTTTTTTAGGAATACGTTTTGGTCGTATCATATCGACTGAGTTAGGCCGGTAATTTTTTCAGATACGTGTAACTAGTCGTGATGCTCTCAATAGGTTGAGCCGCCATGTCCTGCTCCACAAAGAAGTATTTTAGGCCAGCTAGCTTAGCAGCAGCAAACGCACTTTTGAAATCAACAACTCCGTTTCCTACTTCCGTAATCGTTTTCAGGTCGGATTTGATGTCTTTAGTATGCCAGAGGGGGAAACGGCCCGGATGCTCTTTAAACAATTTCACGGGATCTTTACCCGCTTTCACGGCCCAGGCCAGATCTAACTCCATCTTAACCAGATCTTTGTCTGTTTGCGAGAGGATTAAATCGTAAGGTGTCTTGCCCCCTTCAACGGCATCGAATTCGGTGGCGTGGTTATGATAGGCAAATCCAATACCGGCTTTTTTACAGGCTTCACCCGTTTTCTGGAACACCTCAATCGACTTCTGAATCTCATCGAGTGTAGCCACAGGCGTACTGGCACAAACCAAATACGTCAATCCGCCTTCACCCGCTTCATCAACCAATTGCTGATAGTTGTCCCGCAGATTGAGCATGGGTGGCATCTTTGAAAAATCCATAGCTGGACGTGGGTTGGCTCCGGCAGGTGCCTGCCCTCCACCGGCGGTTCCAGTCGTGCTGGCGGGCGGTGTTGGTCGTGGCTTAAAGGGCGCGCCCCCTGCATGGTGAGCCCTCCAGGTCATGCCCAGATCTTCAACTACTTTTTTAAATTCTTTTGCCGTATAGCCGTAATAGCCTCCCTTCAAACTAAATGCCGATTCAACTTCTTTGTAGCCTACGGCAGCCACTTTTTCAAGGGTTCCTTTTGGATCATCGCTCATGGGCCGAAACAGCGTAAATAACTGTAGCCCGATTGGGCGGGGAGCCAGGGCGGGAAATAAGGCGTCGGCCTGAACAAGTTGGGGTAAAACAAGACCACCAAGGGTCAACGCTCCGGCGTCGCGAAGAAACGAACGTCTGGTATTCATAGGTATACGTTTGGGGTTTAAACAAACAACACAGACGAGGGGAACGCCAACACAGGTATTACCTCTACCTCCAAAATTGTAGTTTGATTACTCAAAACAACAGTAGTTCATTCACTCCCAAAAACGCAATAGACCGAAGCCCAGAAAATATCGGCAGATAGCCCATTTCAGCCGATGAATGGATTGTAGAATTTACAGGTTCATTTGTATTAATTAAAAATAGTCAGGTATAGTCTGGAATGAGCAAGGTTGAGTTTATGAACTACCAACCCTTGACTTTATCAGACTATACCTGACCACTGTTTACCTGCTACTATCAATAAGCCCGCGCAAACACCACACGCCCTTTCGAGGGTTTACCTGAATAGACGCACGTTCCTTCTTCGGCTTCCTGATCGAAGGGAATGCAGCGAATAGTGGCTTTAGTTGCTTCTTTGATGGCTTCTTCGGTTTCGGAAGTGCCATCCCAGTGGGCCATCAAAAATCCTCCTTTCTCGATTTGCTCCTGAAACTGCTCAAACGTATCGACCTTAAACGTATTATCCTGACGGAACGCTTTGGCCTTTGCATAAATCGTAGCCTGAATATCATCCAGCAACGCTTTAATACGCTCAGTCAATCCATCGAAGGGGACCGTTTCCTTACTTTTCAGATCACGACGGGCAATTTCAACCGTGCCGTTTTCCAGATCACGTCCGCCCATAGCCAGCCGAACGGGAACACCCCGTAACTCGTACTCAGCGAATTTCCAGCCTGGTTTATTCGCATCTGAATCATCGAACTTTACCGAAATTCCTGCCTTTTTCAACTCCTGAACCAACGGTTTAATTTTGGCAGACAACTGCTCCAATTGCTCTTCCGTGCGATAAATTGGCACGATCACCACCTGAATAGGCGCCAGTTTGGGAGGTAGAACAAGCCCATCATCGTCGGAGTGGGCCATAATTAAGGCACCCATCAATCGGGTTGAAACACCCCAGGATGTGCCCCATACATAATCCAGTTGATTCTGATTATTCAGAAATTGCACATCGAACGCTTTGGCAAAGTTCTGGCCCAGAAAATGTGAGGTTCCGGCCTGAAGGGCTTTCCCATCCTGCATCATGGCTTCAATACAAAGCGTATCTTCGGCCCCGGCAAACCGTTCGTTGGCTGTTTTAGCGCCTTTAACAACCGGTAAGGCCATCCACTCTTCGGCAAACTGCGCGTACACATCAAGCATCTGCTGGGTTTCAGCTTTTGCTTCGTCAGACGTAGCATGGGCTGTATGCCCCTCCTGCCAGAGGAATTCGGTCGTGCGCAAAAAAATCCGTGTCCGCATCTCCCAGCGAACGACATTGGCCCACTGATTAATAAGTAAAGGCAGGTCCCGGTAGGACTGAATCCAGTTTTTGTACGTACTCCAGATTACCGTTTCCGACGTTGGCCGAACGATCAATTCCTCTTCCAGTTTTGCCTCAGGGTCAACGATTACACCAGAACCATCTTCTGCATTTTTAAGCCGGTAATGCGTAACAACAGCACACTCTTTGGCAAAGCCCTCTACGTGAGAGGCTTCTTTACTTAAGAATGATTTGGGAATGAACAGGGGAAAGTATGCATTCGAATGGCCCGTTTCCTTGAACATATCATCCAGAGCTCGCTGCATTTTTTCCCAGATCGAAAACCCGTAGGGTTTAATGACCATACAGCCCCGAACGGCTGAATTTTCGGCTAGATCAGCTCGCTTAATTAACTCGTTATACCACTCGGAATAATTCTCACTACGGGACGGAATCGCTTTTGCCATGTTTTGATAGGCCATTGATTGTCCCTGAATCATTCATGGTCATTTTTCGTGATAGAACTAAATGACCATGAATGATTCAGGGACAATCAATGACTTTTTTTAAAGACGGATTAAACCTTATTGATTAAAATGGAATCTAATAGAAGATAACTTGCAAAGATAGGTTTTTACTCTATTTTTGTAATCAAACCAGCCATTCCTGTGTTATAGATTGAAATGGCAGTTTACATGAGCCTTTATTACTTTAATTCCCTTGCCAAATGAAAACGCAACGACTATATTCTTACCTGACGTTGGCCGCCCTACTTAGCATCTGGAGTTGTACGTCCAGCCGTCAGACTGCGCAGAACACCAGTGAAGTGGATGATCTGTACGGAGTTTCCGGTAATTCGGAAGTATATGCCAGTAATCGCCAGTCGGATGGGTACAGTGGTCAGCAATCGAGCCGATCGCTGCAACGGCAGCAACAACGCTCACTCCGGAATGCCAATCCCGATTATGCCGATGATCAGCAGTATGGTATCAATGGTAGTAGCAACACAGATGAGTACTACTCCGAGTTAAGTACTCGTAAGCTAAATCGGGGCCTTTCTGCCGATCCAGGCTGGAATGATACCGGAACGAATGCCTATAACTCAGGCTTTGTGAATGGGTACAACTCAGCTACAGCCTCGGCTTACAGCTGGAACCGCTGGGGTTTCAACAACACTGGCTTCTACAGTGGCCTTGGCCTAGGTTTAGGCCTGGGTGGTTATGGCTACAATAGCTTCGGGTTTGGCTTTGGTAGTCCATTCTACTCGCCTTTCTATGGTAGTTCCTACGCCTATAGCCCCTTCTATTCGCCCTTTGGATACGGTTCTTATTATGATCCGTTCTATAGCTCCTATGCGTATGGTGGGTTTGGTGGCTATTACAGCCCCTTCTATTCACCCTATTACAGCGGTGGCTATTATGGCGGTTCGTATATCAACAATGGTTACGTAACCGGAGCTGATCCTTACCGTACCCGCACGTATGCACGTACAACTGATCGGTCGGCAGGTCGATACTCGACTCCGTTTGATAACTCGGCCCGTACATACAATCCGAATGGAGGTCGTGCCAGCGCTAACAATTCCGGTTCAACCGCAACAACGCGCGGGAATGATGGCTATTATGCACGTCCAAGCGGTGGCAGTAACCGGGGAAGTTATTACTACGATAACAGTTCGAGCAGCAATGGCCGAACCAGTACCAATACAACGGCTCCCTCGTACAACAGCAATTCGGGCAGCGGCACCAGCGAATACTACGCTCGCCCCCGCGAGAGCAACCGAGGTAGTTATACACCCTCTACCAGTGGCTCTAGCTACAGTAACGGTGGCAGTAGCCGGAGTAGTTATCAACCAAGTTACCAACAGCCAACTCAGTCGTACCAACAGAGTAGCCGGGGTAGCTATCAGCAATCGCAACCAAGTTATAGCCAACCTAGCTACAGTGCACCAAGCCGCAGCTATAGTGCGCCAAGCTACAGTGCTCCCAGTTCGGGTGGTGGGGGCGGTGCCAGCCATTCAGGTGGTGGGGGCGGACGTGGCCCACGTTAGTTTTTTATAACTTATCAATAAAAAATCCCCGCTGGTTAGGACAATTAGCGGGGATTTTCGTTTTGTAAGTGTTGTGCTATTAACGTATTTATAAGATAGCGATTAAACGTTTATTCGTTAATCTGTTCTAATACGTATAATTATATCGCACTCCACCAATCGCCTTATAAACATGATTAAGCAGTCATTTTTTACAGTAGCCCTTATGGTAGCATCTCGTCTGGCTTTTAGTCAGGGAGCTGCCTTCGATTATGCAGACGATGCCTTTCGTTATTCTGATTTTAGCCAGAATGGCACCGCCCGTTTCAGAGGTATTGGCGGCAACCACACTGCCCTGGGTGGCGATGCCAGTAACCTATCTGGTAATCCGGCTGGCTTGGCCTTCTACAATCGATCTGAGTTGAGTCTGAGCCCCATGTATACGTCGGCCAATAACCAGAGTACGTTTTTAGGTCAACAAACAACCGGCAGTAGTGGTAAAGTTAGCGTTGGCCAATTTGGCCTTATTCTACCTGGTAAAAACAATAATGGTAGCAGCCGCTGGCGCCGGACTACGTTTGGCATTGGCTATTCTCAGTCCGCAAATTTTTTCGATTATATCGACGCACGTGGGCTAAACAATAACCCGAATTCCTCCATCGCCCAGACGTATATTAATTCGGCAAATGCAGCGCAGTACAGCGAGACCGAATTAATTAATGGATTTTATCCGAATGATCGTCAGGCAGATTTTAAAGAAGCTGCTGCCTATGGTCTGTTCTTAATTAATCCAACCACGACAACAACGCCAAGTTATTCTGGTCCGCCTTATACGCGCTATGATGCCACAACCCAGAAAGACCAGCGTTCAACCATTAGCCGCTCGGGTGCCCATTCACAGTGGACACTGGCCTATGCGGGTAACCTGGATGACAAATTATACATTGGTGGTTCGTTGGCACTGACCCATCTGAAATACTCCTCAGAAGTTGCATTTCTGGAAACGCCGGTCAATGGTCGCACCTTTGCGAATTATGGACAGACAAACCGGTTGGATATAACCGGCACGGGCATCAATGCTTCACTGGGTTTAATTTATAAACTAATTCCCCAGTTACAGATTGGTGCTACATTGATTACGCCGACGTTCAGCAGTGCGAATGAAGTCTTTGGTCAAACCCTATCGGCAGTAGCCAAAGACCCAAATCTTCAGCTGAAAACGAATTATGTGGATGTGGTTGACCCTTCTAATGAGTTTACTTACTCATTACAAACACCTTTACGGGCGTCGGGCGGAGCCACATACTTTATCGGAAATGGCAAAATCGGCTTCCTGACAGCAACGGCCGAGTACGTGAATTATCAGGGTATGCGGGTACGTACGTCCGCCTTCACAAATCAACAGGACAACACCGACTTTAAAAATGATGTAAGACGGTTTGTTCAGGATACATACCAGAACGTAATTAATGTGCGAGCCGGGGCTGAAATCCGGGCGGGGCTTCTTCGTCTGCGGGCTGGTGTAGCTTACCTACCCAGTGCTTACAAAATTGATCTGGATCGGGTTGCAAAAGCAGATCGTTCTAAATTGCTGCTATCTGCCGGATTGGGCGTACGAAATGACCGCTTCTTTGCTGATCTATCCGGTTCTTATCTAACTTATAAATCAGGTTATTCTCCTTTCGAATTGCCTAATAGTGTTGATACGCCGACGGTTGCCACAAACAATCGTAGTGCCAACCTGATGCTTTCGCTGGGTGTGTTTTTCTGATCATAATAAGCGCGGGGCGTATGTACTAGAAGTTAACCATTTCTAGTACATACGCCCCGCGCTTATTACGTTTATCATAACCATTTTCCTAATCTCCGAAGCAACTCATCCTCTGTTGTCTCTCCCGAAATAATGATGTTAGCCTGTGAGTAAATAGGCAATCGGAGTTCATACCGTTTTTGCAATACAGTAAGCAGTTCAGGATCGTTTGCATTATTCAGCGGGCGATCCTCATGAGCATGCACCTGTATCCGCCTGGCCAGCACATCTACAGGCACATCTAAAAATACAGACACGCCTGTTGCCTTGATGTACTCCATATTATTATGATAGCAAGGCATGCCGCCCCCCGTCGACACCACCAGATTCCCGCCCGGTTTGAGATTCCGAAGAACCCGCCGTTCGACCTCCCGAAAATATTCCTCGCCTGATTCGGCAAAAATCTCGGGAATGGAGCGTCCTTCTTCCCGAACAATGATCTTATCGGTATCGATAAACCGGTAATGCAAGACATCAGCGATACGTTTGCCAAGCGTACTCTTGCCTGACGATGGCATACCGATAAGGAAAATATTTTTCATGATTTGTGTAGTGATGAAAGCAAATGCAGTTAGTCACAGAATTGCTCAATGCACTGACTTCACCTAGTTCACTTACTTCACTAAACCCTGAACTTCACCCGCATCCGGAGTTGAATTGTAATGCCATTTACCACGCACCACGCCGTTACTCATCAGCCAGGTACCTGGGTTTGATCGCATGATGGTTTTCAGAACCGTAGCATCCGCTTTGTAATAGGGCACAGTTTCTAATTGAAACTCCTTCCGGAACGCCTTGATTTCATCATCACTAGTTGAAGTAAGTATATAGGGAGACACATTGCTTCCTTTTAACCCTTCAACCAAAGCTCGTATAGCAGGCAGGCTTCCGGCATCAATATCTTTCGTATTCTTAACAATGATAAAGAGCTTATTTCCTTCAAACGTTTGCTGAGTGAAATCTCCCTCGTCGTTCCAGATCCGGTAATCCGTAATTTTGGGCTTGGCACTCTGATTCACCAATACCATTTCTTTAAACTTATAGCTCTGATCGGTCGGATAGGTTTCAAACTCCGTTGTTTTTCCATCTTTCTCCATCACGTACTTGTAGCGCAGCGGCTCAAAAGGTTTCATCCCAGCAGGAATACTTTTCCCAACTGCGTAGGGCAGCATATCGATTGGCGGTAGAAACTGAACGGCGTACACACCAAGTGCAAGCGTCAGAGCAACCGTAATGCCCACCAGCCACCCAGTGTTGCGGGACCGAAGGCGGTTGCGGTGGCCTATAATAAACAGGATCAGTACGGTCAGCACAACATCCTTCAGGAACGATGTCCAGGGCTTGAGCTTAATAGCATCCCCAAAACAACCGCAGTCGGTTACCCGGTCGAAATAAGCCGAATAAAAGGTTAAGAACGTAAAGAAAGTGATCAGGAAAAACAGGAGCCAGACTGTCACTTTAGGTTTGTACGAAGCGAGTAAAGCCACACCAAGAATCACTTCTGCTGCGCAGAAAAGCACAGACATAATCAGTGTAAATGGGACTAGCGCCATGAAGAAATCATGAAGAAACGGCACATCCTGCGCAAAGACTTCAAAGTACTCCTCAAACTTAATCTGGGTCCCAACCGGATCGTTGAGTTTAATAAGACCCGAGAATATAAAAACAATACCGACAAGAATGCGGGCAATCCGAGCGGCAATCAGCATGGGTGGCGTGCCGGTTTTAACTTTAGGTTGCGATGTAGTTGGGTTCATAGGTTAAGAATGAAGAATGTATAATTCATAATGTAAAATGACTACTAAATGGCGTAAGATTAATTCTTCATTTTACATTATGAATTATACATTCTTCATTAATTAGTCAGTTTTATTAAGCAAAAAACGGCGTAGTTAATCATATCCATATAATTAGCTTCAACACCCTCAGATACGAGCGTGTTGCCCTGATTATCCTCAATTTGCTTTGTACGCAGCAGCTTCATTAAAATAATATCGGTCATTGAGCTAACGCGCATATCACGCCAGGCTTCACCGTAATCATGGTTTTTAGCAAATAACAACTCAATAACCTGGCCAATTTGGCCATCATAGAGATGTTCGAGTTCATCGGTTGGAATATCGGTCCGTTTGTCCTGTACTAACTGCATCTGAATCAGGGCCATAACGCAGTAATTAATGATACCAACAAACTCAGGCTCAATGCCCTCGCCTACGCGGCTCACGCCCGTTTCCTGCAAGGTGCGGATGCGCTGAGCCTTTATAAAAATCTGATCGGTGATGCTGGGAAGCCGTAAAATACGCCAGGCGGTACCATAGTCTTTATTCTTTTTCAGGAAGAGGTCTTTGCAGCGTTGGATAACCTGCCGATATTCGGATTCTGTAGTGGACATAGTCATTCAATAATCATTGATCGTCATTAACCAGTCATTGATTGTACTTGCGAAGAATGACAATTCAATGTCAATGGATGACAATTTAATGACCTTTTATGCCGAAAGTTACGAAAAAAAGCCTAAACTGCCGGGGACGGCTGGTCGATTTGACTGAACCCGTGGTGATGGGGATTCTAAATGCCACCCCCGATTCATTCTTTGCGGGCAGTCGCGTCAGCCTCGGTAAATCAGCTACGGAACAGGCTGTTGAGCTTGCCGGCCAAATGCTAGCTGACGGTGCCACATTCCTGGATATTGGCGGTTATTCGACCCGCCCCGGCGCAGCAGCCGTTAGTACAGCCGAAGAAGTTGAGCGTGTACTGCCTGTTATAGAAGCGATTCTGGCAAACTTCCCCAGTGCACTGATTTCAATTGATACCTTCCGGGCTTCGGTAGCCCGGAAGGCCATTTCAGCCGGAGCGGTACTCATTAACGACGTGTCGGGGGGAACCCTCGATACCGATATGTTCAGGACGGCTGCCGACTTGAGTCAATCCATGTCGGTTCCGTATATATTGATGCATATGCGAGGTACTCCGCAAACTATGCAGTCATTGGCAACCTATCAGAATCTTGTTCCTGAAGTCGTGGACGAATTGGCACAACGTCTGGCTGAATTACGAACATTGGGGGCTAAAGATATCATTCTCGACCCTGGGTTTGGGTTCGCAAAGACGATTTCGCAAAATTTTGAACTACTAAACAAACTGGACGCTTTTCAGCTATTCAACGAGCCCTTACTGGTCGGTTTTTCCAGAAAGACAACGATCTGGAAAACACTGGCTATCAGCGCCGATCAAGCCCTGAATGGCACTACCGTCTTAAACACAGTAGCCCTCCTAAAAGGGGCATCGATTCTACGTGTTCATGATGTCCGTGAAGCGGTCGAAGCCATAAAGCTCACCCAACAATTAAAAAAAAATTAGGGGTAGTCCTTGCGCTTATAAAAACAAAACCCTACTTTTGCATTCCCAAACGACGAACGATACGTTTGCTGAAAGGGAAATGATCTGGTAGCTCAGCTGGTAGAGCAATACACTTTTAATGTATGGGTCCTGGGTTCGAATCCCAGCCGGATCACAAAAACCGCAAAGCCGCTCAATTGAGCGGCTTTTTTTATGTACCTCCAGGTAAGCTCACTACCCGTTTTTTATCTATTTTTGAGAAAATAGCTTTGGATCAATGCATAAAGTTGTGGAGGGCGTTGTATTTATCTAGGTTTGTGCGTTTGATCAAACCGAGTTGTTTTGGAAAGTTTCTTACCCATCATCCAGTTCCTGTTGCCTGAGTTCATCCTGGAAAATTTTGAATTGACTTCTATTGACCGCCAGGATGGTGTCTTCCAGGTGCATATCGAAGAGAAAAACGCCGATGCGCAGGACCCAGAACGGAAAAATCTACTCTCCAAGGGCTTTTTCCCCACCATCACCGTCCAGGACTTCCCCATTCGGGGCCACCAGGTTTTCCTCCACATCAAGCATCGTCAGTGGCCACCGTGGCGCGGCTTAATACCAAAACGGGAAAGGTGGTCTACCGAGATTGGACTCAAGTAGCTGATGGAACGCGAATGACCAGTGAGTTTGCGGCTTTTTTAAAAGACATCAGCGGCAGCGGCCGTCCGTTGATAAACCAACCCGACTAGCATTCGAGCTGTTGGTGGGTTTTATGGAGTTGGAGGCCAACCCTTATTGCGTCAATATCGTGATTGTCAAAGTGGATTTAAAAATTGGGATCAACGAGCCCATGCCCAAGATTGGCTGCTTTATCCACAAAATGTGGGGGCGCATCTGTCTATTGACGAGACGAGCCTGTCGAATGGGGAGTTATATTTATAATACGATCCTAACCAATAAGGTCGCTAAAGGCCGGAAAGAAAGCATTGTCGCCATTATTGCGGGCACCAAGGCAGAGGCCACGATTGAAGTCCTACGCCAGATTCCCGAAAAGGTTCGTAGAAAGGTAACTGTAATCAGGCTCGATATGGCGGGTAACATGGCCCTAATCGCTAAAAAATGTTTCCCTAAGGCCACTCAGGTCACTGACCGCTTTCATGTACAACAACTTACCCTGGAGGCAGTTCAGGACATGCGCATCCAGTACCGATGGGAAGTTCTGGAAGCCAAGAATCAGGCCCTTGAAGAGGCTATAAGCTCAAGCAGACCGATTATCAACCCGAACTACTTTTAATGGGGACACCCTTAAACAGCTTTTGGCTCGCAGTCGGTATGTGCTCTATAAAAAGCCCACCGATTAGACAGCAAGTCAGCAACAGCGAGTGAGCTTGCTGCTTGAGCGGTATCCTGAAGAAAGCCTATGAGTTGAATCAGGGGCTAAGCCACATCTTTGAAAACACGACCGACAAACTCTACGGCTTAGCTCGCTCGTGGCTTAGCCAAATGGCATGAACAGGTTCATCAAGCTAGTTTTAAGGCCTTCAACAACGTCGCTCGGTCCATCCAAAACCATTACCAGACCATCCTTAACTACTTTGACAATCGCAGTACGAATGCCTCGGCAGAATCCTTCAATACCAAGATAAAAGCATTTAGGTGTCAATTTCGTGAGGCTCGGAATGTGGAATTCTTCCTCTACTAGCTGACTCAGTTATATGCTTAATCCAAGTTGATCCACAACTTTTGGTCTTGATACATAGCTTTTCCTCATTGTTAATTTTTGGACAGGATCAACAGGATGTGACTTCTGTCACCCATCCTGTTAATCCTACAATCCTGTCGAAAATAGCCATATTCAACAATCCTTTATGTCCGTAACTATATCTGTGATCAACCTGCTTATCCGATTTAAATCCTATTGGTTAAGCTGCTTCATAGCGGGCTTAGTATGCATTGAAACCTTCGCGCAACCAACGGCTATTGTCTGTAAACGACTCATTGACGGAACAGGCAAGGTGATACAAAACGCGGCCATAATTTTATCTCGTATGAACAGCCAATTAGTTCTGATGGTCTGGTCGCTAATGGCCCGGAGAAAATCCGAAAAGCCGTTCGGGAGGAGATCAAACAGGGTACCTATTCTGTACGTTCATTGCCCTATTCAGTCTATCAAATTGGCATTTTTCAAGAAGAACTATAATCAAATTCACAATTAAAGCCGTTTACTAGTATATTCCGACAAAGGCTGTTTTTGCCAAATTTTTTTAGTAGTATATTGCGTGACTTTGTCACAAACGCCCGTCAGCCCGGCTAACATCTTCTGATTTGTTTATACGCCAGGCTACCTGTTAATTTAGATTTTCCTAACAATCGACGTTATTTTTTGCGATTCTGTCAATCAGAATACATTTATAGCGTCCTTATCCAACACTGTTACGACCATGTCTGATCAGGTTGACCAATTGGCGGGCCTCTACCGCCCCGAGTTTGAACACGACAATTGCGGTATCGGCTTTGTAGCCCATATTAAAGGTCGAAAGTCTCACCAGATTGTATCGGATGCGCTCCAGATGCTTCGGCGTATGGAACACCGGGGCGCCGTTGGGTCTGAACCCAATTCCGGCGATGGCGCGGGACTACTCATCCAGATTCCGCACGAGTTTTTTGTTGATGAAACTCGCAAGCTAGGTGTTCACCTTCCTCCTGCGCTCGAATATGGCGTTGGAATGGTTTATTTTCCGAAAGATGTATGGCTTCGGGAAGAATGCCGGGCTGTATTGAATCGGAAGATGAAACGGCTGGGACTTGAACTCCTCTGTTATCGGGTTGTACCAGTCAATAATAGCGATCTGGGGAATGGCTCACGTTCAGCAGAACCTCAAATGGAGCAGGTGTTTATTAAACGCCCAGCCGACGTTACCAATGCGGAAGATTTTGAGCGGAAACTATACATTCTTCGTAACTATAGTACGCGCATCATTAATGAAACCATTGCGGGTGTCGACCATTTTTATTTTTCGTCGCTCTCTTGCCGTACAATTACCTATAAAGGGCAACTAACAACGCTTCAGTTGGAGCCGTATTTCCCGGACCTTCAGAATGAAGAGGTTGTTTCGGCACTTGGGGTTGTGCATTCGCGCTTTTCAACGAATACCTTCCCGTCCTGGAAGCTAGCTCAACCCTTCCGGTATATTGCCCACAATGGTGAGATCAACACGGTAAAGGGGAATGTGAACTGGATGAAAGCAGCCGAAGGGCTTCTTGAATCGGCTAAGTTTACAAAGGACGAGATGGACATGTTATTGCCCATCTGCGATCCGAAACAGTCTGACTCGGCTAACCTCGATAATGCCATTGAATTGTTGGTCATGAGCGGTCGCTCGTTGCCGCATGTGATGATGATGCTGGTTCCCGAAGCCTGGGACGGCAACGACCACATGGACCCCGTTCGGAAAGCATTTTACGAATACCACGCAGCCCTGATTGAGCCCTGGGACGGCCCAGCCTCGATATCCTTTACCGATGGCCGGATCGTTGGTGCTACCCTCGACCGGAACGGACTACGCCCATCCCGTTTCTGGGTCACCAGCGACGATGTTGTAATCATGGCCTCGGAAGTAGGTGTTCTTGATATTGATCCAGCAATTGTTGTTTCAAAAGGTCGCCTTCAGCCTGGCAAGATGTTCCTGGTCGACATGGAGCAGGGACGTATTGTATCGGACGAAGAGATCAAAGCGGAAATTTGTACCCGCAAGCCCTATAGCAAATGGCTGGCCGATAATAAAATAAAGATTCAGGATCTTGAAGCACCGATCCGGTCGTATAACCCGTATGATCCCGCCAAATTGCTACGCATGCAACAGGCGTTCGGCTTCACATCCGAAGATCTCCGGATGATTCTGGCCCCAATGGTGGAAACCGGTAAAGAGGCCCTCGGTTCGATGGGTATCGATATCCCGCTTGCCATACTGTCGGAGCAGAGTCAACACCTGAGCCATTATTTCAAGCAGTTGTTTGCGCAGGTAACCAACCCGCCAATTGACTCCATTCGGGAGCGGTCGATCATGTCGCTGATTTCATTTGTAGGGGCAACGTATAATCTACTCAGTGAATCGCCGGAACATTGCCGTCAGGTAGAATTAGATCAGCCTGTACTGACAACAAAGGAGTTTGATAAATTACGCTTTATTGACAAGCCCAATTTCCAGGCTAAAACGATCAACTGTCTGTTTACGGCCGATGGCCAGGGTCGCTCACTCGAACGGGCGCTCGATCGGATCTGTCGGTATGCAGAAGATGCCATTCAGGATGGGTACTCGATTCTGGTTCTTTCCGACCGTGCTATCGACTCCAGCCATGCACCTATTCCATCCCTGCTGTCTACAGCGGCCATTCACCACTACCTGATTCGTCAGGGTTTGCGAGGCAAAGTTGGTATCGTAGTAGAAGCCGGGGATGTGTGGGAAACGCACCACGTTGCCACATTGATTGGGTACGGTGCATCGGGCGTCAACCCGTACATGGCGTTCGAGACGATTGCCAATATGAAAGAAAAGGGTTTGCTGGCGGTTGATTACGACCTCGACAAACTCTTCAAAAACTACGTTAAGGCTGTCAATGGCGAGTTGCTCAAAATCTTCTCGAAGATGGGGATCTCTACCCTGCAATCGTATCAGGGTGCCATGATTTTCGAATGCCTGGGCTTGAATCAGGACGTCGTGAGTCGGTATTTCACCGGTACGGTATCCCGCATTGGCGGTATGGGTCTGGACGAGATTGCCAACGAAATTCTGGTTCGCCATTGCGTTTCTTTCCCCGATATGCCCGTATCGGTCCCTCGTCTGGAAGTGGGAGGTATTTACCAGTGGAAGCAACGGGGAGAAAAGCACATTTTCAATCCCGACACGATTCACTTATTACAGCAGTCTACGAAGAAGAACGATTATTCGATCTTCAAGAAATATTCGAAACTTATTGACGATCAGACGCAGAAAGCCATCACACTGCGCGGTCTGTTAAAGTTCAAGAAAGGAGCGTCTGTGCCTATCGACGAAGTTGAACCCATTGAAAGTATCTTCAAGCGGTTCGCAACGGGGGCTATGTCGTTCGGGTCGATTTCCTGGGAAGCGCACACCACGCTGGCCATTGCCATGAACCGTATCGGCGGCAAGAGCAATTCCGGCGAAGGTGGCGAAGATGAACTCCGTTATACTCCGCTCGAAAACGGCGACAGTATGAACTCGGCCATCAAGCAGGTTGCGTCGGGCCGGTTTGGGGTAACGAGCTACTACCTGACCAATGCGCAGGAGCTACAGATCAAGATGGCGCAGGGTGCCAAGCCTGGCGAAGGTGGTCAGTTACCTGGCTTTAAGGTAGATGACTGGATTGGTCGGACACGCCACTCAACACCGGGTGTTGGCCTGATTTCGCCCCCTCCTCACCACGATATTTATTCGATCGAGGATTTGGCTCAGCTCATCTCCGACCTTAAAAACGCCAACCGGGCCGCCCGGATCAGCGTTAAATTAGTATCGGAAGCCGGGGTCGGTACCATTGCTGCCGGGGTTGCCAAAGCCCATGCCGATCACATCCTGATTTCGGGACACGATGGCGGAACGGGAGCCTCTCCCCTCTCGTCGATTCGTCACGCAGGTTTGCCGTGGGAATTAGGGCTGGCTGAAGCGCATCAAACGCTGGTTAAAAACAAACTACGCGGCCGGGTAACGGTTCAGGCCGATGGCCAGATGCGTACCGGTCGTGACCTGGCCATTGCCGCCTTACTGGGTGCCGAAGAATTTGGCGTGGCCACGGCCGCACTGGTTGCCACGGGCTGTATCATGATGCGAAAATGCCACCTGAATACCTGCCCGGTGGGTGTGGCAACGCAGAATAAAGAACTTCGTGCGCTATTTACAGGCAAGCCTGAGCATGTGGTGAATATGTTCACCTTCCTGGCCATGGAACTGCGTGAGATCATGGCGGAGTTAGGCTTCCGCACCATTAACGAAATGGTTGGTCAGTCCCAAATGCTCGAATTACGTGAGAATCTGGCACACTGGAAATACAAAAAGGTGAACCTCGATGCCCTGATTTACAAAGAGCCAACCAATCTGGATGTGGCACTGTACAAACAGGAAGAACAGAATCACTATTTAGATGATGTACTTGACAGGAAACTGATTGAACTGGCAAAGCCTGCGCTGGCATCTGCCGAGTCGGTTTATGGCGAATTCACGGTGCAGAACATTGACCGGAGCATCGGCACGATGTTGTCCAACGAAATCTCGAAAGTATACGGTGGCCCCGGACTGCCCGATAGTACGATCCACGTTAAACTTCGGGGTACGGCTGGTCAGAGCTTCGGCGCATTCAGCACAAGCGGTATCAAACTCGAACTTGAAGGCGATGCCAATGATTACTTCGGCAAAGGTCTCTGTGGAGCGCAACTGATTGTGTATCCTGACCGGACAGCGCAGTTTCAACCAGAGGAAAACAGCATTGTTGGTAACGTATCGTTTTATGGAGCCACCTCGGGCGAAGCATTTATACGGGGGATGGCGGGCGAGCGATTCTGCGTTCGTAACTCCGGGGCTAAAGTCGTCGTTGAAGGCGTGGGCGACCACGGACTTGAATACATGACGGGAGGTCTTGCCATCATTCTGGGGCAAACGGGCCGCAACTTCGCAGCGGGTATGTCGGGAGGTGTGGCGTATGTGTACGATCAGGACGGATCATTTGCCTCGAAATTAAATGGTGAAATGGTGAGCCTGGAAAGCCTGACAGACGAAGACCAGGGCATCATCCGCGAATACGTTGACAAACATTTCCAATACACCACCAGCAACGTAGCCCTTGCCCTGATTCAGGACTGGGACAATCAGATTGGTCGTTTCGTGAAAGTAATGCCCGGTGATTTCCGGCAGGCGCTTGCTGGTCGGGGCATTTCGCTGGCGGATCAGATTCGCGACAAGAGCATTGTTTATCAGGACATAACCGTAGATGTGACGCAGGGGTAAGTAAAAAATACTATGGGAAAACCTACCGGATTTTTAGAATTTACGCGCGAGCTACCCAAAAAGCGCGACCCGCAGCAGCGGATCCACGATTACAAGGAAATTGAGATGCCGCACTCGGAGAAAGACTCCCAGCGGCAGGCTGCCCGGTGTATGGATTGCGGCACACCGTTCTGCCACAGCGGCTGTCCACTGGGAAACATCATTCCTGAGTTCAACGACGCGGTTTACGAACAAAACTGGGCCTATGCCTACGAGATTCTGAGTTCGACGAACAACTTCCCGGAATTTACGGGTCGTATTTGCCCGGCTCCCTGCGAAGCCTCGTGTGTATTGGGCATCAATAAACCGCCCGTCGCTATTGAGTTCATAGAAAAGTCGATTGCCGAAGCCGCTTTTGAGCATGGCTACATAACCCCAAAGCCGCCTAAAGAACGGACGGGTAAGCAGGTAGCTGTGGTAGGGTCTGGCCCGGCGGGTCTGGCCGCTGCGGCTCAGCTTAACAAAGCAGGCCACACCGTTACGCTATTTGAGCGGGCCGATCAGATTGGTGGTTTGTTACGTTACGGCATCCCTGACTTCAAACTTGAGAAGTGGACCATCGACCGCCGGTTAGCGGTGATGGAAGCTGAAGGCATAACCTTCAAAACAGGTGTTAATGTTGGCGTAGATGTAAAGGCGAACGATTTACTGAATGACTTTGATTTAGTAATGCTGACCGGTGGTTCCACCGTGCCGCGCGATCTGCCAATTCCGGGTCGTAACCTCAAGGGAATTTATCCAGCAATGGAATTCCTGAGCCAACAGAACAAGCGGAATGCTAAGCTTCCGGTTGTCGTTGATCATCAGGGTGAGAAGTACAGCGATGGCGAATTACTGGCAACGGGTAAAAACGTAGTTGTTATTGGTGGTGGCGATACAGGTTCCGACTGTGTCGGAACGTCAAACCGACATGGTGCTACCAGTATAACCCAAATTGAGTTAATGCCAATGCCACCGAAAGACCGGGCCGAGAATACGCCCTGGCCTAATTGGCCCATGATGCTTCGCACCAGTTCCTCGCATGAGGAAGGTTGTGACCGGCACTGGTCTATCAACACCAAGGAATTCATTGGCGACGAAAATGGCAGTCTGAAAGCACTCCGTATTGTTGACCTGACCTGGAAACACGAGAACGGCCGCATGCAAATGGTGGAGCTACCCGGTTCGGAACGCGACATCCCCTGCGAACTGGCCCTACTGGCCGCTGGCTTCCTGCATCCGCAGCACAACGGCCTGCTAGACGACCTCGGTCTTGAGTACGACGAGCGCGGCAACGTAAAAGCGACGAACTACCAGACAACGACCAATCCGAAAGTATTTGCCGCTGGCGACATGCGCCGGGGTCAATCGCTGGTTGTCTGGGCTATCTCCGAAGGCCGAGAAGCTGCCCGTGCGGCTGACCTGTACCTGATGGGTGAAACGATGCTCGAAGCGAAAGCGGTTTCGATGATCGCGGTGGAATAAATTTTTTATTGGTTTATTATAAGCAATTGGGCCATTAGTTTAAACTAATGGCCCAATTGCTTTTTTATTTGTAGTAAAAACTATTTATTTTGTAACGTTAAAAATAAACATCAATAGCATTTAATGTGATAATGATTAAGGAGTGGACTGATGGTAAGGTGCATTAAAGCTTTTACGTAACTAGAGCATGGTTTAAAAACCCAGCGACTGGCTTTTTAAAGGTCAATAGCTGAATGAGCCTTACAGTACGCACAGTTTGCAACGTGTTTTCCACCGTGCTAAAGATGCCGCCAAAATACGTCAGCATGTTACTTTTCATAATTTGCGTCACAACTACATTACCTACCTTCACAAAAATGGCACCTATATTAATCGGCCATCCGATGTGGTGCTTCTTTGAAACATTTGTATAAGGTTCAACAGTAGAAATTCTATTGATCTTTTTGTGCTACAATTACGCCCCATCGCCAAGCAAGGAAACGTTTTTGGCATACATAAAAATACGACCAACGGACACTTGAAGTGGAATATCAGATAATTTAAAGGACATTTTTGAACATTAACATTCAAGTTTAAAAAATATTTATATGACCAGAAGTCAAATATTTTGGGGTTTCGCTATTGCAATTGTGGGAGGAATTATAGTTTTATATTATCAATTGTATATATTGACACCACCACCACCAAAATTTGATGATTTACTTTCTAAAAAAGACTCATTAACCTTATTAAGAAATAAAGATTTAGAGTACAGCCAAATCCAAAAAGAAGAAATTCGCTTAAATCAGGCAATAATTGAAACCAAGGAATATGTTATTTCTAACAATTTCGATGCTGCAAAAACTAAAATAGCCCAAGTAGTTTGGATTCTAGACTTAAAATATCACAATAAAAGTGAGTATATAAATAGATATATTGAATTACAAAAAGATTTAAGTCTACTATTTAATAAAGCATATTCATTAGCACAGAAAACGAAGTCAAAAGATTTAGAAGAGGAAGTTTTACTTGAAGAATATGGTGAAGGAATCCATACTTTTCCCGATGGTAGTCGCTTAGTATGCAAATACGTTACGACTAATTATGTCGAGGTGGATTTTTATTATAATGACAATAGTCGCGAGCAAGAACTTGGGCAAAAAATTTTAATTGGACAAGAACACATATTTTCTACTACTGATTATAATCATGAATTCGGAGTTTTATATTTACAAAGAGAAAGTAGTAGCTCCGCTAACTTCAAAACCCATTATCGTAGGATAACTTTAATGCCAAAACGAAATACCAACGAAGATGAACAACTGTAAAAAATATTGAGAACAAAAAACTGCCTAAAAGAATGTCAAAGAATGTCTACGACTAACATGGATTTGTGATTATTGTAACTGAATACTCACAACTATATTTAACTGACGAAAAATGGTAGCATCAAAAAAAATAGTATTTATTCACGGATTATTGATACACACATCTTCTTGGTAACAATGGATAAAGTTTTTAATGACAAAAGTTATAAAACAATAAATCTTGGTTGTCCAGGAGATTCTTTAACAGTTGCTGAATGACGTGCAAACCCCCAATCCATTGCAAACATTGGTGTAAAAGAAATTGGTGAAAATTATGCTAAAATAATTGCTACATTTCCTCAGCCACATATCGTTATTGGTAATTCCTTTGGGGTCTAATTGCCCAAATATTATTAGGACGTATCTTAGCAAGCGTTTGTAAAGACATTGACCCTGCACCAATTAAAGGTGCTTGGCAGCTTCCATTTTCTGCACTTAAAGTATCTCTGTCTGTTCTTGGGAATCCATTTAATTTAAAGAAAGCAAACTCTCTAACATACGAACAATTTAGTTATGGCTTCGCCAGTGTGGTTTCTGAAAATGAAGCAAAAGAACTTTACGACGTTGAACAATTCCTGGACCTTCCAAACCATTATTTCAGGCAGCAACAGCCACTTTTGCCGGAATTGAAACAAAAGTGAACACCCAAAATACAACCACTCGCCCTATGCTAATTATAGGTGGAGCAATGGACAATCAAGCACCACCTATACGTGGACAAGCATCAATTAAAAAGTATAATACATCTGTAATTTCTGACTTTAAACTGTTTGATGGCCGTGGAAATTCCCTTATACTGGACAGCGGTTGGAAAGAAATAGCATAATACTTTCTTGATTGGCTTAAAAAGAGCGGGCTTTGACGAACGAGAAAAACAACGAACCGCTAGCACGGGTTTTGCGTTAGTGGGCGGACAGTGCGAATAGAAGGATTTAATAAACTTTGTGGCTAGCAAACAGTTTTTGCACCAACGCAAAGCTCCTAAACGTTATTCGCAACCATAAGTGACACAGTACAAGGAAAATTCCAGTAGACCTGACAAGATATATATTTCAGCCCCAAAACTGTTCGTATTTACAACAGTAAAACTGTATTTTTTGATGCTACCTCTTTAACGCTGTGCTCTCCCTGCCGCATCGGCGAACCGCTTTGTAGCTAATTCAATTGGGAAGTACTCCCCTTACAACGTTACCGTCTCCTCCTTCTCATCATAAAACAGATAGTTCAGTAAATCACAGTAGGGCTTGATGATTCGGCTGCCGCGCACAATTTCGTCGGCGAAGTTGGGTTTGAGAACTTCCTTGTCGGTATAACGGTGTAGGAAGAATAACTCTTTGCGCCGAAGCAACTCGATTTCGGGGTGGTCGGCGGGATAGCCTTTGGGTGTTGTTTTCATCACCTCACCCGCTGCTTCAGGAAAGTAGGTCTTGAACTCATCGGCCTCAATGATGTCCTTCAGTTCCTGAGCGTTATAGTCCACTTCCTGCCGAAATTTAGCGAGATTAGCGGGTGTCGGCTGCCACATGCCCGCACCCAGAAACGATTGGTTACCCGGTTGGATATGTACGTAATAATCAACCCGGCCCGAATGACGTCCGCCGGGGCCGACTGCAAAGGCCAGATTTGATTTGTAGGGCGCTTTATCTTTAGAAAATCGGATGTCGCGGTTGATGCGAAAAATACAGTCTTTTACCGCGGTATTGGCTAACGGTTCAAACGGGCTAAGCCCTGCCAATACCCGCTCCACTACCGCGCAAAGCTCGGCTTTGGCAGCATCGTACCGAGGCCGGTTGGCATGAAACCATTCCCGATTGTTGTTGTCAACGAGTTCGCGCATGAACTCCAGCGTAGGCGCCGTAAAGGCCGCTTTTGAGGTAGTTTTTGTTGTCATAACTACCCCAAAGATAAGCAAATTGATGTATGATATAGGCTGTAGGATGTATCGTTTACTGGACATACATCTTATATCCTATATCATATATCATACATCCCTATCGTACATCATTCTTAATTTAGCCCTAAGAGTTGCCGCTTAAATTGGCGGGGGCAGATGTTCTCGACCGAACGAAAGGCGCTACTAAAATGGGTGACACTGTTAAAGCCTGATTCATAACAGGCATCTGTAATGGTCTTGGTCGGAATGCTTAGAATCGCTTTTGCCCGTCGAATACGTTCAGTCAGGATAAACTGGGCTGGCGAAACGCCGAGTTCACTTTTAAAAAGTCGGAAAAAGTGCGATTTAGACAGGCAGGCTTTATCACACAGCTCCTCAACCGACAAACTACGGGTAATATTCTCACGAATATAGGTCACCACATACGCCAGCCGGTTCGTATTTATATGCTGGCTCGTTTGCAAAAGTAAACCCGTGCGCACCTGCGTTTGTGAAAGTCGGACAATCAGCTCACGCAGGGTGTTTTTGATAAAGAAGGGCCGAAACGAGTTGTTTTCACGAAACAACCGCATCAGTTTATCCGTCAGTGAACTGATTTCAGGGTCATTCTGCACCAGATAATTATCTGTATCCAATTGCCACTGATCTATGGTTTCGACACGCGGAATCTCTTCATTCAGTTGATCAATCGTTTCACGAATAAACTCATCCGAAATCGTGAGTGCCAGGCAGCGCGTAGGAGAATCGGTGGTGGCGTCGGGAAAATCAATCTGCATCAGCCGGTCAGAAGGTAATAATAACGACTCACCGGGCTGGTAATCGAAGGGGTCCATCTCCCGCAAATGCATCACTTTCCGGCCACTTAGCATGCTGGTCATTACGGGCGCGTTGAAACGCAACTGAATCAGGTTCGCCTGCTGAAATGTCTCATACAGATGTAGTTCGGCTTCATCATGGCTGAGTGTCAGCTTATTCTCCACCAACGTGTCCAAGCGGGCTCCCCAGGCACTTACCGCTTCCTTAGGAACCACTTTCCTTAATTTTTCCATACGACCACAGAATGGGAGGATTTCGTAAGTATTTGAGACGATACCGCAAAAATACTTGTACAATTTCGGCAAAATTTGTGAAGAAGCTAATTAAATCACATAAAACCTTTTTTAAACATGCAAACTGCAGAAGCACCGAGCAAGACTATGCCCCGGCCAATGTTTAAGACTCAGTATGAAAACTACATCGGCGGCAAATGGGTACCACCCGTTGGAGGAGAGTACTTCGACAATGAGTCGCCGGTTGATGGGAGCCTGATTGCCAAAATGCCCCGCTCGAAAGCTGCTGATGTCGATTTAGCCGTTGCCGCAGCCCAAAAAGCGTTTGAAACCTGGGGTAAAACATCGGCTACCGAACGGAGCAAAGTGTTGCTTCAGATTGCGGATGTCATTGAACAGAATCTGGAGTTTCTGGCTCGTGTTGAAACTGTAGAGAATGGCAAAGCCCTCCGCGAAACGATGGCGGCCGATCTACCCCTTTGCGTAGATCACTTCCGTTATTTTGCGGGCGTTATCCGGGCTGAAGAAGGTACTGCCACCGAACTGAATGCCGATACGTTGTCGCTCATTATTAAGGAGCCAGTGGGTGTTGTCGGACAAATTATCCCCTGGAACTTCCCCCTGCTGATGGCAACCTGGAAACTGGCACCGGCCCTGGCTGCTGGCTGCTGCGTGGTTATTAAACCCGCTGAACAAACCCCTACCTCGCTGGCCATTATGTTCGAATTGCTGGAAGGCATCGTACCTGCCGGTGTGGTCAACATTATTCAGGGATTTGGCCCGGAAGCCGGTAAACCGCTGGCCCAGCACAAAGGCATCAACAAGGTAGCCTTTACGGGTGAAACCACGACAGGACGTCTTATCATGCAGTATGCATCGGAAAACCTGATTCCGGTCACGATGGAGCTAGGCGGTAAATCGCCGAACATCTTCATGAAATCCATTGCCGATCATGACGACGAGTTCTTCGATAAGTGCGTGGAAGGAGCGGTAATGTTTGCGCTCAACCAGGGTGAAATCTGTACCTGTCCATCGCGTTTGCTGGTTCACGAAGATATTTACGACAAGTTTATGGAACGGGTAATTGCCCGTACCAAAGCGATCAAACTTGGCCACCCGCTCGACCCAGAAACGATGATGGGTGCGCAGGCCAGCAACGACCAGTACGAGAAAATTCTGTCGTACATCAACATCGGCAAACAGGAAGGAGCTGAAGTGCTGACCGGAGGTGGTCCCGCCGACACCATTGAAGGTGGTTTTTATATTCAGCCGACGATTTTCAAGGGCAACAACAAGATGCGGATTTTCCAGGAAGAAATCTTCGGACCCGTTCTGTCGGTAACGACCTTCAAGGATGCCGACGAAGCCGTTGCTATTGCCAATGATACGCTTTATGGGCTGGGGGCCGGGTTCTGGTCTCGCGATGCCCATGAACTATACACCATTCCCCGTCAGATTCAGGCGGGTCGCGTGTGGGTAAACTGCTACCACGATTACCCGGCCCACGCACCGTTTGGCGGCTACAAGAAGTCGGGTTTTGGCCGTGAAAACCACCTGATGATGTTAAACCACTATCGCCAGGTTAAAAACCTGCTGATCTCGTACAGCAAAAACAAATTAGGGTTCTTTTGACAAAGGGGAGAAAAGGGAGGAAGGAGGAGAGGGACGTAAGGGAGAACGTAAATCTATCTCTTGTTTGGTCCCTTCCCCCTCCTCCCTTTCGTCTCTCTCCTCCTTCCTCCCTTTCGTCCCTCTCCTCCTTCCTCCCTTTTCTCCCTCTTCGTTATGGAAAGAATAGACCTCACTCCGGCGGCAGCCGAGATTATTGATAAACTCCGCGCTGATCACGGACCACTTATGTTTCACCAGAGTGGGGGTTGTTGCGATGGCTCCTCGCCTATGTGCTATGCTGTCGGTGATTTTATCATTGGCTCATCGGATGTGCTACTGGGCCAGATTTACGGCTGTGATTTCTGGATGTCGAGCGATCAATTTGAATACTGGAAACACACGCACTTAACCGTTGACGTAACCCGTGGGCGTGGGGCCAGTTTCTCGCTTGAAATCCCGCTGGGTGTTCGATTTCTGATTCGGTCCCGGCTCTTTGACGATGATGAATTTGCTCAATTAGCCCCCGTTCATGTTGGGCCACTGGAGGAAGTATAACGGTTTAAGGTAGTCAGTATTCGGTTTACCGTGGTTACTGCAAAATCCGATCACTCTGCCTAAATTAGGCACCTAAAAATCGCAAAGTGAATCCTGTAAATCGTTAACAATCAGCTTGCTTTGTAATGTTCATACCTGTATATTCGATTAGTATTCTCTAAACACTTACAGGTATGAACGTTTTAAATCGTATTGAAAACTGGGGGGATACGCATCACCCCGCCTGGACCGACGCCCTGCGTATTGTACTCGGAATTATCCTGGTACTGAAGGGGGTTAGCTTTATCAGTGATACAGCCTACCTCACACGCTTAGTGGGTGGTCTGCATTTCAGCCTTTGGCCCGTCATGCTGGTACATTACGTTGCTTTTGCTCATCTGATGGGCGGCTTTCTAATTGCACTTGGCTGCCTGACCCGGTTGATGGTCGTTCTGCAACTGCCTATTCTTGTTGGTGCGCTGTTCTTCGTAAATATCCGTCAGGGCTTTTCGCCCCTGAATTCTGAACTCTGGTTATCGGTTATCGTCCTGTTATTGCTCCTATGGTTCCTCGTCATCGGATCCGGAAAATTCTCGATGGATGAGTATGTGAAGCAGCATAATCATTGATTTTTTAACCGTGCGGGCGTTCCGCCCGCACGGTTAAAAAATATACCGAATCTCACACCAGGGAATCTCCTCCTTCACCAACTGCTCGAATACATCAATCATCTTACGCTTCAACTGGTGCTGATACCGAATGTTCCAGCCACCAAACTGGCTTACTTTACTCTCCTGTAATTCGGGTACCCACAATAGTTCTTCTGCCTTTGGATTGATGGCTAAGTTAGCCTGATGCTGCCATTGGTTATGGGTCAGAAAAATTACTTCACATTTGAGTTGAGCCCGGACTTCGGGGCGCAACGCTGCATCGAGTTGACGAAACAACTCACGATAGTCATTTCGCCACGCTTTTCTGTCTCCATCAGGGCCGCTGTAGACAATGACGGGTGAGAAATTTACGTGCACCTCATAGCCCGCATCGTAAAAGTCATTGATAGCAGCAATTCGCTTTTCGATACTATCGGTACGCACATCGACGAGCTTACTGACATGACTGGGCATCAGACTGAAACGAATCCGTATTTTACGTTTTGGATCGAAGTTGAGCAGTGCTGGATTAACAAACTTGGTCGCAAAAGTGGCTTTTGCACGCGGATGATCCCGGTAAAAGGCGAACACCTGCTGCATCCCCTCCGTTAGATCATAGTCGATTGAAATATCTGAGTTGCAACCAATATCATACGTCCAGTAAGTGGGGTCAGTCTGGTTTGCTGGCTTGGGCCAGGCCAGCAACTGAACGTGTTTATCAACGCTCGTCAGGTTTTCGTCGATGTTGGTAAACAGGGTAATCGGGTTTACGTTTTTATGCCGATCGACGTAGCAATAGGTGCATGCCCCGAAACAGCCATTTGCCAGGCTAGGCGCTATGTAATCGGCACTACGTCCACTCCATTTGATAGCCTGAGATTTCAGTTTTCCAAGTACCAACACGTCGGACTTGACCTTGAAATGATTCATTCCCAACTCTGGCAACCGGTTGTGCTGTTTCAGTTCAAGCGTCTCTGCCTGTGGGAACTGAGCCAGTACAGCTTCGCCCTGTTCGTTCAGGGAATCGGCGGTATATAAAATAATTGATGGATTGAAATCGGGCATGAAGAAACGCTGAGGTTGGTAAAAAGAAAACGTTCACAACCCAGTAATGGTTCAGAAATCCCCCAAAGCAAGTACCTGTAAAACAGACGATTAATACTAACAAAAACGATTTACTTCAACGATGAGTCGATCCGTATCGAATCACCTACCCGCCGGTTTGCCCAGACTGGATTTGACGAGTAAACTTGCGTGGTAGTTGTCTCGATAACCCATTGTTGGCGGGCTTCATCATAGTCTATACGTGTGATAAGTTCCCGTATTGAGCTATCTGAACCACGGTCGGCAATACGCTCATCGGATTGAATGCGTCCCTGCACCAACCGAACAACCCGATCCGCTAACGCCTGTACATCAACCTCGTGGTGACTCACCAGAATCGTAGTTGTGCCCCAGTTCTGATGAAGTTGTCGCAACATCTGTCTGAGCGTCTGACTAGCTACTTCATCAAGAGCGGCAAACGGTTCATCCAGTAACAACAGTTGTGGCCGACGAACCAGCGCACGAGCCAGGGCTACCCGCTGACGCTGGCCGCCCGACAAACGAACAGGCTTCTGATTCACGAATGGTTCCAGGCCCGTGGCCTCAATCAGTTCATCGACTAAAGCTTCCTGACCAGCGGGAGCCGCATATTGAATATTTTTTCGAACCGTCATATTCGGAAACAGGGCTGTGTCCTGAAATACATAGCCAATGGACCGTTGCTGGGGAGTGCGGTTAATACCCTGGCTTTTATCCAGCCATATCGTTTCATTAACCTCAATATGGCCCGTGCCAGGAGTTTCCAGCCCAGCCAGTAACCGAAGAAGGGTTGTTTTTCCAGAGCCAGAAGGCCCAACCAGTGCGGTTAAACTACCCGTTTCCAAGTCTAGTTGCACTTGAAGTTCACTGGCTCCTTCGGCAAACAGACGCGGCATGGTTATGTCCAGTTTGATCATACCGTTACGCGTTTATTGATGCCATAAACCAGTAAGAGAATAGCAAATGAAAGGCCCAGCAACAGAGCCGCATAGGTATGAGCCGTATCGAAATGAAGTAGCTCGACTTCATCGTAAATAGCGATAGACGCCACCCGTGTTTGCCCTGGCAGGTTACCTCCAATCATTAATACCAGACCAAATTCGCCGATGGTGTGCGCAAATGTCAACACGATTCCAGTGAGCAAGGCGGGTTTACAGTTGGGCAATAATACCCGCCACAGGGTTCTGCTTCGCGATTGTCCCAATGTATAGGATGCCTCACGCCAGGAAACGGGCAGGTTTTCTAATCCAGCCTGAATGGGATGAACCATAAACGGTAAACTATACAGCAGTGAAGCTACGACTAAGCCTTCGAACGAGAAGACGAGTTGTAGATTAATCGTTTTCAACAACCAGCCTCCCAACCCACTGGTTGGGCTAAAGGCTAATAGCAGGTAAAAACCAACCACTGAAGGGGGTAGAACTAACGGCAGGCTGATTAGTGCTTCAATGACGGGTTTAAGTCGGAATCGGCTAAGGGCTAGCCAACCCGCCAGTGGTACGCCAATCAGGAGCAGAATAAACGTAGTGATACCGGCTAAGCGTAAGGTTAGCCAGATGGGTTCCCAGTCGATGGGCATAGAAAAAAAGGATAAAGGGAGAAAAGGGAGGAAGGAAGAGAGGGACGAGAGGGTAAATCGAGAATTTACATCTTCCCTCTCCTCCTTTCTCCCTTCAATGATACCCAAACTGTTGCAAAATACGGCGGGCTGCCGGACTACGCAAAAATGCCATGAATTGCCGGGCTTCTTTAGGTAAGCTGGTTCGTTTCAAAATAACTACGCCCTGCGCAATGGGAGAATAACCCGTTGTTGGCAAATCGAGCCAATGTCCGCGCTTTGTCAGGCTGGGATCGAGTACGACCGATTTAGCCGTAAACCCTACCTCTGCTGCGCCCGTCAGTATGTATTGATTGACCTGGGCAATGCTTTCGCCGTACACAATTTTAGGCTGTACCACTTCCAGCAAATTTTTGGATTTCAGGAATGAAACTGCCGCTTCGCCATACGGAGCCGTTGCCGGGTTGGCAATGGCTATATGGCGAACAGCCGGGTCTGACAATATCGTTAAATCAGCCGTTAAGGGTAGATCGCTTCGTGTCCAGAGAACCAGTGAGCCATAGGCATACACTACCGGTGCATCCACCGTAAGTCCAGCTTTGTGCAAGGTTTGCGGATAGTCGACATCGGCTGATAGAAATACATCATAGGGGGCTCCCTGTTGAATTTGCGTCGTTAGCTTTCCCGAAGAGTTCACAATTGACTCAACTTCAATACCCGTCTTTTTCTGGAATGCGACCTTCAATTGCTCCATCACAAATTGCGCGTTAGCCGCCACCGCTACGCGCAGAGGCTGACAATGAGCAAACCCCGTAATGGAGTATACGAGAAGAAATATGAGTAGTTTTTTCATATTATTTAGCAAATCGCACCTCTATCGACTTCACCTCCCGAATCCAGCGGGCAGGCTTTTTCTCTCCAGGAACTACCACCCGGTATGGCCCTACACCCTGAGCCAGTGATACTCCGTCTACAGAGTCGGCCAGTAAGATTACCCGTGTTGTAAAGTCCGGGTCAATCTCAGCGAGTGCGAATATGACTTCATAATTATCTATCGCTTTCACCACGACATACTTTGTCAGGTTTTCGCCCCGTAGTGCACTGCCTAAGGTTGCTCCTGCCTGTTTGAGTAGTTCCGAGAGTGGTACGCCCGAGTACTTGTGTTCCTTTCCATCCCGATCATTACCGATTACCTCGGTATGAGTCATGGCTTTCAAATCAGCCGCTTGTAAGGTGAGTGGTTTAGTTACCTCTCCCGAAATAGTCAGCACTATCTGGGCCTCTGCCCTATTCGTCCCAAGGAAACCCGTTAGTATGAACAACAGACTTAATAACGCGTGCTTACCGGATCGTGTACTCGTACTCCTTCGGCTCATATGGTTTACCAGTCTTAGCATCAGTTATCGTTATATACACACAAACATAACGATAGTTTTGTTTCAAACTCACCAGAACAAACCAGTAATTAATAAAAGTGGTACAGATTTTGGGGGCCAAGCTGTGCCAGCAGGTAGCACCAACCGACCATAACCAGACAATTTGAACCATGCGTAGGTCTTCAGCTACTTTCCAGCTTAGGTCGCTGTTTTCAACAGATGGTAAGCGCTTCTGGACAATGCAGCTTATCTTTCTGATTGTAAGCTGCTTATTTTTACTACTCTTTCTCAATTTACCCAACAACCGCGACTGGTTAATCACAACTATTCAACGATTTTATGATCAGCGACAGGATTTGGGGATACGGACTGACATCCAAACCCGCAAACAGGAAGGTTATGGTGCAGCTTTCACGTACACGAACCTTATTCGGAAATACTGTAAACCATCCGATTATTTCCTGATTCCACCGCAACGCTACCTCATTCGGAAGGCTTATCGGCAGGGGGCAGCCACCGGATACGCCTGGGTGTATCCAAGTGTGTTGTATTACCATCTTGGCAAGTCAGTTCATTTAGTTGACATGGTCAGTCCTGATTCAATGATAGGCCGCGCTACATTTACGTTTTGGGTACAGAAAAATCAAGTAGCCTTACTGAGACTTACCGACAACAATCGCGCTCAGATTCTTGCCGAATTCAGGAAGTATGACCCTCACTTTTTTGCTTATACGCCACAGCAAGCCAAGGCCTACGTTAAGACGACCAAGCCATGACGATATCCCTTATTTTGGTCATCAGCGCCCAATTTCTGCTAGGTTTCGGCCTGATTACCCGGCTTCGAACGGTATCGACTGGATTTAGTTTGCTGGGACTCTCTATGTTGACCGGGCTTGGTCTGAGTGCAGTACTCCCCATCGGCATACAGCTTAGCCATCTGCCAATTTCGCCAACGCCGATGTTTATTGGGCTGGGTATACTGGCTGGTTCATCGCTACTCCTGTTACGCGGGCAAGGGAACTACCTGCGCCAGTTGTTTAGCTGGAAACGAATATCATTCCGTCTGTTTGAACTTCCCTTTCTGGCCTTCTGGGCGTATTTACTAGTTATCAGTGCCTGGAAATGCGCCTGGTTTCCGAATCTCCCATTCGATACGATCGTGGGTCCTGATCTGGTAGCAACGTTTGCCGTTCGAGAGCAAACGCTGGTTTCGTCGGTGTTTACAGAGCATATGCCTACTGTATCGGTTTTCAGTAACCAACCGTTCTATGCACCTTTTAGTACAATGCAGCAGGTTATCTATCTGCTAGCGGCCGATGATTCAGGACCTTTTCCGTTTGGGAAAGTGTGGCTAACAGTAGTGGTCATCGCCTTTAGTGTCTTTTTATATGCCGAGTTACGCGAACGCATCCATCCACTTCTGGCCGGACTTCTCGTCACGATCCTCGCCTGCTCACCCGAACTGTTTGCCTATACGTTCCTGGTGCAGACCGACTGGGCCAATGCGGCCTTCTTTGCAACGGGGGTGATACTGGTACAACGCTATCTGGAATCAGGTCAGCCAAGAACCCTGGTCGCGAGTGCACTCATGCTGGCCTTTGCCTGCTGGACACGTACCGAAACCATTTTCTTCGTGCCAATTGGCTCGTTACTGGTCTGGCTACATTCTCCAGGTATTCCGAAAAAAAGTGGTTTTCTACGGGCCACCGCTGTATCAATAGCCTGCCTGGTACCAGTTGTCTTCTGGAATTATGGTTTCTTACGAGGGTATATCCCCCTCCCACCAAATGCCAGTCTGGGGAAAGTTCATGGTTTTACAGACAACTACGTTGGTCAACTCGCGAATGTATACGCCACTATGAATGAGCAAGTGGTGTTCGATGATGTTTACTGGGGCTATGCTGTACCGATCTTCTTAGTACTAACGGCTATTAACGTTTTTGTTTTTCGAGACAAACGAGGTCTTTCCATTCTCCTCTGGATAGCAGGCATATATATCATCTTTGGTCTTCTCATTCAGCATATTGACGGCGCCAATATTCCGTTTACCTTCCGGCGGGGCTTTTTCAAACTGCTTTTCCTGATGTATTACTACCTGGGCATCACAAGCCTGTTCCGCTGGCTGTCGGATTGGCTATATCGGTGGGAAGGGAAGCAACCAGCCAGCAATAACTTATTTTCGACAGGATTCACAGGATAAGGCAGTATCTGTGTTTGATCGTGTGATTAGGTTAATCATTGAACTTACTTTCTCCTAAATCCCCTGAAAGGGTACGGCCGTTAAGTTCTGAATTTTCTTTACTTAACCAGCCTCTTTTGTTGGCTTATTTTACCCCCCACCCCCTAAAGGGGAGTACTCCGAAGTGGATTGTCTCCCCCTTTAGGGGGTGTGGGGTAAAGACGATAGAACTTAACAGCCCTGCCCTTTAGGGGTAAAACAAGTTGGGAAAGGATAACCCTAAACAGGTCCTTCTTCATAATCCTGCCCTATTCGGTAAATCCTGCCGAAAAAGATTTACCCTTGTTACCTTATAGCCAAAGCGGCTTGGCTTCCAAAACGTTAGCATATACGCTACAATCTGTGGAATGGGCGCCGGGCAGAAATCCAATACTCATCAAAAACTCATTCACGATCTCTCCGCCTGTGAAGCGAAACGTTTTCTTGAACAGCTTCACCCACTCTAGTTTTGTTTTTGGATGATGAAGTTCCAGCCAAGCGTCAAACGAGCCATGTTCCGCCTGGATTTGTAGGATGGTTTTCGCATTTTCGATGGCTGCATTAATTTTTAGCCGATTGCGAATGATACCGGGATCGGCCATCAGCCTCTCGCGATCTGTATCCGTATAGGCCGCCACTGTTTTTAAGTCGAAATTGTCATACGCCTTTCGGAAAGTAGCTTCTTTTCTCAGAATGGTTTCCCAGCTCAGACCAGCCTGATTTATTTCCAGGACTAATCGGCAAAACAACTCATTATCATCGTGGATGGGAAAGCCATACAGATAATCGTGATAGGCTTTGTGTAAGGCTTTCCGTTCTTCGGGCATGGAATCGATGGCGCGACAGTAGGACATTGAGGTTGTGTTTAAACCCCAAAAATACGGCATTAGTCGCATCTTATCTCACAACAGGGAGAGATAACCATACGTACAAGCGCTAACCCACTATCACTTCTTTGTGCTGAATTTAGCGATCTTACCCAGAACAACTCTGGCGTTTTCGCCCATAATTTTATCTACCTCCTGGCTGGTAAGTCCTTTTGCTTTCAAGGCTTCCGCTACCTGCGGATATTGAGTATAGTTCGTTAACACCGGTTGAAAGTTAGCGCTCATATCGGTGCCAATCCCGACGTGATCAATGCCCACCACATCGATCAGACGCTTAATGTTATCGATATATTCGTCGAAGCTTTTATTGAATCCCGAAGGCCACGCCCCAATAACGCCACCCGTGTCAGCGACAAATTTTGCATGTTCTTTTGAAATAGCCCGGAGGGCAATTGGGCGATCGGCCTCCATTTGCAGGATGCTGTGCGATAAGATAATCGGGGCTTTCGTCAGGTTGGCCACATCTTTAGCCGTTTGAAACGACGCGTGGGCCACATCGATCGCCATGCCCAGTTCATTCATCTTTTTGACGACATCTTTACCGAACGATGACAATCCATTGAACGTCGTTTCGGCCGTTTGAAGATCACCAAGGCCATTTTGTGCATAGTGTACCAATTGAATGGAGCGAACCCCGTCCTGATAGGCTTCTTCGATCCGGCTTAGCTGATCATCTAAAAAATCACCCCCTTCCACAGCCAGGTACCCAATGGGGCCGCTGCTTTTGGTACTCAGGTCATTCAGATCGGTTGAAAACGGCATACCCACCTGCGCAAACACCTCTTTTACCCGCTGAAGCTGGCGTTTATACTCTGTCCAGCCATCGCCGGGCGAGAATTTACGAGTAATGATGATTCCTTTCGGGCCGGGTTTTATCAGGGGCGCATCGGCTACCAGCGCAAGAAATCCACTGGTTAGATGGCCTTCCTTCATGTCGCTGATCGTTTGCACGGTCTCCCCGTTATTGGCAAAGTTACGCTCGGTCATCGACCAGCCGGGATGGCAATGAAAATCAAAATAGATCGACTTTTTGGGGGCGGGCCTCGCGTAGGCTGCCAGCTTATCTACCGGCAGCAAAGATGCGCCCGCGGCTATTGTGCATATATTTTTTAAAAACTGCTTTCGTGTTTGCATAGGAAGGTTTTCTATAAAGAGGTTGTATTCGCAATTGTAAGATAGGATTTCTTTGGTTAACCCGTAACCGTTAATTTGCAGGTATGAATTATCCTAACTATTTGCTTGCGCTGGTGTCCTGCTGCGGTTTAGCAATGCCGACGAGCGTACAGGCACAGGACCGAAATCTAACGTACCGAGAGAGTCAGGACGATTTTTTAAATCCAGAACGAGGTTTTTACATTCCGATTTCTACGTCGTCGGCCCGGTTTGTACCGCTTGATGCCGCTGCGCTAACGACCTACCGAACCCAGCCGCAACGTGTCTCCAAGGCTACTTATTCAATCTACTGCTCGCTGGTGTATCGGAGTTACCGGCTGGAAACGTTTAAAGACAGTCCGCTCAGTGCGGATTTTCTGGAAAACGTGCGGGCCGATTTTGCCATTGCCCGTACTTCCGGCGTCAAACTCATTCTTAGGTTTGCCTATACCGATAAAGCCACCAACGGCGATTGTCCCGATCAATACAAAATATGTCCGCCCTATGGCGATGCACCCAAAGCTATTGTGCTGAATCACATTCGGCAGCTAAGCCCTTTACTCCATGAAAATGCCGATGTCATTGCTGTTTTCCAGATGGGTTTCATTGGCATTTGGGGCGAAAATTACTTTACCGATTATTTCGGCGATGCATCTACCAATGGGCTGAGCGTTGTGCCTGATAGTAGCTGGCAGGATCGCAACCAGGTACTGGCGGCTCTCCTACAGGCACTTCCCACCGACCGTATGGTGCAGGTGCGTACCCCCCAGATTAAGCAACGATTTGTTTATGGTCCCAAAGCACCCATTACGTCGGCAGCTATGCCTGCTACTGCTGGTTTTGGCGCTACTCCCACCGCCCGGATTGGCTTTCACAACGATTGTTTTCTGGCCAGCCCTGATGATTATGGGACATTTTATGACGTGGGCAATTCATCGACCAAACGCGGGCCCGCTACGGAGGTGCTCCGCCGGTATATGGCCCAGGATAGCCGCTATACCCCTGTGGGGGGCGAAACCTGCGATGATGCCTTCAGTCCCCAAAACGACTGTGCGCCCCTCGGTCGTGCTGAGCAGGAAATGGCCCTGATGCACTATAGTTACCTGAACGCCAGCTATAATAACGACGTGAACAACGACTGGCAGGCCAATGGCTGCATGGACAACATTCGTCGCCGACTGGGCTACCGGTTTGTGCTTCGGAAGGCCACACTCGCTGAATCCGGAAAGGCGGGGCAGTCTATAACCGTTGCGTTCACTGTTGATAATGTGGGGTATGCTTCTCCCTACAACCCAAGGCCGCTTCAACTCATTCTGCGACATACGAAAACGGGGGCAATCCATACGCTTCCCTTAAAAACGGATGTTCGGCGGTTGCTGCCCGGCTCGCATCAGCTCCGTCAGGCAGTCAAACTTCCTGAAGATCTAAAAGCGGGGCAATACGAGTTGCTTTTAAATTTGCCCGATAGCTATGCCTCTCTGGCGACTAACCCGGCTTACAGCATTCGCTTGGCCAATGACGGGCTCTGGGAAGCCCAAACGGGATTTAACAAACTGAACCATGTGCTTACGGTTCGCTGATTGTAGGGCTTGTTGAGCAGTAGGCTTTTGGAAAGCTCGTTTCAACGTACAGGGCTTTCTTATAAAAACTTCCAACCCTGAAAGGCCGGGCGGCCGGTGCCGTGTCATTTTTATAGGAAAGTACGGGAATTGCAAACCTTCTTCTATAATCATTTCATGCCTTCCGCATTTTTATAAGAAAGCCCTGATGGCATTCCTTACTAATACAATTTTCATCACGTCGTTGTGTCCCGATTTTACCAATATGCTTGTCGATCACTGTGTCGAGCGACACGGTTTTCAATTGATGACTTTATCTTTCATTGCCTGACATGGTAGGCCTAATATCACAAAAGAACCGCTACACCTACCTCGAAGGTATGTATAGCGGATGATTCAATCTACTCTTTAGATTACGCTCTTCTCTGGAGCTAAACCAAGCCAGCCGTCTCTTTCTCTTGGAGAGCCTTTCGCTTCCCTATTAACTCCTCATACACACCGTCCCAAAGTTCAATGCGTTTTTGTAAAGCCTGACGAACAGCTTCTTCGGCTTCCAGCCAGTATTGCTCGTTATCACCGCATAGATTGGCCGTCATTTGTAGCGCTAGTTGGCTATGGTGATCACCGTCGACTTCAATGTGGCGTTCGAGATAGTATTTGAAGATGGACAGGCTATCCGGGAATTTCCTGTGCAGGTCGTTGATGATCGAAATAAACATGCCCGGAATCAGGTCTTCGCGCCCGAACGTAAATACCGCCGATTGCTGGTGCTCCCGATTACCCGAAATAATAGCAAAGGTAAATTTCACGAAATCGTTGGCAGCCTGCGGGGTTGCAGAGGCCGAGAACGCCTGATCGAAATCACCCGTTTCTTTCAGGATGGCCACAAATGTTTCTATTGGTGCTGTATCAGCACCGCACTGCTGCATGGCATCCAGATACAGTTCGAAGTGGCTTTTACGGGTGCCGTCCATATCGACATCCGATTCTTCGCCGGCAACGATTTCATTGATTAAATAGCGGGTTTCCGCCGAGCCCTTCGGAAACCAGGGAACCAATGTACAGGTCAGGTTAAGTTGCAGGGCCTTGAGTAGCGACATAAAATCCCAGACGGCAAATACGTGATACTGCATGAACACCCGGACATCGTCGACACTTTGAATGGCGTCATACACCTTGTGGTTTATAATCTCCTGCCGCAACGGCTCAATTGATTGTTGAATTTGTTCAATTCGTGCATTCATCATTGGAAATAATTCACTGTTTTGGGTTGTATATACGACTGAAACCTGATAAAAGATGGCATACGATGGCGCAAGGCCGGGCCACGTTGGCTCGAGCCTTGTGTCTATTATTTTCCGGCCTCTGGCCGGGCTGCAAAGATAGGTAGGATTGATAATCCGGCCAGAGGCCGAGGAATAGTAGGCACAAGGCTAGAGCCTTGCGCCATCGTCCTCATCATCACGAAAACTCAATCAGGAACTCGGTCCAGCCGTCTTCGTTGGTTTTAAGGGAGAACGAAAACTGGTGATTCAGGAGAATTTCGCGGGTGAGGGTCAGGCCGATGCCCTGGCCTTCGGGCTTGGTGCTGTAGAATGGATTAAACAGGTTGGCTTCAATATCATTGAGGATAGGCTCCCCATTATCACGAATAACCAGCTGGCGTGCCGAGCTGATCACCTCGACACGGTGGCCCGTTTCGCAGGCTTCGAGGGCATTTTTTACAATATTGACCAGCACCTGCTCCAGTTGCTCCACATCGACCACCTGAACATTCGCTTCCTGCGCGATGAATTGAAGATTTACACCCCGCAACTCGGCCTGTGGCTGCATTAACCGGACAACGCTTCGGGCAATTTCACCGATATCCATAGCCCGTTTCTGGGGTTGCGGTAAACGCACAACATCGGCAAACCGGCGCATGAAGCGGTTCAGTCGGTCGTTACGTTCAATGGCTACCCGAACGGCGTGTTGCACATCGGGATCAGCTACGTAGGTATGCGTCACATCGAGAATTGAATTAACAGCTCCGATGGAATTGTTCACCTCGTGTGCCATCATCCGGATTACTTTGCTGTAGGCTTTCTTCTCACTCGCCAGAATTTCGGGGGTGAGTTCCTCAATGATCAGAAACGAGCGACGGAAACCGCGATCCATGAAATTCGACCGCAGGACTTTGTAGGTTTCAAGCCCATTGGGCTTCATAATCCGCGATTCACCATCGGCCAGATCAGCAATTTGGGCCAATAGCGAAAACCCAAGTTCCGCTAGTTGTTTCCCAACTACGTCGTCGGGGCGCACCGATAGCAGTTGACTGGCTCGTGGATTAACGGACGCTACATTCCCGTCGAAATCAAAAATCAGAATCGCAATGGGGGCGGCTTCGATGAGTTTTTCCAGAAAAAACTGCTGTTCTACCTGCCGGGTCCGCTCCTGCCGAAGCTGGTCGATCATCAGGTTATAGACGGTGATCAATTCGTCGACCTCCTGATTACCCGTCGGCACGAACTTGACCGTAAAGTCCTTATCCCGAATGGCTTCAATCCCCGAGGCAATGAATTCTGACGGTTGCTGAAACCGCCTGTAAATACTGATAGCCGCATATACAGACAGTAAAAGTCCGATTTCACTGGCAATGAACAGCAGCTTATTTTCTTTTAACACCAAAAACAGCAACCCCGTCATTGCCAGATGAATAGCAATAATGTACAGCAAATAGCGGGTGCGAAAACTAACGTGCATAGGGGGCTTGGGGCGGGGAGCACGGGGCGGGGAGCACAGGGCGGGGGTAAACTCCCAGCTCCATGCCCCGTGCTCCATACTACTCCTCGATACTATATGGAATGCCAAATTTCTCTAATCGGCGGTAGAGTGCAAAACGGGTGATGCCTAACGCTCGCGCTACTTTCGCTACCCGGTTATGATGGAACGCCATAGCCCGCTGAATCATTTGGTATTCCATCTCCTCCAGGGTCATGGTACCTACATCGGGCAAGGAGCTCGGGGCATGGAGCGGGGTGGTTACGTTTGATGTAAGGTTTCTTTCGAAGTCGTCGGTTTGTAGTTCGTCGTTGGATGACAGCAGAACAGTACGCTCGACCACGTTTTTCAATTGGCGAATATTCCCCGGTAAGGCCAGATTTTTCAGCCACTTCTGCGCCACCGGGCCTACGCGCAAGTCCGGGCGATTATAGATGGTTTTCAGATTGGTTACGAAGTAGTTGACCAACAATGGAATATCTCCAGGGCGCTCCCGCAAAGCAGGCAACCGAACGGTAATGAGGTTGATCCGGTAAAATAAATCTTCCCGAAACTGCCCTCTGCTGACCATCTCTTCGAGATTACGATTAGTAGCGCAAATTACCCGCACATCCACCGTTCGCGACTTACTGCTGCCCAACGGCTCGAACGTGCGATCCTGCAACACGCGCAGTAATTTAACCTGACTGGCGGGATCAAGATCCCCAATTTCGTCCAGGAAAATAGACCCTTTATTGGCCAATTCGAAACGACCTACTCGGTCGGTTTTGGCATCGGTAAAGGCACCCCGCACGTGCCCGAACAGTTCACTTTCGAAGAGCGTCGATGAAATACCACCCAGATTGACTTTCACGAAAGGCTGACGTTTCCGTCGGCTGTTCTGGTGAATGGCTTCGGCAATGAGTTCTTTGCCCGTACCACTTTCGCCCGTTATCAATACGGGCGCATCGGTTGGCGATACGCGCCCGATAGTTGTCAGAATATCCAGCAGATTGGGGTCTTCGCCCACAATGTTATCGAACCGAAACTGCTGATCGAGTTTCCGACGATTAGGCGATGCCGCTACGGGTTGCGCCAGGTTCAGCGCCGTGCGAGCCGCCTGAACGAGGTGGTCATTCTGCCAGGGCTTCGTAATAAAATCTTTCGCTCCAGCTTTCATGCCTTCCACCGCCAGGTCAATACTCCCCCAACCCGTAATCAGAATAACCGGCACATTAGGGAGTCGTTCCCGGATTCGGCGCAACAACCGCAACCCATCATCACCGGAGGTATCGACCGAGAAATTCATGTCGAGCAACATCAACTCCGGCACCTCCTCGTTCAGAACCTCAAAAGCCTCAAACGGCCCATCGGCAACGCGCACAGTAAATCCTTCTTTCCTGAACAACAGGGAAAGTGACGTTTGAATAGCAATATCGTCGTCGATGATGAGGAGCATACTTTTTTAATGAATAATGGATAATGAACAATGAATAATGGCGGGCTACAGTCTATTATTCATTATTCATTGTTCATTATCCATTTTACATTATCCATTTTACATTATTCATTATCCATTAATCTTATTCCTCATGCAACGCCACAGCGGGTTGAATCATGGCGGCTTGTCGGCTGGGGAAAAGGGCGCAGAGCGTGACAATGCCGTAAATGATAGCGACCGCAATCAGAATGGCGATTACGTAAATACTTGCCTGTAAGTCAAATACGTTTAACAACGGAAATTGGGCGGCAAACAGGAGTCCAATCAACATGGCAAAGGTAGCCAGTACCCAGATTTCACCGATGAATTGGGTCGAAATTCCGTTCCCCGTGGCACCCAATGCCCGGCGCAGACCAATTTCTCCCCGGCGTTTGGCAATGCTCAGGTTCAGGACGCCAAATAAACCAAGGGCGACATTGATCAATAAAAACCCGCTTACAATGAGCGCGATAATAATAGGCACCAAAACCAGATTGTGCTGATTTTTACGCGAATCGGTCAGGTAATCCACTTCCACACTCCAGCCAGTCACCATCGATGCGATGTCTTTCACGACTTTGGCTTCAAACGTGGCATCCGTTCCGGGTTTTACTTTGATCAGCATCGTATCGATCCAGGTTGCATTGGCCTTTGCTAGTTCAAACACAGCCGGTTTATTCGTCATAAATTCGCCCTTGGCTTTGAAATTATCGATCACGCCAACAACCCGGAATCGCTCACCAATAATTTTACCCAGCGGGTTTTCATCCCCAAATAAGCCTTCTCTGGCCTTCTGATTGATGATCACGGGCGTGTATTTACCTACACTGTCGGCATTTCGATACCAATGGCCTTCTGAGACGGGAATATCAAGCGTTTTTGCAAAGTTCTCATCGGTTGTGTAAAAGTCCGCGAGCACTTTTCGCTTTTTGTACTCAATACCATTGTTCGTTTGATTCGCCGAAAATGGAAAGTTGCTACCCATCCGGGAAACAGATTCGACTTCCGGATACGCCTTCAATCGTTGCTGTACCCGCTGTAATTTGTCCGCGATTTCGGTCGTATCCTGGTTAGCCTTCAGGCCAATGGCCCAGACGTTTTCGTAGCGGAAGCCCAACGGCTCTGTGTAATTTCCAACGTTCACAACAACCAGTGTTGCCAGTCCAAAAAGCACCATAAACGACGCCCAGATCTCGACGATCAGGAGAGCGTGTGCTTTCTTCTTATTCCAGATTAATTTAAACAGATGAGGGATCATAAGATTGATTGTTTAGTAGCGCGGTGCAGGGCGCACGGGGCAGGGAACCAAGCTCCGTGCCCCCCGCACCGCGCTCCCTGCCCTATGCTTTTAGCGCTTCGGCAATGGTTAGTTTCGACATACGCAGGGCGGGCAACACGCCAGATAGGAGTCCGAAAATCAGGCACACGAGCAGGCTAATTAAGAATACATTCAGATTGATGGTCAGATCGGCGTAGGCAATCATGCCGCTGGTATTGATCAAGTGAATGACAATCATTGTCAGGCCCAGTGCAATGGTACCACCGATAAGAGTAATGAAAATATTCTCAACAATGAACTGCCAGACCAGCGTTTTTACGGGTGCACCAAAGGCTTTCCGAATACCAATTTCAGAGGCTCGTTCCATAATTCGGCTGACATTTATATTGACTAAGTTGATTGCTGGCAAGCCCATCAACATGAATAGAACAAACGTAATCACTCCGAAAAAAATAGTCTTGATTCCAGAGTTCCCCTCCAGGATAGGCCCTATAAAATTATCCAGATAGGGCTCGCCCTTCACCTCCAGTACCGAATATTTAAATCCATCCTGGATACCGGGCAATGGGATACGGTCGATATGACTCTTGAACTCCTCCTGAATAGCCGGCAGGTCGGTTTTATCTTTCGCCAATATCATCGCCACATACCCGCCCCGCATTCCGGTGGCCTGGTAATTACTTTTGGGAGTCGTGTACGGGAAGTAAACATCAGCATAGGTAAATGGGCGGGTAGCTGGACTGGCCTTCACTACGCCAATTACCTTATAATGAATGTTTTCGATTTCAACATCCTTACCAACAACGGGTTCGCCAGCATTATCAAAATAGTGCTTTTTGAAATCATCGGTAATGACCGCCACGTTTTCGCCGTTGGCCATATTCTGTTCATTGTACGGTTTGCCTTCCAGAAAGTCAAAGTCGGTTACCTGCCAGAAATCGACATCGGTGAATTTGGTATTGAGTTTGATTTTCTGCGAACCCACATAGGCATTGGAGCTATTGATAAAGGTGGTGATCGTTACTCGTTCAGGCGTTTTCAGCGACTTGGCATAGTCTGTCAAAAACTTAAAACTCATAGGGCCTGAGCTATTCGACGTCCGACTCGAATCCTGCTGCCGCATTTGCATGATATAAAGCATCCGATCCCGCTTATTTTCAGGGTAATGGCTCCCAATCAGGTGATCGAGAAAGGAGGTCAGCACCATCATCACGGTCAGTGTCAGGCTGATGCCGAAAAGGGTAATGAAGGTGTAAAAGGGATGCCGCAGCAACACCTTCCAGGCGATTTTTATGTAGTTTAGTAGCATAACATATATAGTTTTTAGCGAGGTGCAGGGCGCACGGTGCAGGGTATACAGAGGTCAGCCCTGCTCCAAGCCCCGCGCTCCCTGCTTACAACACCTGCGTTCCGTCGAACAGGCGAATGAGTCGGTGGGTGCGTTTGGCCATTTGTTCGTCGTGGGTAACCATCACGATGGTGGCGCCGTCGTCGTTGAGTTGCTGGAGAATGTTCATGATTTCGTTGCCCATGGCACTGTCGAGGTTGCCGGTTGGTTCATCGGCCAGAATGATATCAGGATTGCCCACAATGGCACGGGCAATAGCGACACGCTGTTTCTGTCCGCCCGATAACTGCTTTGGGAAGTGCTTCATGCGGTTACTCAGACCTACTTTTGCCAATGCCTCTTTGGCGTACTCCTGACGTGGCTTACCATTAGTTGCCCGATACAAAAGGGGAATCTCCACGTTATCGAGCACCGACAGGTCATTGATCAGGTGGAAGCTCTGAAAAATGAAGCCGATCTTCTGGTTACGCAGTCGGGCCAGTTCCTTGTCGGTGTACTTCGTGACCAGCTGCCCATCCAGTTGAACCGTGCCTTTCGAGGGTTCATCGAGCAGGCCCATGACGTTGAGCAGGGTACTCTTGCCGCAACCCGACGGACCCATAATGGAGACAAATTCACCTTTCTTAATATCCAGGTTGATGTTGTTCAGCGCCAGCGTTTCGATGGTGCTGGTCCGGTAGACTTTTTCGATGTTTTGGAGAGAGATCATAATTAATAATGAACAATGGATAATGAATAATGTAAAATGAACCGAACCGGCGACTTTGAATGAATAGTGTACAATGCATAATAGGTATCTGGTCATTATTCATTTTACATTATCCATTCCTGTAATCTTCTGGTTTGTTTCAAAATCATACAAGGTCAATAATCGAAGCGTGTAATACGCCTGCCAATAGTCGCGCAGGGCCAGGATGGCATCGCGACGGGCGCGGTCTTTTTCCTGCGTGGCAATCCCTAAGTCGGTCACGCTGAGGTCGCTTAGTTTGAAGCGATCCTGCGCAATCTGATAGCGATTCTGGCCAATCTGGTCGGCTTTGGCAGTGAGCGTCACTTGCTGGCGAAGCATTTGTAAGAGGGTCACCTGCGTAAAAATCTCCTGCTCGAAAGTGAGTTTATCCTGCTCGACGGTTTGCTGCGCCAGTTCCCGGTTTGCCTTTGCCGTTTCGACAATGGCCTGCGCGCGGCCCCAGGTCATAATGGGTAGCGTAAATTGAAGCGATACATATTCCCGGTTCTGCGGACGAACGTATACGTCAATGAGACTGGGGCCCTGATTCGACAAACCGTATCCCGCCGTTAATGTCGCGTTCAGACCATTGTTTTTGCGCGCTTTTTCTAGATCCCGTTCAGCCTCCAGCAGCCGACGTTTGAACGCAATGGCTGCCGCCCGATTGGCCGTGGCCTCGTTGATCGCCCGATTCACATCGACCGTCAGATCAGGAATCTGGTTGGGAATGGCCAATTCAAGAGGGCGCGTTTGGCTAATCACCGAACGACCGTTTGCTTCCGTTCGGTAGCCAATAAACGTCTTCAGTTTGAGCGAAGCAACGGCTGCCGTTTGTCGCGCCGATGCCAGGTCTTTCTCGGCATTGAGTACGCTCAGTTGCAGTTGTAACAAATCGTTCTGCGAAATTTTGCCAAGGTCTAGTTTGTGGAGCGCAATGTGATAAAGGGTATCATTATTGACACGGTTGGTTTCGGCAATTTGCAGATTTACCTGCGACACCAGCAGATCAAAATACAGGTTGGTCGCGTTCAGGGAAACCTGTTCGAGCGATTCGATCAGTTGCTGATTTCCCTCGGCAAATAACAGTGGCTGGATTTTCTTATCCCAGCGCATCTGGTTGAACTGGAACAGCGGTTGCGACAGGCCAATGCCAAACGGAATGCCATTATAAAGCGTGCTATTCTGAATGAAATTATCGAATCGCTGGAGTTGTTTCTGGACAAAAATCGTCCCGCCCGTTGGCGCAATTGTCTGACTCAGCGACAAATTCAGGATCGAATTATTATACGATACGGGTTCAAACCGAATGTTACCATCTGGCTGCGTCACCTGCACGTACGAGCGGGTAAAGTTTGGCAAAGACCCATCCAGACTGAGCTGCGGTTTAAACTGCGCCAGAAACGAGCGGTAAGCCCAGATATTCGTACGCTGTTGCGTGTTAGCCCGTTTCGCCGACACCGACTGTGCCTGCGCCAGTTGCAAAACCTCGTTCAGGGTCGTGACTTGTGTTTGTGCCGATAGTGGCTGGATTTCAAGTAATAAGCAGAAAATGAGTAGATAAAAACGGAATTCATCCCAGGCCTGTGTCCCCACAGGCCACTTTTGCGACAGCCACCCTTTACCATCCGGTGCGTGGGTCTGTGGGGACACAGACCTGGGAAATATGACTAAGTAAAAGCGGTTCATAGCAGTCTGGGTTAGTGTTTCGGCTCAATGGTGATTTCTTCCAGATGCTCGTATTGGCTCAGATCGGTCAGGATGATTTGTTCTCCCGGCTGAATTCCTGACTTTATTTCTACGAAATCAAAGTTGGATAGACCTAACGCGATCTCCCGACGGTGCGCTACCTGACTCCCTTTCGGTAACACATATACGTACTGGGTTCGCTTGCCCTTGAAGGCGGGACCGTTAGCTACCCGCACGGCCTTTGCCACCCGATCGGTGATGACGAACACCTCCACTTTCATATTCGGACGCAGGGACGCGTGGTGGCTATTATCCAGTTGAATCACAAACTGCACAATCCCATTTTTAACGGCGGGTTTCACCTGCGTAATGAGCCCCCGCAGATTGGTTTCATTTACTTTAACCGTAACCATTAGCCCTACTTTAACCTGATCGGCATACACATCAGAACACGACCCTTCGACCCGAAAACTCGCCAGATCGGCCAGTTTGGCCAGCATTTCGCCTTCGTTGACGGCCGACCCGATGTTTTCATTCACCCAGGTCAGCACACCCGGCCGGTCGGCAATGATGTCGGCCTGTTTTAGTTTGTGGGTCAGCTCTTTCAGGTTCTTTTCTTCAATCTGGGCCTGCAAAGTGGTTTCGCGCAGGCTGGCGCTCATCGACTCCCGATTGTAGGTGAGGTCGTTCTCTAACTGCTTTTTTTCCAGTTCGGCCACGCGAAGGGCGTTTTCGGCGCGGGTCACATCTTCGCCGGTGCTCCCGCCTACTTTCTGCAATCGTTTGGTCCCTTCCAGATCAGCCCGTAGCCGATTGATATTGAGCAGCTTTATCTGATCATTCACTTCGGCATCGTACAGGCTTTTATTCAACTTCATGCGCAACTGATCGATGCCGTTCCGTTTCAGCGCCAGCTGGTCATTGAGTTTTTCCAATTCAATTTCGGTGAGCGACTTATCAAGATCCATAATAGGCTGACCCGCTTTTACCGACGTACCCGGTGTCAGTAATATCCGACGGATACTGGCCCGAATGGGACTGGTATAGATCTGCTCGTAAGCGGGAATGACTTCACCCGTGGCATTCAGGGAATTTTCGACTGGTCCGATTTCTGCCGTTGCCAAGCGTATTCGATCGGCCTCGACAGATGTTTTGAGCGCATTCCGTGTCCAGAGAATGACCAGTGCCAATACAACAACAGCCGTCACCCCAATAAGCAGGTTCCGATTGCGGCCACGGTTGGCGATCTCTGGGGCAAGTTCTTTATCCATTTTCTGTGTTGTATTGCACTGATAGAAAGCCAAACAACGTGCCAGGAGGCAATCTACTAGAAGTCAATCAGTTGACAGAGATTAGCTTAAATAAAATGTGCGATTTCGCACATTTTATTGCGATTTCGCACGCGTGTTTTTGTCATCCCGAAGAATGAGGGATCTCAAGTTTCCTGACGCTTGAGATCCCTCATTCCCGACGCTCTCGCTTGGCTTCGCCGAGTGAGGATTATTTTTTGACGGCCTCTGGCCGGTGAATTATGTCAAAAACGGGCCAGAGGCCCTTGAAACGATAGTCCTCACTCGGCGAAGCCAAGCGAGAACGGTGCGTCAGGTGTAAGCACCTGGCATCACAATCACCATAAATCTTCTCCCCTACAAAAGGCAGTTCCAAAAGCTTTTCGTACCTTTTTACCCCATTACCATAGCCAATGGATTTCCCGTCAAAAAATGATGAAAATTACCTTTACAATCCTCTTCCAATTCCTTTTTCTCCTCTCTTACGCTCAACAGAATCTTGTCCCTTACGTCCACCCGCTGATAGGCACCGAAAAAATGGGACATACCTTTCCGGGTGCTACGGTGCCGTTTGGCTCGGTTCAGCTAAGCCCCGACTCAGACACGTTATCGTACGAATTCAATGGCAAATACAATGGCGATGTTTATCGATACTGTGCGGGTTATAAATACGAAGACAAAACGATTGTCGGATTTAGTCATACACACTTTAGCGGAACGGGGCACTCGGATCTGGGCGATTTTCTGATCATGCCCACGCAGGGGGCTTTACAACTCAATCCGGGCGTGGCGTCGAATCCCAAGGGTGGCTATCGGTCGGCGTTTTCGCACGCGAATGAGGTGGCCGAAGCGGGGTATTACAAAGTCGAACTTGACGATGATGCCATTACCGCCGAGCTGACGGCTTCCAGTCGGGTTGGCTTTCACCAGTACACGTTTCCAAAGTCGGATCAGTCGCACATTATTCTGGACTTGACGCACGGTATTTACAATTACGAGGATAAAGTGGTCTGGACGTACGTGCGGGTGGTCAATGACACACTGATAACGGGTTATCGGCAAACCAACGGCTGGGCCCGCACCCGAACGGTGTATTTTGCCCTGTCATTCTCGAAGCCGTTTAAATCATACGGACAGCAAAACCTGGATAAACCGCAGGTGTATAAGGGATTCTGGCGGAAGTTCGATCAGACCAAAAACTTCCCGGAACTAGCGGGCAAGAAGATTCGGATGTATTTCGACTTCGATACGAACGAGGGCGAGAAAGTTAAACTAAAAATGGCCTTATCGCCGGTTAGTCAGGAAAATGCGCTGGCCAACATACAAACCGAAATCCCACACTGGAACTTCGAGCAAACCAAAGCACGAGCCCAGGCCGACTGGAATAAGGAGTTGAACAAAATCCAGATCGACGCATCGGAAACCGACAAAGTAAACTTCTATACGTCGCTCTATCACTCGTTTATCAACCCAACCACCTACATGGATGCGAATGGGCAATATAAAGGGTTGGATCAGGGCGTGCATCAGGCGGGTGGGTTTACGAATTATACGACGTTTTCACTGTGGGATACCTATCGGGCGCTGCATCCATTCTTGAATCTTACGCAACCCGCTCGCTCTAACGATATGGTGCAGTCTATGATGGCCCATTACGACCAAAGCGCACTCAAAATGCTGCCCATCTGGTCGCATTACGCCAATGACAACTGGTGTATGAGTGGGTATCACAGCGTATCGGTGCTGGCCGATGCCATTATCAAGGGTGTGTATAAAGGCGATGCTCAGAAAGCGCTGGACGCCTGCATAGCCACCTCCAACCACCGAGACTATGAAGGCATTGGGGAGTACATCGATAAGGGCTTTATTCCCGACAATACAAATAGAACCTCCGTCTCGAACACGCTTGAGTATGCGTATGACGATTGGTGCATTGCCCAACTGGCGAAGAAATTGAATCGGCCCGACGTGTATGCCACCTATCTCAAACGCTCCGAAAACTGGAAGAACGTCTACGATACGTCCATTGGGTTTATGCGCCCCCGCCTGGCCGATGGTTCGTTCAAAAAAGAATTTGACGTATTGAAAACGGATGGGCAAGGTTTTATTGAGGGCAATTCCTGGAACTTCAGCTTTTTTGTACCACAAAATCCAGCAGCCCTGATGCAAGTAATGGGTGGGCCAAAAAAGTTTGCCACCCGGCTCGACTCGCTCTTTTCGATGCATTTGCCGGACGAGTTTTTTGCCGAAACGGAAGACATCACCCGCGAAGGAATCATTGGTGGGTACATTCACGGCAACGAACCAGCGCACCACATTGCCTACCTGTACAACTGGGCGGGACAGTCCTGGAAAACGCAGGAACGCGTTCGGATGATCCTCAACATGCAATACAAATCCGCCCCCGACGGCTTGGGCGGCAATGACGATTGTGGCCAGATGAGCGCCTGGTACATGTTCTCGTCGATGGGCTTTTACCCGGTAGCGCCCGGCTCCGAAGAGTACTCATTGGGAAGTCCTTCGGTCAAAAATGCCCGGTTGAACCTGGAAAATGGCCAGACGTTTACCATTGAAGCCATTAATCAGGGCGATAAAAATGTGTACGTGCAAAAGGTGCTGTTGAATGGCAGGGAGTTGTCGAAACCCATCCTTACACATTCGGATATTTTGAAAGGCGGGAAACTAACGTTTTACATGAGCGCGAAACCAACGAAAAAATAGATGGTCATTCATTGTCATTAGGTTGTCATTAATAGTCATTCATTGTGGATAATCTATCAATGACAACCTAATGACCATCAATGACAATGAATGATAACTTACAAACCAGGAACCTGCTTTATGATCCCTTTCGGTCGATAGCGGATTCGCTTACCGAACACCAGTCGAAGATAACTCGTGTTTGTGTTGATCAAGCCATTCGAAAAGGTCCGGTTCATCAGCGTGGTTGATCCATACAATCCGCCATAAAAGATACTCGAACTATAGCCAATCGTTGCCGATGCAATGCCCTCCCAGCCCGGCTGTATATGCGTTTCGGAACCCGATGTTTCTCCACTGCTTTGTTGTAGCATAATCGTAAGCCCCGGCCGTACGGTGAAACTGACAAAATAGTGTTTGCGATAAACAAACGTCTGGCTATACCCCAGATCGATACCCACGGCCACCGATTTAAGATTCAGCAGATTCGACTCGGGCCGAAAATCAGCCTGTAACGCAGTGGGTACCAGGGACGAATCGGCCCGTATGAGCTGATAGGTTATCGAAGCCCCAACATTCCAGGAACTTGCGCCTTTGCGTTGCTCTTCCCGCTGAAGCAATGTGGCTGGTGTCGAGAGCTGGAGCGGATTGAACTGGTACAGCAACCGGCTCGACACCGTCTGGCTCCGAAGATCGTTGCGGTACGGATAAGCCGTATTATGATCGAACCAGTTCGCCTGAAGAATATCGGGATTGCTCAAATAAAAGCCCCGATAAAACTGGTATTGCGTTGATAACCAGAACCGGCGGTTGTTTAAATTGATAGTCACTCCAAACGGTTTGGTCTTTCCCCGGAGGTCGTTGTTGTAGCCAAAGAATGGCAGTTTAACCGTTATTTCCGTTCCGAACCATTTGTAGTTGACCCCCAGACCCAGCGACCAGGCCAGATTGGGCCTGTAAACCAATGTATTCGGCGAACCAACCACTCGTAGGGTATAATCCTGACGGTCGCTGACGGCATATAAATGTAACTGTCGATAATAGGTCGTTATGTAGGCTTTGTCGACCCGTGGTATCTTGGTTTTCAGCAACGTATCCAGCGGAATACCCAACAAACTAAGGCCCTGTCCAAAACTGCCAATGTGGCTACCCATCAGCAGGATAAGCAGCAACCATCGCCCCAAAATAACCTTACCCATGCGTAAACAGGACATCTAATCTCCTCTATAGAACGCAGATTCTTATGATTATTAAGATTAGTTATGATTTTTCCGGATAAATGGCCAAATGAATATTCCGTTATTCAGGGATTAAATCATAAATAAATCATAAGGATCATAAAGATCTGCGTTCTATTGAACAGGTGAAGGCAGAGAATGTTTCTACAACACCACGACCGCTTTACCAATCACCTTCCGCTCCATCATATCGGTAAGCGCCTGTGGGGCTTCGGCCAACGTATAGTGTTTAGAAATGTGCGGTGAGATTTTACCTTCCATGGCCCAACCCGCAATTTCCTGCATGTTTTTCATGCTCAGGGCCGCTTCTTTTTGGGTGAACATGCCCCAGAAAACGCCCACCAGCGAACTACCTTTTAACAGCGCCAGATTCAGCGGAATCTTCGGAATTTCGCCCCCCGCAAACCCGACGACCAGATACCGACCTTTCCAGGCCAGCGACCGGATGGCCGGTTCCGCCCATTTGTCGCCCACGGGGTCGTAAATCACATCGACGCCTTTTCCCTGCGTGATGTCTTTGATCCGTTCGCGCAGGTCTTCGGTAGTGTAATTGATCATGTAGGTCGCCCCTTTCTCGTTGCAGACCGCTAGTTTTTCGTCGGACGATGCGGCTGCGATGACCGTGGCTCCCATCAGATCACCTAATTCTACGGCGGCTAAACCGACACCGCCAGCCGCTCCCAACACCAGCAATGTTTCGCCGGGTTGCAGTTGCGCGCGATCTTTCAGGGCGTGATAGGAGGTGCCATACGCATACATGGTCGACGCACCTGTTACAAAATCCATCCCAGCAGGCAGGGGAATCGTGGTTCGGGCATCCGAAATGCGTTCTTCGGCCAGTCCGCCATGCGAACCGAACGTGAATACGTGATCGCCCGGTTTGACGTGCTTTACACCCTCGCCCACCGATTTCACGATGCCCGACGATTCACTCCCCGGCGAAAACGGCAGCGGGGGTTTAAACTGATACATATTCCGGATCGTGAGCGTATCCGGAAAATTCAGGCTGCAGGCTTTCGTCTGAATCAACACCTCACCGGGGCCGGGCGTTGGTGCAGGAACATCTTCAAGCGTAAGCGTGTCGGGCAGCCCGTAGGCGCGGCAAAGAATTGCTTTCATATAGCTATTTTCTTTAAACACAGAGAAACAGAGAATTACACAGAGAACAAAGAGAAATTAAAAAGTCAAATTAGCTAGTTAAAACTCCGTTTACTCTGTGTAATCCTCTGTGCCGCAACGGCGGACCGCTCTGTGTTTAAACCTTCTGGTGAATCAAAATTATCTTCAAACGCAATCGTTCCATCCGGCCGTTTAAAGCGAACGAAATCGACTGAACCGGTGCCTTCAAACTCGTAGCTGACACCCACAATATCCGTAAACGCATTGGGCGCGATGGCTTCATACGCTTTTTTGCCAGCCACAAAGAGTTGCACCCGCTTGTTCCGAACCTCACAACGAACGTCGACCCACTTTGACAAATCAGCCCCAAAATTGGATAAATCTTTCGTCTTTGCTTCTGCTTGGTGGCCCGCCAGGTACAAATCCAGATTGCCAATACAGCCTTTTGCCGACAATGGAATCGAGAAGTATTGGTTCTTACAGAGAACCATTATCCGAATATACTGGCAAGCCGAGGAGCCTTTTTCAAAGTCATTTCTCACCCGCGTCTCGAATACAAAATTTTTAGCATTAAGCCGGTCAAACTCCCGCACATACCGATAAAGTACTGTTGGAGGCTGAGGTTGTACTGGAATATTGCGTTTCTTAATATCCTCAACCGACAACCCCAGAACTCCTTTTCGAATCACGTCATCGGGTTTGAAATAGATCGGAACAGGTGTCCACAAAACGGCCACGTGCCAGCCATCCGATGGAATCAACAGGTTGTGTTGCTTCACAATCTGCTTACCGATCACCAGCTTAGCCCGATAGTAGCCGGGCGAATAATAAATTGACGTGTATTCGTGGCCGTTTTTAGGTACCAGATCGCGTCGACGCGGGTCCCATGATTGTTGAATAAACACCGAATCGGTGGGCGAGGCTTTAGCGTCGTAGTGAAAAACGACGGAGTTCGGAAGACCCTTCGTAACGGGTTGGCTACTGAATGAGAAGTCGCCTGGAGAGAGCGGCTTTGGCGTAGTCTCTTTCAGGGAAAACACCAGAATCCCAACAAAGCAGATGAGCAGTCCGGCCCCAATCCACCAGAATCTCTTGCCCGAAGGTCGAACTGATCGAACGGGTTCCGGCGCAGAAATAGGCGCCTTTTCAACCTGTTGGATTTGGGAACGTAAGTCTATCTCAGGCTCACGGTTCTGCGGTTTATCTTTAAAATGCGACCAGTTTTCATACCCCGCAAACTGTACCAGCGCATTGAGCGTGGTGGCTGTGGGTGCCGACTCATAGCGCACCCGCCCCCACACCCGCTTGAGTGTTGTTACGCTCAGCGAAATGCCCGTCTGTTCGGCAATCTGTTCGCTAAGCCGTTCGAAATCCTGGGTAGACCAACCGTCGCTTCTGCCCCACCCCATTTTCTCCTCGATCAACCGACGGCAGCGGGCGAGTTCTCTGTCTTCCTGTTGAGTAATCATAAACCTAGCTGTCAGTCAGTTAGATACTTGTATAAACTTGAATAGAAGTTGAACAGGGTTGAATAGTCCTCGTACGCTGGGTTTCGCAAGTTTGTTTTCGTTCACGATGAGTTAACCAAATGTACTGAAACAAACGATGAAAAACCGGCCGACAGCCTTTGCATTTCTATTGCTTCTACTTGCCCATCTGGTCAATGCCCAGACCACTATTCCCTATGGCAACAATCCGCAGGCTGGCCACTACTACAACGTGGGTGATGCCAAAATCTACTATGAAATCTATGGAAAAGGCAAACCCATTGTGCTCCTGCATGGGGGTTTGTTCGGGTATATCGACGAGTACGAATTTCTGATTCCTAAACTGGCCCAAACACATCAGGTCATTGCCCTTGGCACCCGAGGACATGGCAAATCGGAGATTGGCACTAAATCGTTTTCGTATCAGCAACTGGCCGACGATGCCTATGCCGTCATCAGGAGCATAACCAAAGACAGCGTACTGGTCATCGGCTTTAGCGATGGCGGCATCACAGGCTATAACCTAACGGCCACACATCCCGAACTGGTTCGTAAACTCGTGGCTATCGGTTCTCCCCGGCGACCAACGGATCGGGTTTTGAGTAACGAGGAAGAGGGCAAAATGACCGCCGAACGGTTGGATAAACTAGCGCCCGATTTCGTAAAAGCCCGAAAAGCAATGATGCCTGAGCCGAATCGATGGAACGAATTTCTGGATAAACTCGACCCGCTGTGGAATCAGCCCACCTTCATTTCCAACGAAGCCCTTCACCAGGTCAACTGCCCCGTTCTGGTCATGGCCGGGGACAAAGATCCGTATTTCAAGACCGAAAAAGTCGTAGAAACAGCCCGTTTGTTTCAGCACGGCACCCTGGCTATTATTCCAGGTTGCGGCCATGTGGTACTCTATTGCAACTTCCCTGCGGTTTGGGAAGCTATCGTTCCTTTTATCAAATAAACCCTATTTTATTCATGAAAACCCTCCTATTGACCTCGCTTGTTGGATTAATTGCCCTGAAGGCAACAGCCCAGAATCAACCCGAGAATTTTGGCGATTTCTCAACCAAACAATGGACGTTCAGCAGCAAGTACACCAAGGCTACTTACTTAGGCAAGCCCGCACTCAAACTTATCCGCGAGAAAGAAACGGCTACGGGAGCCAGCATTGCTTATCTAAACGACTATTCCTTTTCGGATGGGAGCATTGAACTAGATATCGCGACACCCTTTCCCAAATCGACGATCTCGTTTCTGGGTGTGCTTTTCCGTTTTAACCAGGTCGGCAGTGAACCGCGTTACGAGTGCTTTTATTTCCGGCCGTTCATGTCGGGGCAGTCTGGGGCGATGCAATACATGCCGATCAACAACGGCCTCGTCAACTGGCTCGACTACCAGGCCGCTGTTTATCAGGGTGCTCCGGTTTGTAAAACGCAGCAATGGTTCCACGTCAAAGTCGATGTAAAAGGGCCAATGGCAACCGTTTTCGTAGATAGCAAACAAGTGTACCAGATCAAAAATCTGGCCCGTGGTAGTTCAAAAGGATCGGTGGGTCTTTGGTTGGGCAACACGCCCGAAGGCTATTTTGCCAATTTTAAGGTAACCCGAGCTTTACCAAAATAGATTCTAGTGCTCCTATTGATTCTGATTGATCCTATTGCTGCTAGTAGGATAATAACCTGACAAGGATCTGCCAGAATCAAAATTGGACGAGTTCTAGTCCAGCGATGGCAGGGAGTACATCAAAGAACTACTAAACGCCAACCCAACCAGCATCAATTGATATTCATCATGAAAGCCTTATTATTTTTTTTGTTGATAATTACTAATAGTCAACTAGTTGCTCAAACCATCGTCCCATTCGATTCGTCAGCCTGGACGTATGCCGGTAAGGTTACGAAAGAGACTTTTCAGGGCAAAGACGGCATTTTGCTAACCAACGGGCGGATTACATTGAAAGACAATACCTTTAAAAATGGCATCATCGAATTTGACATGACCCTATCACCGGATCGCGACTTTCCTGGATTTGGGTTTCGCCTTCAGGACAACGACAATTTTGAGCACATTTATCTGCGGCCCCATCGGGTAGGCAATCCCGATGCCATTCAATATATGCCCGTTTACAATGGGCAGGATTCCTGGCAGTTCTACTATGGCGATGGTTATTCAACAACCGTGAATTACCCCATGAATGAGTGGGTACATATTAAACTGGTTGTTCGGGATACGCAAGCCGAAGTGTATATTGGCAATTCCATTGAACCCGCTCTGGTGATCCATCAGCTAAAACGCGAGCCCAAACCTGGCCGAATCAGCCTGGAAAACGGGGCACCAATAACCACGCGTTTCGCTAATTTTCAATATACCAAAACGGACAATCCACCCATGGCGGGTAAGTTCAAGCCCGAAGCAGCTCCTCAACCAGGTACGCTATTGACCTGGCAAGTCTCCAATACCTTCGACGAAAAGCTACTGCAAACCGACTATACGATCCCACAGTCAGTAGCTAACCAATTAACATGGAGCAACTTAACGGCCGAAAACTCGGGCCAACTCAATGTTTCCAAAATTCGCAAACGCAGTGACGACGCCAATACGGTCTTTACAAAATTGACGATCATGTCCGATAAACCGCAGATCAGGAAGCTAGATCTCGGCTTCAGTGACCGCGTCAAAGTCTACCTCAATGGCCGTTTGCTGTATGCTGGTCACGATGAATTCCTGTCGCGGGATTATCGCTTTCTGGGCACGGTGGGCTATTATGATGCGGTTTATCTCGATCTGAAGAAAGGGCAAAACGAGCTCTGGATTGCGGTTTCGGAAAACTTTGGTGGGTGGGGAATTCAGAGCAGGATTGTTGATCAACGGGGCCTTATTGTCAAGTGACAAATGGTGAATAGTATAGTTAATTGAGCCAAATGACACTATAATATCACTTTTGTATATTTAAAGAGGATCATTATACCTATAATCATATATATTTACTCCAGGTAACTTTGTTTTCCTACTCTACTTATGGTGTAGATAAATTTTAAAGCGGATTGGCGATGCTAATCCGCTTTTTTAGTTAAGGCCCAACTAGGCTGATGAAGCCATTTACGTTCACGATTACTTGTGAACATCGACTAAATTAGTTCGAACGTGATTAGCCAATCCGAAAGCGTTGCTGATTGCTCAACTTCCACTAATAGGTAAAATCACCAACTCTATTCTGGTAGTCATTACCGGTGGCAATTATACCACCCTATGGTATTGTCTACAGTAAGACACCTCCTTTATTCCCCAATGACTTTCCCCCCTCACCCGTAGCGGCCAAATCAGCTCTTAACGTGTATTTTTTTCAAAACACACAAAGACAATCTCTTGGCACCATAATTGTACACGTAAATAAAGAATGTGTTTATTCTAAAATAAACCAAATGTTAATAGAATGAAACAAACTTGTACACTTATAGTCTTTTTTGCCATTTTCGTGTGTATTAATATAACACATGCACAAATAAAAGGGGCAGTTTTTCGAGACTTTGATCTTAATGGTATTCGTTCAGATACATTACCAGTTGAAGTAGGTATGGCTGGAGTACCTGTATGGGCCTTTGTAGGCATGAATAAAATTCCTGTTCAGGCAATCACTGATGCTAAAGGGAATTATTCATTTACGAGTACCGATGTGCCTGCTGGTCAATCGGTACGAATCGAATTTGATCAGTTCCCCCCTGGCTATTATAGCAGCCCTTACAGTTCCAGGAGTGGCACCAGCGTGCAGTTTGTTAAAAGCCCCGCAGAACAGGTAAACTTGGGTATTAACTACCCTGCCGATTACTGCCAGCCAAGCGGAGTTCGGCTGGTAATACCTTGCTATGTCAATGGGAATACCCAGTTGATAACCGATGCAACTGGTAATCCGGTACCTGATGAAAAGCAGACTGCTGAGAGTGATGCCCTGGTCAGTATTGCTTACGAAGCTACTGGTCAGCCAGACAACTTTCCGCCCAATCATCTGGCAACGGCAGGCCAGGTAGGTGCTATCTGGGCAATTGCTTATCAACGACGAACCAAAAAAGTATTCAGTGCAGCTGTAATCAAGCGTCATATGAGTTTTGGGCCGCTAGGCTCTGGAGGTATCTATATGACTGATATGCCAAGCCAGACAACAACTAATTTTCTTGATGTCAAAACACTCGGAATTGATACCGGGGGCGACCCCCACAGCGGATTGTTTGGCGATAAAACCCAGGCAAGTACCGATCCGGGTTCAATGACAGCTATGGGGCGGGTTAGTATTGGCGGTATGGATATATCGGAAGATGATAAGACCTTGTATTTCGTTAATCTGAACGATCGAAAAATTTACAGTTTGTTCATTGATACACCCGCGGTAGCACCCACCTCCTTAACCTCTGTCCATTCGTGGTCAATTCCTGATCCAGGTTGTTCCAATGGTGATTTTCGTCCCTGGGCACTTAAAGTCTATCATGGCAAGATCTATGTTGGGGTGATTTGTTCAGCCGAAACCTCACAACAGCAGAGCGATTTAAAAGCAACTATATACCGCTTCGATCCAACAACTACTACGCCCGTATTTGACGAAGTGCTCTCCTTCCCACTCAATTTTAAGCGAGGCCCTGTTGATATAACAACGGATGCTGCTCATCCAGAAACTAGTTGCGCCAAGTATGACCACTGGTTACCCTGGAGCGATAGCTGGCCAACTCCTTGTGGGCAAGGCAATAATCCCACCTTTGTGATGTACCCCCAGCCCATTGTTTCAGACCTTGAATTTGACGCTGATGGATCGATGCTGATCGGCTTCCTTGATCGTTTCGGCCATTTATCGGGTGTAGCTAATCATTCTCCTCAGGGTAACGGGGCGTTCGATGGCTTTACCGGGGGCGATCTATTGCGTGCTGCCAACAATAATGGTGTTTTTGAGCTGGAGAAAAACGGGAAATCGGGAAATTTAACCGGTAGTGGTGTAGGAAATGGCGAAGGCCCGATTGATGCGACGAACACCGGGGGTGAGTTTTTTGGAAAGGATAACTGGTTTTTTATTAATCATTATGCTCATTCAGAAGTAACCAATGGCGCATTATCCCTGATCCCAGGTTATAATGAGGTTGTTACATCGGCTTTTGATCCAGTTACTGATATCTACCAGTCAGGTGGGGTAAAAGTATTTAACACAAAAAATGGGTCTTCAAATCGAAATTATGTCTTATATACACTGACACCTGGTTCATTCGGAAAAGCGTCCGGTTTGGGAGATGTCAAAGCTTTATGTGACCCGGCTGGCATTGAAATTGGAAACCGGCTTTGGTTTGACGATAACCGCAACGGGATACAAGACACCTATGAAACTGGTATTGACGGTATTGTACTAACGCTTCATGATATGGAAAATGGAGGTGCAGTGGTTGCCACCCAGACTACCCATGATGGAGGGCAATATTATTTTAATAATACTACCGTTCCGAGTGGCTTGAAATATGGACATAAGTACGAGATTCGAATGGCGACAACCCAATTATCAACGCTGGATATTTCCCTGGCTGGAACTAAACCGCTAACCCCATCTGGAGGCCGGAAAGCGGCTAATGCAGCCGGAGCCAGAAAGGGCGCAACTGATCGTCAACCTTACTATGCTCTTTCACCGAATAATCAGACAGGTTTTACCAATCCAGACCAGCGCGACTCAGATGCTCAGCTGGTTAACGAATATGCTGTAATTAGCCTAACGACCAAGGATGCTGGACAAAACGATTTCTCGAACGACCTGTCTATTTATTCCTGCCCATCCATAAGCAGCGAAAAAGATACTATTTCGCTTTGCCGAACCCTAGCACCCGACTCAATCGCAGCATTTGGTACTCATTTCAGCCAGATCGATTCAGTTAGGTTTGTGCAGTTTAGTAGTCCTCAGTCAGGTACAGCTATGTACGGCAGTGGTGGGATTGTGTTAGGCACTGTAAAGCCTGATAGCACTACAAATCGGGCGGTACTCTACCATCCAGTACTTACAGCTGGTGCGACTTCGTCTGGCGTTTCCTATCAATATATTTATGCAACTATCTATCCCATACCAGAGAATCCCGATTGCCGTCAGTCGGCGGTAACAACACTTAAGATTGCGCCGACTGATTGCTTTCCTATAAGCATTAAACAACTAAAGTAGATCAGCTAAACTTCATATTCATCAAAAGTCCCCTGAGCCTAGTCATAGTTCAGGGGACTTTTTCAGGTAATACAATCGTTTAACCCTACGTAAAATAGCTCGCTCTACACCTCCGTGTTTATAGTTCTTGACTTCCCCGTTTAGTTGTTTTTGCCTAAACCTATTTATCAATCAATCGAGCCCGTATGGTAATCAACGCATCTTCGTACGAAGCACCAATCGGTATCGGTTGGCCCGCCACCGTTAGTTCCTGTCGGGCCATTTTCTCAATTTTATCAAGCGCAATACAGAATGAACGGTGTATCCGAATAAACTGATCGGAGGGTAAGAGTTGCATCAAATCGGCCATTGTCTGACGACTCAGTAATTTTCGGTTTTTGAGTACATAGATCAGGTAGTTGCCTTCTGCTTCGATATACAGAATATCATCCAGCAATACTTTTTCCGTTTCGTAGCCTGTCTTGACAAAGAGGTAGGCCTGTTCCTTATCCGAACGCAGCGTATGCATGTCGAGCGCTTTCGTACAGGCTTTCAGAAAGCGGACTAACGAAAATGGTTTCAGCAAATAATCGACCGCATCCAGCTCAAATCCCTGTACGGCAAAATCCGAATAGGCAGTGGTAAAAACAACCATCGGAACTTTAGGCAGACATTTCACAACCTCCATACCAGAAATATCGGGCATTTTGATATCCAGAAAGAGTAAATCCACCCGATTGATTTGCAGCCAGGCAATAGCTTCAAAGGCGTCGGTAAAACACGCTTTAAGGTCCAGAAACGCGACTTTTGCCGCATGAAGTTTTATTACTTCCAACGCCTGGGGTTCATCATCAATGGCAACAGCGGTAAGAGTCATGGCTGCAGAGAGTGGCGTTAATTTTTAGAATAAACTCAGGAATTATTTGTCGGCTTATTGCAATTGGCACTAGCCAAAGTAGCAAAAGCGGTAGGATAAAATATCTCATATAGAACGATTTTTTATATAAATCAGGGTATTCACCAATACACCAGCGTTAATGCGACAAAGTAATCCTGATCCGATTGCTGAATAGCCAGTTGGTGTCGGTTGGGGTAAATCAGGTCCAAACGTTTGCGCACATTATCCAACCCTACACCTGATTGAGCTTCTTCAGGATCAGCCCCAGTTTTAGGATGCCGGGAGTTGTGTACTTTAAAATACAAATGCGTGTCATCTAAAGTTAGCGTGATGTAAATCCAGGATGGGTGCCGGAGGCTGATTCCATGCTTGAACGCATTCTCGACAAAGGGCGTCAGCATCATAGGAGCGAGATAAATAGCACGGTCAGGCTCCTGAATGTTTACCCGGATTTCAATCGGATGCGTCTCGTCAATACGCATGCGCTGAATCTGGATGTAGTTATAAAGATATTCGACTTCCTTGTCGAGCGGAATACGATCGCGGTTGTTTTCCTGCAACATAAACCGCATCATATCGCCCAGTTTCTGGATACCATCGGCTGTTTTTTCACTGTTTTCCCGTAGAGCAGTGGCATACAGACTATTCAACGCATTGAACAGAAAGTGGGGGTTGATCTGTGCCCGTAAGCTCGACAACTCTGCCGATTTGGCCGAAACCTGCGTTTGAAGTACGGTATTCTCTTTTTGTAGTCCCTGCCGAAGAAATGCAATAGAAACTGCCCCGATCAAAACGAGGAACATCAGAAGAAGTGGATCGCGGTTGTCGTAATGAAATCCCGTACTAGCTCCCCATATACCAAGAGTGGACACAATAATCAGTAACAAAAAGGTAGCAATTCGGCTTGCCAAGACCACTTCCGACGTTGGGGAACTTCTTAGAAAAGGCATGATCACAAGCATGTAGGTGGCAATGCGCCCAGCCCGTAGCACCTCGTATGTTGAAGAAGTCTTTAAAAGAGGCAAGATATAGGCATAAAAATACGCTTGCAGGAACAGAATCTGAATGGCCAGGCCGGAGAAGATCAATGTCGTTCGGGTATTCCTTTGCCATAAAAACATTAACACATCTCCTCTGAATGCCATCCCAAGCGCCAGTACACTCAAGCCGGCTAACAACAGGTAACTGGCAATCTGGAAATGCGTTTCAGACTCTTGCCAAATCTTCCGTTTTAGATAGTAATAATACTGAAACCCGATCTCATACACCCCCAATACAATACCAAACCCAATAACATCGGCCAGTACAGTCCGCTTGCGGTAAAGCGAATAAACTTTAAGGCCAATAATGCGATGTGCGTCATTATACTGATAACGAACCTGTAATTTGAGATAATGATACAGAAAGGTACCCGCAAGCAGTAGAAACACAGTAATTGCTCCATATACGGCGACTTTCTGGTCGTTAGTGCGGTCGTTTAGGAGCGGATAGGTCAGATAATGAAACACATACCAGCCTCCTAGTAGTAGACAGACGCCTATAATCAGAGGAACATTATTATTGAGGGTATGGTCGTAAGAAGCTAGATTTCGCCAGACAACAGACGAGGGCACCCGATTATGCAAGGTCATCTCTACCATGGCATCGATTCGGTCCACTTCTCTGATCAATCGCCTGATGATGTAAATAACCGCTGTGCTTAGTACGAATACCAGTTCATAGCGCCGAATAAGTTGTACGTCCCGCATTGGTCTACTTGATTTTTGACCAAAACTAGGCGGGACGAACAAGCTTGTGGGTAAAAAGGGTTGAACAAGCTGAAAAATGGGATGAAGGGCGGGGAGCTCGGTGCAGGGTGCAGGGTTTTCCACGCTCCGAGCCCCCCGCTCCCTGCCACACGCTACTCCGACCGCAGGGAGCGCACCGGATTCATTAACGCAGCTTTGATGCTCTGTAAGCTCACCGTTAGTAAAGTAATAAGCAATGCTCCGGTACCCGATACGGCAAAAATCCACCACGTAATTTCTGTACGATATTGGTACTTCTGAAGCCAGTTATGCAGAAAATAGTAAGCAATGGGCGTTGCGATGCCAAACCCAATAATGACCAGCACCACAAAATCTTTCGAGAGCAAACGCCATAGATTAAATACCGACGCACCCAGTACTTTGCGAACACCAATCTCTTTGGTGCGTTGCTCGGCCATATACGACGCCAGGCCGAACAAGCCCAGGCAGCTAATGAAAATGGCCAGAATGGCAAAGAATGATGCTAGTTTCCCAATCCGCTCTTCCGTGCGAAACTTAGCGGCATATTCATCATCGGCAAATTTGTATTCGAAGGGGGCCGATGGAATGAGTTTTTTGAAAACCGCTTCGATTTTTGGTAATGCATCGCTGGTACTGATGGCAGGGTTGAGTCGGATATTGATCCAGTTAGGATTCCCAAACAGACAAAAGATAGTGGGCTTGATTGGCTGGAATGGCGACTCCATGACCATGTCTTTCACAACGCCAAGCACTATAAAACTTTTTTCGACATTATCGGTCATCCACTGGCTTTTCCAGCGAATCGTTTCGCCAATGGCCAATCCAGCAGACCGATTCTGGAAGCCCATCTGTTTAGCGGCTGTTTCATTAATAATAAAGCCACTGGAATCAGAAGCAAATTCCTTCGAAAAGTTGCGTCCCGCTATAAATTGCCAGCCAACCGTTTGGGCATATTCGGGAGTGACCGACAAGGTAGCAAATTGCTCGGTCGACGCTATGGATAGGCCTTTCCACCGGAAACCATCATTTGTCGACCAAACCCCTGTAATTGGGCTTTGTGATTCTGCCACATCGGTGACGGCACCGGTATTTTTTAGTTCGGTACGTAATAAACCGGTTTTCCCATAGAAATCGTCAGATTGCATTTGCACCATTAACAAGCCATCCCGGGAATAACCGACCGGGCGATTTTTAGCAAATTGAACCTGACGGTAAATAACAAGCGTACAGATGATCAGTGTAATCGAAACCGTAAACTGCATAACGACCAGCACCTGACGAGGCATGGACGAAAAACGCCCCATTTGTGCTCTTGCTAAACCGCCCCCTTTCAACACCTTGACCGGTTGGAAAGAGGTTAAATACAAAGCCGGATAGCTACCTGCCAGCAAACCAGTCAGCAGCACGAATCCAAAGTTAAACAGCCAGAAGTAGCCATTTTTCCAGGGGATACTCATCTGCTTGGCCGCCATATCGTTGAACCAGGGCAAGGCTGTCGTCACCATCAAAATGGCCAGCACAAAAGCCAGAAATACAACCAGAAAGGACTCACTAAAAAACTGGCCAATCAATTGAATTCGAAGCGAACCGATCGCTTTTCGAATTCCTACTTCTCTGGCGCGTTCTTCGGAACGAGCGGTTGACAAATTCATGAAATTGATACAGGCCAGCAACAACACAAAGAAGCCAATCAAGCCCACTAGCCATACGTATTGAATCGGTCCATTGCTGACCGTTCCATTTGTAAAATCGGAATACAAATGCCAGTTTCGCATGGGATTTAACCACATCTGCGGGGTAGTTGCAGCCTCCTCCTTCATGCTCTCAAGGTGCTTGATCACATTCAACTCAGAATCTTTTATACTGGCCGTAACCTTATCGAAGTCAGTATTCGGTTGAATCTCTACATAAATCCAGAGCGCATGGTTATCCCATTTTTTCTGCCTCATATAGGCATTAGTGGCCACGAAGTAATCCCAGGAAGCCAGAAACTGAGCGTTATGAAGTTCCGTATTCTGGGGTAAATCTTCGTAAACACCGGTTACACGCACATCCTTATCCGTATTGATTTTCAACAATTTACCCATCGGTTCGGCATCGCCAAACAATGCACTGGCTGTGGAAGCCGACAGTAAGATTGATTGTTGGTCCTGCAAGCCTGCCCAGGTTCCTTTGAGCATATGCAGCGTGAACATTTCGGGAGCTTCGGCCCCAATATATTGTCCTTTTTTTGTGAGCTTCTTATCGGTTGTCGACAGGATATAATCACCTGTGTGCGTAGACGTTACGATATGTTTAAAATGGCGTTTGTAGTTCGTCTTTAATTCATGAATGAATGGATAGGGTAATGTTTGCGACGTCTTGATCACGCCATGCTCAGTCTGATTTTGCATGATCTGAGCAATACGGTTGTAATTTTTATGATACGTATCAAAAGACAGTTCGTCGTATACCCACAGGCCAATGAGCATGGCTACGGCCATACCTACAGCCAGCCCTCCAATGTTGATAAACGAGTAACCCTTGTTTTTAACAAGAGTCCGAAAGGCGATTGTCAAATAATTGCGTAGCATATCAGTAGTTGTTGGGTTGGGAAATCCTCCGGAGCGCCGGGTCGTTAGCTGTCGTTTCATGATCGAGGGTCGAACATAGACTAGCACCTCCCGCCAGTATCGGCGTCGGGCTTTAGCTTCCCCTAAATTCTGCACCCATAATGCATAGCGTTCGTGCAGGTCGCCGATCACTTCCTCACGCAGGTGAGGAGCGCAGAACCAGTTCAGCAGGCGGTCAGCGAAGCGGGGCAGTTTCATAATGGATAATGAAAAATGGATAATGAGTGTCAGTAGCTGTATTATTGGCACCAATGGCGTTATTCATTTTGCATTGTCCATTACTCATTCCGACCGTAGGGAGGTAACCGGGTTCATCAATGAGGCTTTGATCGCCTGGAAACTAACGGTTAGCAGCACAATCAACACAGCGGAAAACAAGGTTAGTATAAATACACCAACCCCAATGGCTATGCGGTAATTATAATCCTGCAACCATTTCTCCATGGCATACCAGCCTACGGGAGCGCCAATGACAAAAGCAACCAGCATAAGCTGGATAAACTCTTTGGTTAATAAGCTCACAATACTGGTTACGCTTGCTCCCAGTACTTTCCGTACGCCAATTTCTTTCGTTCGCTGTTGGGCTGTGTAGGCCGCTAATCCAAATAATCCCAGACAGGAAATAAGAATGGTCAGCCCCGCAAACAGGCCCGTTAATGAACCCGTTCGCTGTTCGTCGGCAAATTTGGCTTTGTACGACTCGTCAGCAAATGTGTACTCGAAAGGGTACCCAGGGTTATATTTCTTTGCGATCATTTCGGCGAGTTCGAGATTCTTAGCCACTGTATTCGCCGGATTTAGGCGAATGCTCACCCAGTTGAGGGGAATTGATCCACCTGGCCCATGAATGATAACCGGATTGACCGGCTCATAGGGAGAGGCAAAGATGAAATCCCTGATAACGCCAATTACATGCCATTCCCGATTGTCGAACGTCAGGCGCGTACCCACTGGCTTTTTCAACTGCATTGTTTTTACGGCAGTTTCATTTAACAAAACAGCCGTTGAATCCGTTGGATACTCCCGAACATTGATCTCCCGCCCTACCAGCAATTTTGTGCCCGTTGTTTTCAGAAAATCCTGATCGGCCCCAAACCGGTCAAACTCAACATCCTTATCTGCTTTTGTACTACCGGGCCACGATAACCCCCATTGGCGTGAATTTATAGTAGTAATCGGGCCCAGTGATTTGCTGGCCGAAACAGCCGCTCCACCCCGTATCAAATCCTGTTGAAATGAGCCATAAACTGTTGGCAGTTCTCCCGACATATAGGTAAACAGGAGGTTATTCTGGTCGTAGCCGCTTTCCCGATTCTGCGCATAATTTATTTGCTGGTGAATCACTAAGGTGGCTATGATCAGCACGATAGCAAAGGTGAATTGGGCGACCACTAATCCTTTTCTGGGCGAGAATACGCTATGAATAGGTCTGAACGTGCCTTTCATCACCTTAACTGGCTGAAAATTAGCGAGATAAAAAGCAGGGTAGCTACCGGCCAACAAACCCGTGAACAGGACAAATGCAAGGGCACCAAGCCAGAAATCAACCGTTCCTAGTGCCAGGGTTAACTGCTTATCCGTTAAGTTGTTGAAGGCAGGAATACAAAGTGCAACCACTACCAGCGCCAGCAATCCAGCGAAAAAGGTAAGCAGTACCGATTCGCTGATGAATTGCAGGATAAGCGCCGATTTTTGAGCACCCGCCACTTTACGTATGCCTACCTCTTTCGCTCGTTTTTCACTACGGGCCGTTGTGAGATTTATAAAGTTAACAGCCGCAATGAGCAGAATCAAGGCCGCTATAAGCCCAAACAATCGCACCGTAACAATCTTTCCGTCAACCAGTTGCCCATTCTCCTGCTTTGAATACAAGTGCCATTTACTGGCCGGATGAAGAAAAATCTGCCGGTTCGATACATCATCAATAACCCCCTTGAGCTGTTCCGCGGTCACACGCTTAATCTTTTCATTGACAGCCACTGGATTAACCTTGTCTCTGAGCAGGACAAACGTGTAATTGTTGTTCGAAGCCCAGCCATCGGAGTCCCAAACGGGTGTCACAAAATACGACCAGGGCAATAGGTACGATACGTTATTAAATTGGGTATTATTTGGCAAATCATCCAGAACGCCAGTCACGGAGAAACTATCCTTATGGTCAATCTGAACAATTTTACCCAACGCATCGATAGTCCCAAACAATTTTTCAGCCAGCGCCTTTGTGATAACAATGCCATTGCTTCCAGAAAGAGCCTTATCCGGATTACCCGCCATGAATGCGAAATCAAATAAATTCAGGAAAGACGGATCGACAAAGGCGCCCTCTGTGTTTATTTTTTTATCTGCCGCCGTCAATAGTAAGGTGGTAGGCCGGAATCGGGAAGCGTCCTCAATCTCTGGATAATTCTGTTTTAAGGTAGGTGCCAGTGGCTTAGGCGTTGTTCCCCAAACCTGCCGATTTCCACTAAACATATCCTGGTTATACACCTGAAAAAGCCGATCTGTTTTACTATAAAATCGGTCGTAGGTAAGCTCACTTTGAATCCACAGGAAAATAAGGGTTGAAGCCGCCATGCCAATGGCCAATCCGGCCATATTGATAAAGGCATAGCCTTTTTCCCGAACCAGATTCCTCCAGGCGATTTTCAAATAATTGAGTATCATAATAGGGCTCAAATAAGAATAAGATGGGTATTCCTTTGGTTTTCGTTTGATCATCGATGGTCGCAGGTAGGCCAGCACTTCCCGCCAGTAACGGCGTCGGGCATTGCTTTCACCCCATTGCTGAACCTGTAAGGCGTACCGTTCATGCAGGTCACCCAGGACCTCCTCCCGCCAATGGGACGCCACCAGCCAGGTTACAAGCTTATCGGGCCAACGGGGTGGGATTTTAGGCTTATTGGATTCCATATGGGTACAAGACTAGCTGGCTATTCGCTTCGCAAACTCTTAACGGGATTCACCAGGGCGGCTTTAATTGCCTGATAACTAATGGTTGCCAGGGCAATGGTGACGGATAAAACTCCTGCAACAACAAACACCCACCAGTCAACCTGAATGTGATACGCAAATTCATTGAGCCATTGATGTGTAGCCCACCAGGCCAGTGGAAAGGCTATGCCATTAGCGATCAGGACTAGTTTCAGAAAATCTTTTGACAACAGGGCCGATAGACTCAGTACACTGGCACCCAGCACTTTGCGCACCCCAATTTCTTTGATCCGTTGTTCAGCGGCATACGTAGCCAGCCCAAAAAGCCCCAGGCAGGCAATAAAAATAGTAGCCAGCGCAACCCAGATAAGCATGGTTTCCCGGCGTTGATCGTCCAGGTAAAATCGGGCTAGCTGTTCGTCCAGAAAGTGATATTCGAGCAAATGGGTAGGGTCAATTTTGGTCAGAATGGTATTCATCTGGGCTAGCGTAGCCGGCATATCTTTTCCGTCGATTCGGGCTGTAAAGTAGTCGATGTTATGCACCGGGTTACGCTGAAAACCCAGCACCATCGGTGCAATTTTTTCACGCAACGATTGAAAATGAAAATCCTTTACAATCCCAATAACCCGCGCGTTAAAGGGTTGGTTAGCCTCATTGAGGGGCCTATAGCTCCCCTCCATAGCTCGGGCGGGGATTTCGACCCGTTGCGAAGCGGCTTCGCGGATACCGAGTTGCTTAGCGGCTGTTTCATTCAGGAGGACAGCCGTAGAATCACTCATTCCCTGAAAATTCCGCCCGTTTATAAGCTTTATAGCAAAGGTCCTGATAAAGTTTTCGTCGGCCCCAATCCAGTACGCGGTCTTGTGTTCACTGGTGTTTCCTTCGGGCCTGATTTTAACCGTTGGAATTATCTTCCACTCGCCCGGTACTCTGGACGTAACCGATACACTTTTTACTGTTGGGATCCGGCTGAATTCCGTTTTGATCGTTTCTGCCCCACTTCGTATTTTCCCGCTGTTAATATCCACCACCAGCAGTAATTCTTTAGTGAACCCCAAATCCTTGTTATTCGCAAACTGAACCTGTTGAAACAGTACAATGGTAGCGATCATCATGACCACCGAAATTGTAAATTGAAAAACAACCAGCCCTTGTCGAAACGACAGGTCCCCTTTGCTTTGCCGTTTCATCTTTGTCAGCAGCAAAAGTGGGCTAAACCGCGACAACAAAAACGCAGGATAACTGCCTGATAGTAATCCGGTAACAACAAGAGCGATCAGAGCATAAAGCCAGATTCGATAATCGCTGTGAATACCCAGTGAGAGTTCTTTGCCGGTAAACTCATTGAAGAAAGGGAGCAGTACATTAACCAGCACCACCGCCAGCAGAAACGAAAGAGATGTCACCACCAGCGATTCGGTTAGAAACTGATAGATGAGATGACTCTGAAACGCTCCATTGGCTTTCCGAACGCCAATCTCTTTCGACCGATTGGAAGCCCGGGCGGTGGCGAGGTTCATGTAATTGATGCAGGCAATGAGCAGGACAAACAGAGCCACAATGGCAAAGATTTTCACGTAGAGGAATACTCCCTGGCTCATTGCCTCGACGTTGGAGTTTCTGGCGCGGTCTATAATATGCTCAGAAAAGAGGTGCATAGCTGCCAGTGGCTGTAAGGTAAAGTTGGCCGATGTTCCGGCATCCCATTTCACGTTGGCGTTGAGTAAGTCTGTTAGTTTCGACGCTGCTACCTCAGGATCGGCCTTTTCCTTCAACAGAAAGAACGTCATGAAATTTTGTGATGCCCAGTCAGACATACTATCCCCGAAATCCGGATCACGGCTGATGGTTGCTTCCGAAATGACCGCGTTGAAACTAAAACTCGAATTGCGGGGGTGATTTTTCAGGACAGCCGTTATCTTCAGCGGTTTACCCAACTCAAAATCCACAGTTTTACCAACAACCTGCGTGCTGTTAAACAGTCGTTGAGCTAGTTCTTCGACGATAATAATTGAGTTCGGCTCAGTCAAGCCCGACTTACCATTACCATCAATTACTTCAAAATCAAATAGTTCCAGCAAGCTTTCCGTACCAAAGGTGATTGTTTCCTGAAACGTATGCTTGTTTTCCGGATTCGATAAATTAGCCCTTCCCGTTCGGAAAATCCGGGCTGAGTTTTCAATTTCACCAACATGTGTTTTTGCCTCTTCAGCAACCTTATAGCTAGTAGCCGCAATCAGAAGATCTTCGGAAGCTGTTTTTCTATGCTGAATAGCGCGGTAAAGCCGATTCGTTTTGCTGTGCTGCTGATCAAATGTCAGCTCATCGAAGAGATATAAGCCGATCAGCAAAAAACACGTAATCCCGAACGTCAGACCAGCTACGTTGAGAACGGTATACAGCTTGTGTCGGCTAAGCGTTCGAAAAGCAATTTTTACATAATTCCGTAGCATATCAGTATTTGTTGGAGTTGGGTATTTTTCAGCTTGTCGTTTGATCATCGACGGTCGCAGATAGGCCAGCACTTCCCGCCAGTAACGGCGTCGGGCTTGAGCCTCACCGAGTCGATGAGCCCGCAGATAATAGCGTTCATGTAAATCGCCCAGCACTTCCTCCCGCAGATGAGGAGCACAAAACCAGGTTAGTAGTCGATCGGCTAATTTGGGTGGGTTCATGATGGATAGTGTAAAATGAATAATGGACAATGAGGTGCATCAGCTATCAATCATTATCAATAGCGTTGCTCATTATGCATTCTACATTATTCATTCCGACCGAAGGGAGCTAACCGGATTCATTAAAGCGGCTTTGATACTCTGGAAACTTACCGTTAGTAAGGCAATACCGATAGCCAACAGACCCGCCAGGGTGAACATCCACCACTCGATGTCGATCCGGTAGGCAAATCCCTGTAGCCAACGGTTCATCGCATACCAGGCTAAGGGAGTGGCAATAACGATTGAAATCAGAACCAGTTTTACAAAATCCTGAATGAGCAATTGGACAATACCGGGTACGGAAGCGCCCATAACCTTACGGATGCCAATTTCTTTTTTACGCTGCTCGATGACAAAAGCAGACAGCGCAAATAAACCCAGACTGGCTATAACAACCGCTAATAGGGCAAACACGAAAAACAGTGTCTGGACACGTTGCTCACTCGCGTAGAAAGTGGCAAATTTGTCATCAAGAAAACTATATTCCAGTGGGCCATTTGGATTAAATGAATCCCATTGTTTTTTCAAATCACCAAGAAATCCATTCACATCGGTCGTCTTGATTTTCAATACAACACCACCGAAATTCCTTCCCAGCACCATCATAAGTGGGGCAACTTTTTGCTTTACAGACACATAATTAAAGTCCTTAGTAACCCCTATTACCTTAAATTCCCGCTGACCTGACTTAACAACGGATCGACCAATAGGATTTAAGCCAGTCCATCCTAATTCGCGAACGGCGGATTCATTAATTAATACACCCGAAGTTGAATCGCTCGGAAAGTCTTTCGAAAAATTTCTCCCCTGCACAATCGGTATCCCTAATGTCCGTAGATAATCGTAGTCTATATGAAAAATATTTGCATGAATTTCTACGCCATTCGATGTTTCATTTTTAGGATGAATTTGGGTTCCATCCATCATTTCACCGCCCGGAAAATACCTTGAATTACTGGCAGCAATCACGCGACTATCCTGTAAAAGCTGCTCTTTAAAGGCTAGTTGATTGGTGCCCAATAATCGGGTATCAGGCAGCGCTATTACCTGATCTTTGTCATACCCCAATTTTTTGTTCTGCATATAATATAGCTGTTTATAAACAACTATTGTGGCAATAAGTAGAACGGTAGAAATCGAAAACTGAAATACAATTAAACTACTGTGCAATGGTTTCTTTTGTGGGCTTTTCGTAAATAGTGAACCCTTTAACGTTTTAATAATACTGAAGGATGACAGGAAGAAAGCAGGGTAAATACCGGCCAAAATCCCGGATAAAAAACTCACCAGAAACACCGTAAGAATAGCCTGATAGTTCAGGAAAAACAAGAAGCCGATTTGCCTGTTTGCCAGTTGATTGAAGAATGGTAATAGAAGAAATACCAGTAAATAAGCGCATATCATAGCAAAACTGGTCAGCAACACCGATTCGGTCAGAAACTGGATAATCAGCTGTTTTTTTACTGATCCCATTACTTTACGAACCCCAACTTCCCGGAAACGCTTTGCGGCCTGGGCAGTAGAAAGGTTTGTAAAATTAACGCAGGCTAACAGTAGAATAAACAAGGCTAGAATTAGAAAAATTACAACATACTGTATATCGCCATTGGGCTCCAATTCATATTTAGTATCAGAATACAAATGAATAGTGGTAAGTGGTTGTAACAAAAACCGAAACGTATCTACTGATTTCTGGGCTTCTGCCAGACTTATTCCCATATCGCGTTGCACCTCCGGAACCACATATTTAGCAACGAGTTGTGGGAATTTTGCCTCCAGCTTTTTGGGGTCAGCTTTATCAGTTAATTTTATATACGTGTAAAAACCAACATTACTCCATGTCGGATTTATACTATGGTGGGTGGAAAGACTGAGAAAGGCATCAAAATGAAAATGAGAGTTATCAGGTACCTTCTCAAACAAACCTGACACTTTATAAGCCGTTTTGGTGGTACCAATAGCTATGGATTTTCCGAGTGGATCTTCATTACCAAAATATTTGATGGCAAACGCTTTCGATAATACAATACTATTAGGTGCTACGAGCGCATCTCTGTCATATCCTTCAATCAAAGGAATTGAAAACAACTGTAGAAAATTTGAATCCGCAAATGCCAGATGAGCTTCTTTAAACTGGTTATTTTTATATTGCACATAATCACTGGCCGGTAATAGACGAGTCGACTCCTTTGCTTCAGGAAATGCGTTCAGGATTCCATTACCAACAGCCGCGTCTACATTTGGATAAATGGCCACATCACCGTTGCCAATAACGGATATGTTTACACGGTATATATGGTTAGCATCCGAGGGGTATTTATCATAACTCAATTCATTATAAACAAACACAGCTATTAGCATAAAACTGGCAAGACCAATGGCTAATCCCAGAATGTTAATAATAGAAAAGGCTTTATTGGCGAGCAGATTTCGCCAGGCGATTTTAACATAGTTTTGTAGCATTTCCATAGTTGCTGGAGTTGGGTATTTTTCAGCTTGTCGTTTACTAATAGATGGCCGCATATAGGCCAGCACTTCCCGCCAGTAGCGTCGTCGGGCTTTCAACTCGCCCCATTGCTCCACCCAGAGTATGTAGCGTTCGAGTAAATCACCCAGCACTTCCTCCCGTAAGTGAGGTGCACACGCCCACTCAATGAAGCGGGTCATCCACCTGGGTGGGCCTTGAGCCGATTTTTTAGCCTTCATGCCGAGTAAGTTGTTATTACTGCCAATCCAGTAGCAAATGCGAGTCGATGCGCTCCCAAAGTCGATTACGAACAGCCCGCACCTCCTGCAGGATTTTACCACCCAAAGCAGAAACGGTAAATAGTCGTTTCCGGCGACCTCCCCGCTCGGCGGTAGCCTCTCCCAAAAAGGAACTTACATACCCTTTTTGCTCCAACCGCTGGAGGGCTGCATGTACCGCCCCTGTACTAACCGTGTTTCCCGTTTCCCGCTCCAGTTCTTCGGCAATAACCACCGAATAGGCTTTGGGGGACAGCGCAGCTACAGCCAGCAAAACCACCTCTTCAAACTCGCCTAAATCACTACGTCGCATGGGCCGAAAGTTGGGCTATTGAACATTAGAATCTGATTTCCTCTATTTCCGTATATCAAATGGTCTGCCAAAAGAGAAATAGCCGCCAATCAAGCTAGAATCGAGCTTTTTATACGGAAGGTCAATACGTCCGTTGTCCGTTTCTGGACAATCCGTGTACGCATCTGGACACTGATTTGGGGTAAGGCCGTTATGCTTAAACGCAAAAAGGTCGCGTTCTCACGCGACCTTCCTGTTTTACCAATTGTATTCAGCTGACCTGCTTAATTGCCCACCATAAACACAGCGTTGCTAAATAGTAGCTTACCATTGTACCAGAATCCCCGGAAGAGTGGGTCATCGGCCAGATACACGATGCTACCACGGCCATAGGTTTGAACGCCCATCAGCAGGGTGTTTTTCAATTTCTCTTTGGCGTTTTTACCCGAAAAACCAGCTACGTAGTTGTCGGTTTTCAAATACCCTACATTCCACCCATCCTTCAGGAATTCAAAGTTAAAGGCATTTTGCACGAGCGAATAATACCCTCCTGTAAGCCCATAGCCCAGTGGGTGGCTTGTATCTACGTTCACCCGATAAATACTCCCTGGAATATCGTCAGAAATGGCTGCCCGCTCCCGGTTGATATAGAGTTTAAGCGAATCAACAGCACTGCTTTTTTTAGCTTTGTCCTTGTCGGCTGACTTATCTTCTTTCTCTTTCAGTTCGAAACCCTCTTTACCGGCCAGAAAAGCTGCGGCCCGCTCCATAGCAATGAGTTTCCCCCCTGCCCGTACCCACTCTTTGATCGCCGATAGGTTCTTCTCGTTCAGGAAACGCCCGTAATTGTAGTTCGTTGGCAGGATTAACACGTCTAGTTTACTCCATTCTATTGTTCCCAGCGAATTGCCATCGAGCAACGAGATCGGATAATTCAGCTCCTGATCGAAAAAATGCCAGACTTCACCCGCCGACGGTGGTGGCGTACCATCGCCGAGCACAACACCCACGCGCGGTGCTTTCAACCCCGTTACATAATCCGAACCGAAGTCGGAACCAGTCGTTACAAAGCCCGTTTGTACGGCCACGATCTCGGCACCCGCCTGAGTGGCCGCCTGCGATACCAGCGCGCCCAGTCGATCACCAACGCGTTCGTTCCCTGTTCGGGTGATGATCAACGTGCCAGAGGGATAGGTTTTACCCTCTACTTCAAATTGTTTTTCAGCCGCTCTGACTCTGATTTTCTGCTTTAATAAAGCTGCCAGTGTTTGTACGGCTGGCAACGACTGCCAGCGAACGAGGTAAGCATAGGCAGAGGCTGGCACAACTGCAGGAGCAGGCGCTGTTGGTGCTGTCGTGGCGGGGGTCAGGCGGGCGGGGATACCAAAGGTTTGCAATCCAAAGGCGTACGGTAGTGACCAGGCCGTAATGTCGTAGGTAGCTGAGTCTTCCAGAGCCGAATTCTGTTCAAACAGAATTTTCAGCAAGGTTGATTTGGGCTGGTATGCACTAATCACGATATCATCGGCACCCACCGAAACGGTCTTATCCGTCTTCTGCGTGGTATAATTGAACCCAGCCGCAACCGTCTGCGCTTTACCAGCGTAGCCAAAACTAATTTTATTCCGTTCCAGCAGTTGCTGCAAGGCCTTCAACCTGCCGGCATCTCCGTTCGATTTGATCACATAACTCTTGTAGGGCCCAATGGGTGTGTTGCGGGCTTTATCGAAAAACTGACCGAACTCTTTTACCACTTCAGCGGGTCGGTCGGCTACAGACTCCAGGGTGGCAATACTGGCAGTATAGTGGTGATCGATCCGCTGGCGAAGGGTTAGGGTATCGCCATCGGCTTTTTCTATAGCCAAACCGGCGCGGCCACTCCCACCCTGCTCATACGTCATACCAATAGCACCGTTGTAGGTCGGATAGGTATCGCCATAACTGGGATAAAATAAGTCAAAACGTTCCCGGGTGTAGTAGAGCCATCCATTTTTATCGAAATACCGACTGCAATACTCCCCAATAGTTTGCTGGAATTTCCGTTGGTAGGGTGTGATATCTTCGTGATAGGGCTTGGCCGACGGTGCAAAATAATAAGGGCTCTCTACACTCATTTCGTGAAAATCGCCGTGCAGTTGAGGCATCCACTGCTGATACAGCGCCATACGCTGTTGGGTGATTTCCTGCGTTTGCCAGGCCCAGTCGCGGTTCGGATCGAAGAGGTAATGCGTGTAGCGTCCACCTGGCCAGGGTTCACTGTGCTCCCGGGCAAAAGGCGTTGGGTTCGCGTTACGCCCCAACATTTGATTGTACCAGTTCACGTAGCGATCGTGGCCATCGGGATTCAAACCGGGATCGAGAATCACGACTGTTGAGTTCATAATTTTCTGCGATACGGCATCGGAGGTATTCAGAAGCCGGTACAGTACATCCATAAATGCTTCTGAGCTTACGGCTTCGTTGCCGTGAACGTTGTAGCTGAGCCAGGCAATAGGTGGTTGGGTAGCCGACGTCGGATTCCCCTCCATTAAGCCAATCCGTTTTAGATTATTGGTCCGAATTTCTTCCAGACGTGCCATATTGGCTTCAGAACCCAGGGCCACTACCATAAGCTGTCGGCCTTCGTAGGTTGTTCCATATGGAATCAGTTTAATCCGGTTGGGCAGTTGTTTGGCTACCTGTTCGGCGTAGGCCAGTACACGATGGTGGGGGGTAAATCGGTCGCCAATCTTATAGCCAAGAAACTGAGCCGGTGATACTAAGGTAGTTGACGAAGCGGTAGGTGTTTGAGCCTGAGCAGACTCGGAGGAAACTGTCAGCGACGCGACCGTCAGAGCTGCCAGCAATAAAACGTGTTTCATGTAGGTGATGAAAAAAAATGGAAAGCTAACCTCCTCAAAAATAGCAGTAAATCGGCCACAAACCCTTTTTTTAGAAAAATTTTAGTGGTGTGTGTTGCATTTAAAAAACATTGCCTTACCTTTGCACCACGATTCGCCACCAGGGCAGCCAGAAAGCTAAACTGATGGGTCTTTTAAACAAGACGGCCGATTCGTCTAGCGGTTAGGACATCGCCCTTTCACGGCGGTAACACGGGTTCGATTCCCGTATCGGTCACTAACATTTGCAACGCGGTTGCGCAAAAAGCCCCAAAATCTCCGTATTTTGAGGCTTTTTTGTTTAGCTCTCCCGTCCTTAAAAAGGATCAAATCGGGGATCAAGGACAATACTTGTGGAGGGCGTTGTATTTATCCAGGTTTGTGCGTTTAATCAAATCTGGGATCAATTCCAAAAGTTGTGGAGGGCATTGTATTTATCTAGGTTTGTGCGTTTAATCAAACCGCGTCGTTTTGGAAAGCTTCTTACCCATTATGGATCAAGGACAATACTTGTGGAGGGCGTTGTATTTTTCTAGGTTTGTGCGTTTAATCAAA
>NZ_BAAHBG010000026.1:0-22239 GCF_054776855.1 Spirosoma migulaei | reverse complement strand
CCTGATCGCCCACAAGGAAGTAGCTGATGGGTTCTCCATTAAGGAGACCAGTTGTCAGAACACCCCGCTGGTTAGGAAATGCCTCTTCAGCGCGAGTGATTTTAGCGGTCGGAATAATGGCATCCTGTGATTTTTCGGTTAACTCCTGTGAACAACTAACTACAGTAATAACGAAAGCGGGGAGAATGGTGAGAGAAAGTTTATAGTTCATCGTCGAGATAATTTAGTTTACCAAATGAACATAAAGGGATTTTATTTGTTTGCATTATTATCAATAAATATACTTAACGGTACCTATATACGATGTCTAAATATTAGAGGTAATTTTATTGCTAATTATGATATCTTATTGAGCGACCTTATATACGTATCCTGCTTCCTTGTTAGATGTATTAGTTGCTGATTTAATAGACAAGTGCCCGAGTAATCTATTGAAAGGTAGTTTACCGAGAATGTAGGTCAACCTGCTTATATCAACAGAGAGGAATCTTTGCCAATGACTCTTCGTTGCTTTTATTGACGATCTTTATTCTATTCATAGATCGATAAAAGCCGCTTTCTGGCAACTCCGGTGAGTTTTTCAGGAAATGACGGATTTTCAACATTATTACCATGCAACTATTTGATGTCGTCATTGTTGGCGGTGGGCCTTGTGGATTGGCCGCCGGTATTGAAGCAACAAAAGCGGGCCTGAGCCATTTGATTCTGGAAATGGGTAGCCTGACCGAGTCCATCCGACAGTACCCGCGCCGGATGCGTTTTTTCTCAACTGCCGAAAATATTGAAATTGGCGGCCTTCCATTTTCAATTTCGTCGGTGAAAGCCGGGCGTGATGAAGCCCTCCAGTATTACCGAAAAACAGCTGCCTACTATCACCTGAATTTTAAACTATTTCAGGAGGTCTGGGATGTTCGGAAAGAGGGCGATGTATTTACGATTACGACAACAACGGGTGATCGCTATCAGGCTCGCAAGGTGATCATGGCCACGGGTTATTTCACACGTCCGCGCTGGCTCAATATTCCGGGCGAAGACCTGCCGCACGTATCGCACTATTACGATGAGCCGTTTAAGTATTCGTTTACAAACGTGGTGATCATCGGTGCATCGAACTCGGCTGTCGAGGCCGCGCTGGAGTTATACCGGCATGATGTGAACATCACCATTGTGCACCGGGGCGAAGATTTCCGGAGTACAGTCAAATATTGGTTGGTTCCCGATGTTAAGAATCGGGTGAAAGAAGGCAAAATAAAAACGGTTTTCGATTCGTGTGTTACCCAGATTGATGCGCACCATATAACGGTCAATAACCTGAAAACCGGCGAAGAAAGTCAGATTCCTGCCGATTTTGTGTTTATCCTGACGGGCTATATTCCCGATGCGGCACTGCTTGCCCGTTGCGACATTGAATTAGATCCGCTGACACAAGTCCCCGTTTTCAATAAAGAAACGTTTGAGACCAATGTGCCGGGGCTTTATGTCTGCGGTACAGTACTGGCCGGAATTTATACTGAGAAAGTATTTATTGAGAATGGACGAGAACACGCCCAGGCCATCATCGACCATATTGTGGGTCGTGAGGTGCATAAAGTAGCAGAGTTAATCCAGCGCATTTGAAAATTTTAAACACAGAGGCACAGATAAAAAAAATATAATAGCTCTGTGATCTCTGTGCCTCTGTGTTTAATAAAAAAAGCCAGAGCAATGCTCCGGCCTTTTCTTGCGACACCAATATTAAATTTACTGATTGAATTATTTGTCGTAGTTGGCATTCTGGGGGTCCCAGTTGGTCCAGCCTTTGGTCCAGTCGGTGGTTCCGAAAGCGCCAATGAACGTTTCTTTGGTGAAGAAGGCATCTGCCCCCTTGCCATCCCAGATTGCACCCGTCAGCAGGGGAGAACCCGTTTGTGGCAGGAAGTTAGGAGCAGTCAGGTTGAAGCTTGCCGTGTTTAACAATAGAGCGGCAACACCTGTGCTTGGAATAATCTGATTTTTGTAAGCGGCAGTGCTAAAGAACGTCTGAGCCTGTTCATCAGTGATGGAGCCAGCACCTTTCACTGGAGAATTCATGTTGGCGATCACAACACCGTGCAATTGGAGCGCACCGCTCGTTGCATTGTCAAGGGTACCCGTTGTACCAGTTGGGGCATCTAACCGAAGTCCTTCTGGATAGCCAACCATTAACGAATTGAAGATACTCAACGATGTGTTCCGGCGAAGGTGCATAGCCGACTGATAAGGGCCACTACCTTTGGATGATGCAGCATTGGATGGTGTGCCACTGAATGCAAAATTGCTCATGTTGGCAAATACACCGGCAGTAAGTGGTAAACCAGCGTTAGTGCCTGTAGCAGGAAGGCCAGGGTTGAAGTTATCCGATTCAAAGCCGTTAGAACCAGATTGGTCAGCCACGTCTGTATCACGTAATGAAAGACCATACTGTACTTTACCGGACCAACCCCAGTCAGTATCCCAATCATCATCCCAACCCCGGAAAGCGACCAGGTATTTGGCATTAACCGTGCCACCAAACCATTCGTACGAATCATCACCACTGTACGATACCTGAATGTGATCGAGGGTAGTACCTGCGCCTACACCATACAATGACAGGCCATTGATTTCGCTGTTGGCCAGCAGGGCGATACCACCAAACTCAATACGTACATACTGCATCGTCCCCGAATTATCGTTAACGTCAGAATACGTACCAACTGTGCCCGGAAGACCACCTTCGAAGCCAGTTGCGCTTGGCTGATTGACAGGTGCTTTACCGAAGATCACAATACCACCCCAGTCACCGTAATTGCGGGAACCAGCAGCTTTGTTCGAGGTAAATATGATTGGCGCAGAAGCCGTACCAGCCGCATTGATTTTAGCACCTGGCAGAATGATCAGCGTTGCACCCTGTTGTTTACCTGCTGGATCAACTTCTTTGCCACCACCTTTAATAATGGTACCAGGTTCAATAGTCAGCGTGGCTGGCGCTTGTACCTGCACAAAACCCCGTAGGTAATAAACATTCCCCGCCGTCCATTTTGTGTCGGCCGAGATATTGCCCGTTACTTCAATTACGGGTTTGTTGCCCAAGGCAAAGGCTGTTGTGCTGGTTACTGTGGCCGTGCCTGTTTTAACAGCAATGGGCGTACCTGCTCCAGCTGGTACAACAACCGTTAACGATGTTGTCGTGGCTCCGGTTACGGTTGCGGCTACACCACCAAAGGTGACGGTGTTACTGGCTGGCGTAGCGCTAAACGCTGTACCCGTAATAACAACGGTTGAGCCAACGGGTGCCGTTGCTGGCGTGAAGCTCGTGATGCTCAGAACTGGAGCCGGGGTATCCTCATTTTTACAGGACACAACCACTACGAAAAAGCCCAGTACGAGAGCCAACAGTGGTAGCCAGGTTCGGCGACGCGATTGAGAAAAGTGCATAAAATTGATTTTTGTTTGAATTGGGATTGTATTGGTAAGATTGGTTTAACTAAGGAATGATTGTTCGACGACCGAATGTGTATATGACACTGCCGGTGTAGTAGCTGCCCCGCTTGAACTTGCGAACCATCTGATCAGCATTAGCCGTTTGCGATGTCACATCGCTGCCAATTTTGCCATCGTTGTTGAAGTCCTGTGCGAACCGAACGTATTGATTTAACAAGTCCTGAATACCCAGACGGATCTCGATTTTTTTGTTGAACTGCTTAGTCAGATTCAGGTCAATTACGTTACGGGGCAATTCGTAAACGGTTGGGTTCTGGCTGTTACCCACCGTGAAAATCCGCTGGCCGAATACGTTGTACAGTACATTCCACTGCCAGCCCGAGTTAGGTGCTGCGTAGTAAACACCCGCATTAATCAGGTAAGGCGATTGACCCGCCAGTGCCCGTTTGGTAGCAGCAATACCCCGAATGTCGTATTGCTGAATCGTGCCACTCAAATCAGGAGCTGTTACGAAATTACCTACGTTGACCTGGCTTTTGATCAGCGATACGTTACCCACTACCGATAGGTTTTTCAGAAACGCACTGGCCGAATTTTCGAAGCCTTTTCGTACTTCAATCTCAACGCCGTAGTTCTCTGCCGACTGAGCATTAGTGAACGTATACGCTAAACCATTGCCCTGGAACAGCAGATAGGACTCAATTGGGTTCGTGAAGTGTTTGTAGAAACCTGTTACCGAAATCAGTTCGTTTGGCGATGGGTAAAACTCCCATTTGGCATCCAGATTCTGGATTTTAGCCGTCGTTAGGGTGGTGTTACCCTGAATATCGGCTAGTAGGTTGAAGTCGTAGTAGTTGAAGGGGGCTAACTCCCTGAACTCAGGCCGGTTTACCGACGACGAATAGGCAAAGCGTAAGTTTGTCTTCTCGCTTAATTTGTAGGTGAAATTGAGCGATGGAAGCGGGCTGAAAATACGGTTCGTAACTAGGCGAGTCTCTACGCCATTGATGTTCGACTTAATACCTTGATCGTTATACTCACCCCGGAAACCCAGGGTCAGGTTTGCTTTTGGTCCGAAGTAGACATCACCACTTACGTAACCCGCCATGTAAGTATTAAGTCCCTTGTAAGCATCACGATCCCGTGTACCATCCAGTAGGGAGAAACCACCCTCCGAACCCGTTACGTTTTCAGGAGCGAACGCTGTAGCAATATCCCGCTGCTTGGCAGCCGAGGCACCTCCTACGGCCTGGTAACCATAGAAATGAGCGGTATAATCGCGGTTTTTCTGTTCACCATACACGCCAAACCGAATTTTGTTGGGTTCGCGGTCGGTTGGGTTGCCAAAGGTGTGTTCGCCGTTGGCAATGGCCGAAATAACGTATTCGTGTAATTTTGAGTTGAACCGACCAACTTCGGTTGGCGTCGGATCGTTAGGTGTAGCTAACTGATAGGCCGCTGCCTGACCATCGGGGCCGGTTGAGCCTGATGCACGTAAATAACGAGCCCGTTTCCAATCTGGCTCCCAACGGCCTGTGTACCCAAAGCTACCTACCCAGTTGATTTTTGTTAGCGGGCTGATAGAATGTTCACCAGCTAATTGTGTTGTCAGGATACTACGGTTCTCAAAACGTTCTGAGTAGCTTCGTACGTCATACCCTTCGGCTACTTGTTTGCCTGTCCGAACAACCGTTTCTGTGTTGCTAAGCTGGTTATACAGCGTTTTCCACTCCAGGGTAAACGCCGGGGAGAAGCGGGCTGTCCAGTTATGTAAAATGCCTAAACGTGTCTGCCGGGCATAATTGGCATCGGTATATTGCTGGGTAACCGCATTGGCAATGGTGCCGTTGTCATACAGATTGAGGTCGACATTCGAGAACTGATTGGTCGATGCGTAGTTAATGCTGGTCAGATTGCTAACCCGTACATTGCCTACATCGAACCGACGCCCCATATTCAGCGCAAAGCGGATGTCGGGCGATACCGTTTTCTGAGTCAAACCCCAATTGTTGGGTAACAGGCGAGCATAGGCTGCCCGTTGTAATGGATTCAGAGAATTGAACTCAGCCGCAGTGGCGGGAAAACTTGTTGGAATTTGCTGGTTGGCATTCCAAAGCCCCAGGGTGTTCAGGCCCGAACTGCTTTGCGACTGGACATTCTGAAATGTCGTATTGCCCCGATAGCCGAATGTCAGACCCAGATCCAGAAAGTTTTGCTCTGGTCGGCGTTTGGTGTAGATTTTTACAACCCCACCCGCAAAATCGCCGGGCAGTTCGGCGGAACCCGATTTATAGACGATCATCCGGTCGATGATGTTACTAGGCACCAGATCGAACGAAAACGAACGGGTATCTACTTCGGTCGAAGGGGTAATCACGTCGTTGATCAACACCGAATTATAGCGTGCTGCCAAACCCCGAATAAGTACAAACCGGTTATCGACGATACTGACGCCCGGTACCCGGCGAATAGCGGCTGCCGCATCCCGGTCCTGCGATTTAACGATCTGCTGGGCCGAAATACCAACGGCAATGGGTTTTAATTGTTTGATTTCGGTGATAACGGCAATCTCCGTGTTGGTCGCTTTATTGGCGCGAACAACTACCTCCTGAAGCGATTTTCCTTCCTCATCCAGTTCGGTTTCGATAGCCGTCGTGTTGCCCGATTCAACCCGAACGTTGGGGATTTCTTTGGTTTTGTAGGAGATGTAGGAGATAACAACTTTGTGGGTGGCCGCTGGTACGTTAAGAATGGTGAAATTTCCTTCGACATCGGTCGTAACACCGAGTTGGGTTCCGCTCACAAGTACGGTACAGCCGATGAGCGATTCTTTGGTTTTTCCGTCTTTAATGGTCCCTCGAATGGTGCCGGTCTGCGCAAAAACGGCAGCCCCCCAAAGAGAAAATAGGATAAGTAGTACGTTGCGGTTCATCTTTCTAGTTTTGGTATCGCTTTAAAGCGCTGCAAAACTACCGGCCTAATTCGAGCTGGAGATTACCTGAATATTATGTTTCAGTGATCCGTATGTTATGATTTTTTAATTTCGTTTTAATCTAATTCCTGTTGTTACTTTACATGGTCTATGATCGTAGTTATGTGTAATTTTTCTGTTAATTTGCTGATTTATAGTTAGTTGTTCTTTATGGCTGTATGTTATCAAATTAATACAAACGGTTGGTCATGGTATAGAATCATTTATCCCTAAATAGGCTGTTGTCGCTTACAATTGTCATCTTCCAGCCCTTCCAGCCATTGAAACCCGTTCATTCATGACCCCTTATGAAGGCTCACTGACCAAAAAACTCACTCAAGCAATTGAACTCAGAGCCAGCCTGACAAAATGGATAGCTGTATCCGGCAATGATGTTCCCCCAGAAGAACCAGTCCTACAGGCACTCATCCAACGGATTGAAGCCATCAATACGCAGTTTGATGAGCAATGGCAGTTATACTGGGAACTTTCCGAAAAGCGCAGGCTGATAACCCAGGATTCGAGAACAGGTATAAAGCCGCAGAACGAACGACTGTGGGAGGAAATTGGGCATCAGTTTAAAGGGGGGACAGTTGGTAATGATCTTATTAAAGTACTTTACCTGAAAATTCACCACTTACAGCTTCCTCGTTTTCCGGCTAATCGGCGAAAACCGCTACTCTATAAGGACTTACGTCTGCATGAGGATTCATATGCGCTGTTAGGGCAATACTTCTGTTGGTTACTGGATCTGTTACAAATTATTGGTTTTACTCCTCTCTCGCAGGCTTATTGCCTAAAAGAACTTCGGGAGCAGGTTCGTCAATTTACCCGACTGACGCAGGAAGTTACTCAGGAAGCCGAAACATTACGCACGATTCAGCTCACACAAAGTCAACTATATAAGCAACTAAACCAAGTCATCAGCGCAGCTCGAGGACGCTTGCTTATCTATAAGCGAGAAGCGAAACGAGTAATCGACTGAATTACAGTGCCTTTGTAAACGTGGTGTCGGTTACTTATAACCGACTCATAGGTTTCTCAAAACCTATGGGTATAAACAGTAGGTTTTGAGAAACCTATGGGTCAGATTTAAGAATCTGACCTCACTTATGTCTACCTCCAGAAGAGCTTCTACTGCTTAATTAAAGGCTTTTAGAGTAGAAATAGCTATCCTGATATGATTCCCAAAGAGCCTGGAATGATAACAAAAACTTAACATTGGGCTTTTGTTTCTGCCTTTTTTTTCGTAGTTATTTGTAGATTTTTTTATTATCTCAAGACACTAGCAGAAATATATAATGAAAGCTGAAAAAAAGGCCCTTGCCGATTCGATCGTTGCTTCTGTAGAAGCGAAGTTGAGTGAAGCCACCGAACAGTCGAAAAAAGTTAAAAAGGCCATCGAGAAATCAGCCGACAAGCTGGCTAAGAAATTAGTAAAGCTGCTGAAAAAAGAAGAAAAGAAGAAGAAGTCAGGCGAGAAAACTGCCAAAGTCAAAGCGGCCAAAACGCCGAAAAAAGTAGCTACCAACAAAGCTAAAGCCCCAGCTAAGCCAGTAGACGCATAAAGTGACTAAACGTTCGGGAAGCCTGTAAGCCAATAGGCATTACGATCCTCTGCTTTACTACTCCCGAACGTTACTACCCGTTTCTCACTTCAGGTCCTTTCCGGCAATATCTTCCCAGCGATAGTAGTGAAACGTTTTGCCTTCCGACATGGCCACAAATAATCCGTGCGGAAACTGCTTGCCTAAGGGCACGTTCGTCACATCGGAGCCATCACTAACCTGGGCGGCCACTTTCACCACTTTCAGGACTTTATAGTCATTCGGATTGCCCGATTCGCCCTCGCGCCGGAAAATGTGGAACTGGTTGGCACCCTGATCCGAAACAAGCAGATAACCCGTTTTTGGGCCCGTTTTATAGATCGAAATCCCCTCGTGATCTTCGGCAAAGCCTGTTTTCGCAAAAAGAGCTAGCTCTTTATTTCCTTTTTCGGGATCGGCGTAGTATTTACGAACGCCTACACCTTCGTCGGAGTAATAGACGTAGCCAAGTTCATTGTCGACGGCAATGGATTCAATTTCTTTCTTGCCGCTATAGAGTCCAAAGTTCCGCACGAGGGTGGCTTTAACCTGGCCTTTACCATTGTCTTCGAGCCGATACTGACCAATATACGACCCGTTGGTAGGCCCCGTTTTGCGCCCAACCATCGCGTATAGTACACCCGACGGATTTTTATAAAGGGCAATGCCCATCAGATCGCGGAAGCCGCTGGTTGTGTCGCCAACGAACATAGGAAGCCCACTGTTATCAACGGGTTTCATGTCGGGCAGGGAGAAAATCCGGAGCTTGTGCGTAAACCGTTCGGTAGTTACGGCAATGTCGGTGGGTTTACCGGCCAGCATCAGGCCGTACGCAATGTCGACGTTATTGGGCCGCTTGAGGTCGTGAATTTCCTTGACAATTTTGCCCTGGAGATTAAACACGTAAAGGCCGCCATCCTGGTCTTTGTCGGTACCAATAACCAGGCTTTTGGCGTGATCGGCCGGGTTGATCCAGATAGCCGGATCGTCGGTATCGTGCCGAACGGTGTCGGTTATAACAACGGGCTTGACAGGGGTTTGCGCCGTAGATTGACAGGCAACTAGGAAGAGGGGTAAGAGAACCGCCAGATGATAATTCATGAAATATAACACAGAGATTACGGAGAAAAACGGAGACACACAGAGATCTCTGTGAATCTCGATTTTTCTCTGTGGTCTCTGTGTTACAATGTTTAAAACTTAGTTTGTACCGAAAGCACCAATGGTTGTTGAGGGAGCCGGCGATTTGTACAGGGTGCCATTGGCAAACGAAATACCGTCGGCATACAAACGGGTGAAGCTCGTGGTGCCTTTGCCGATGGCGGGCGAACCAGCCTGCAAACGGAAATCCCAGGCCGTATTGAAGGTTGCGTTTTTAGAGTCGGTCGTGAGCGGGTAGTTCACAAATTTTGGGTCATTATCGCCCACCGTTTTGCTGATGACATCGTTAGTGCCGGTCAGAATTTCGGTGCTGGGCTGGAAACCCGTAACGCCATCCTGCGTTGCGCCGTAATACAGGTTATTGCTCACCTTAGTCCGGCTGTCTTCCGGGTTTTTAGGGTCGCGTTTTACGCCAAACCGGTCATTGGCCAGCAGGTTATTATACAACTCCGCCCGAACCGCGATTTCTACCCAGATCGAACCGCCTTTGATCGTTGGCCGACGCCAGCCTGCATTCACAATCGTGTTGTTATACGCAACTACATACGCTTGAGGTGTACGGTCGCCGGTGTTCGAGAGTTTCAGTGCATTGGTGTTGGGACTATAGATCATGTTAAACGCTACATCGGCCTGAACCCCCGATTTGATATTGATGGCATCGCCACCCGATACGCCCTGGGCGTAAATCTTGTTGTTCGCAACGATCACTTTACCGCCTTCGATATAGAAACCATCTTCGTTCTGATTGTTTAACCGGCTGTTTACGATAACCAGTTTCCCGTTTACGTTCGAGTAGTTTACGGCTGGTACGTGATTACCCGCTGCTGCTTTATACAAGCCCGCTTTTACGGAGGGTGAACTCTCGGTCGTTACCGCTCCACCATATTCAAGGATGGCATTGTCGAGCAGTAGTTCGGCGCAGGTTGGTGCGGCAATGATGCCACCCCACAGGTTGCCCCACTGATTGGCCGTTGTTTTCCAGGCATCGGGCACCGTAAATTTCACTGGGTTTGCCGATGTGCCCATTACGTATAGATTACCTTTCACGATCAATTCAGGCTTCACCGTCGAGTCGCTGAAAATCACGTTGACACCTTCTTCGATCACTAATGACGTGCTGGCCGGAATCTGCAAATGGCCTGTAATTTTATAGGTATTGCCTTTCGTCCAGGTCCCCGATACATCGCCCGATACGGCTTCTTTCACAACGGGAGTTGGGGTAACGACAGGATTGCTGTTGTCGTCGCTCTTGGAGCAGCCCACCAGCACAGCAGCCGACAGAGCGGCTAAAATGATTACTTGTTTCATGGTTAGTAATTGATTATGAATTTGTTGAATTGTTATGGGCCGCAGATTTTTATGATTATTATGATCGATTATGATTCTCTAAATCTTTTAAATCATAATCGATCATAACAATCTGCGTTCTATTCTAGTACAGTTTATACCGAATCCCCAGCAGATACGAGCGTTGGTAGAAGTCGCGCCGGATGAGGGTTTTGCCGGATTCATCCTGATTCGGTACGTCTGAATTTTTACTGTTTACGTTTTTGATGAAAATCTCCGTTGGGGTATTGAGCAGGTTATTGGCTTTGGCAAACAGCAGGAGGCTTTTGCCCAATCTCTTTTCGATAGACGCGTCCATCTGAATGAATCCCTTCTGATACAGGTCGTTATCGACAAACTGCGACACGGTATTGATGCGGGGACCGGTATAGCTGGCTGCCAGTTGGCCGTCCCACCCATGTTCGGCATCTTTATAGAGCAGCGATAAATTGGCTATGTGCGCCGATTGGCCGTAAAGTGCCCGCGTCTGGTTGAAGGTGATGGTTTGCAGATCGCCCTGCTCATTGCGAATGCGCTTTGATTTGGGAGTCGTAATACTGGAGTTGGTGTAGGTATAATTGGCCTTGATGCCCCATTGACGGAAGTACTTGATGGCGTCAAGTTCCAGCCCCAGGTTTGTGGCATTACCGAAGTTGCCGGGCCCGTAGTACAAATCCTGACCCCGGATCGCATCTTTCTGAAGCGTGTACTCGATGGGGTCCTGAATGTGTTTGTAGAACAGGCCAACCATAAATTGCTCCAGTGGGCGTGGGAAAAACTCGTAGCGTAAGTCAACGTTGTCGGCAATGGCCCGTTTCAGGTTGGGATTGCCCCGTTCCTGGTATTCTTCATTGACAATCCGATACGGAACGATCTCAAAAAAGCCGGGTCGGTTCAGCGACCGGAAGTACGACAGGCGCCAGTTCGTTTGCTCATTTGGCCGATAGCGGAAGTGTAAACTTGGGAGCACATCCGTATAAATCTGACTGCCGGTTGGGTTGTCTTCGCCAATCGGAAACTTCATGGCGTAGCCCTGATCAGTATGCTCGATACGAACGCCCCCGGTCACTTCAAGTGGCTGATCGGTGGTGCGGAATTGCAGGTAACCCGATGTTGTTTTCTCCGTGGCATCGTAGTTCAGCGCTGATGCGACTGAGCCCAGGGGATTCTGAATGGTCCAGGCAATCTGGTTGTAGTCGGTAAAATCGACGCCGTACTGAGCGAAAGGATTGCTTGGTCGTAAGGTGTAATTGTTGTAAAAATTGGTGCGCTGCTTATCGCGGTAGAGGCCACCCGCCATCCATTCGATGGCTATGCCTGCCAGTTTGCTTTTCAGGGTCAGGTTCAGATACCCCGCCAGATCATTGTCGGTGTTATGCTCCCACCGGCGTTGGCCGTCCTGAACGGTAGTCCGTTGCTCTACAAAATTTTTGCGGATACCTAGTAGTGGTACATAGGTCTGGTCGGGTACTTCGTTCGTAGCCGAGGAATACACCGCCGACCAGTTGATGGCGAATACCGGCGTTACCTGATGCGTGCCCTGAAGCGTACTGGTATAAATTTTCTGTTTCGTCAGTCGCGATCGGGTTTCGTAGCCTAGTGTTGCATTGCCCAATATCGGATCGAACCCGCCAATGCCCAGTTCGGTTGTTTTTGTTTCGCGAATCTGCTCGTTTGCCAGGCTGATGAGCGCATTGAACCACTGGATTTTGTTGTTCTGGTTGATGCGAAAATCCATCTTGGCGTGGAGCCCGTAACGGGTTTGCCGTTCCGAGAATTGCCGTTCACTCTGTTTCGTCAGGGTAACGCCCCGGAGTGTATCGACCACGTCGCCGGTAAAAAACAGGCTGTTACTGCCCCGGTAGGTATTCTGTAAACTCCCCGCCAGCATAACCCCAAACCGCCGGTTGAAAAATCGATTGCCTATGGCAAAGCTGCCCAGTAAGTTCGGTGGTGGTGCCTGACGGGTGTAGGTTGTTGTCGCTTTGTTGAAATCCGAAAATTTAGCGCTGTATTGATTCCCGAACTGTTCGTAAGGTGACTGCGCGTTGATGTTCTTCGTATCAAAACCAACAAACGGACGGTTGAAAAACAGTTCACTATAACCCGATGAAACGTTCGCCAGAATCGTTGGGCGGTCGGGCGCGTCTTTCATGACCATGTTGATCGCTCCACCAACGGCATCGCCTTCCATACTCGGTGTGAGTGCTTTATAGACTTCGAGCCGATCCAGGAGTTCAGCCGGGAAAATGTCGAGGGGTACGTAACGATACCGATTGTCGGGACTGGGAATCTTCACGCCATTGACTAGCGTATAGTTATACCGTTTGTCCATGCCACGCAGAATGGCGTACTGGCCGTCGCCGTTGCTGTTGCGCTCAATCGAAATGCCCGATACACGCTGGATGACGTTGGCAACTGTTAAATCGGGGGAGAGTTCGATGGTTCGGCCCGACACAATGTTGGTCACTTGCAGGGCATTCCGTTCGAGGTCGCGGGCGGTGCGGTCACTGCCGCCATCGCGTTTGGCGGTTACCGTTACTTCGGTAATCTGGCGGTCGGTTTCGGTCTCCAGCGGTATATCCAGCGTGATCACCTGTTCGGTACTGGTTAGCTCAATGTCGCGGGTGATTGTTTTGTACGACACGTAACTGACCCGAATTTTATACGTTCCGGTGGGTACATTTTTAATCAGATAGGAGCCATCTAATCCCGACACAGTATAGAGTTTGGTATTTTCCAGAATGAGTGTTGCCCCAATTACGGGCTGACCTGTGGTGGCATCGACGGCTCGCCCCCGGATTGTACCCCCCCAGACGTGTGGGATAAGAAGCAGGCAGAGTATTGTCAGTAATAGTCGGTTCATACGGTTTGCGAATGACAACGAATCACGGTCCTACCTACAGGCAACGGCCGTGTTTAATTGTGTCGCAAAGGTGAGGGCGAGCAGGGGAGCCGGACAAATTTGACCCGTGAACAAAAAGGCAACAAGACGTTTATGAGCGTATACAGATAGGCAACAAATGAACTGGTTGCTAGTTAATGGATTGATAATTAATGGCTTGCTGGCTCGGCTAATGGCCATTATGTTATTGTTACCAAACTGTTTCCTAATTGTGAAGAGCCGCGAAGGCCGCTAAATCATACTGTTTTCGGGCGATGGCAGCGATTGGGAAGGGAAGCGCTGAATGTAAGCCGAGAGGGATTCACCTTCGGCCAGTCCGATTTTTTTACGCAGCCGATAACGAGATACGCGCAGGCTATCCGACGAGATCCCAAGCAGCGTAGCGACATCAGCCGAACTGATGTTCATTTTCAATAAGGCAATCAGGCGCAGGTCGGTGGCGGTTAAGTCGGGGAATTGCTGCGTGAGCTGCGTAAAGAAGTAGGGGTGGACCTGATCGAAAATGGTTCTGAAGTCAGCCCAGTATTTATCCTGACTGAAGTTCAGGGTAATTTTATCCACCAGTTGCCGGATTTGTTTTTTCTGGTCGCGCTTGTCGTCTTTTAAGATCGCCGTCAGGTCGTTCTTGATTTCTTCCAGTACCTGATTTTTCTGAATGATTTGTAGCGTATGGGTAGTCAACTCCTTACTCTTCAATTCGAGTTGCCCTTTCAGGTTTTCTTCTTCCAACTGCTGGTTTTTCAGCTCAACCTGCATCAACTCGTTCTGCGTCTGAAATATCTGCTGGTTCTGCTGATTAAGGGCCTGTTCATTCCGAATCTTTAGCCGCTGCCGACTAATGATGACTGCACCCAGAATACCAATCAATGCCAACACGACGCTGGCCGCAAGGATGATAATGAAGTCGATCCGTTTTTGGGCGTTCAACTGCGCGATTTCGCCGTCTTTCCGTTCAACATCATAAAGCGTTTGCAGCAAGGTAATCTGCCGGGTGTTTTCGGCTGCGTAAATCGCATCGACTAAATCGCGGCTTCGTTCCAGGTAGGCATACGCACTGTCGGGCTGGTTCAATAACCGATACGTTTTGGCAATGTCGCGAAGGGCGGCACTCAGCTGGTATAACTCGCCTTTTTGTTGCGATCGCTGCATAGCCTCACGCGAGCGTTTCAGTCCCTCTTCATAGCGGCCCGTTTTTCGGAACACATCGCCGAGGTTGTTGATGATCTCGATCTGGCCGATTTCGTCATGCGTTTGTTGGGCGAGGGTCAGGGCACTCTGGTAATAATAATGAGCCGAATCGTATTGGGCCTCATCTTCAAAAATACTGCCGAGGTTTTCGTAAATTTTCGTCAGACTGTTCACATCCTTTGCCGCCCGACTGTTTGTCAGGGCCAATTTCTGGTAGCGGTAGGCCTGCTTTGGGTCCTGACGCTTTTCGTAGATATGCCCGATGTTGGCATAGGTCTGGGCCAGGCCTTCGGCATTAGTAGGTTGACGATAAAAAGCCAGCGCTTCGTTAAACTGACTCAGTGCCCGATCGACCTGTTCGTTGTAATAATAAACAGTGCCAAGTTCATTGTGATTGCGGGCTAGCCGGGCTGCATCATTTGCGTTGAGGAAAATCTTCTGTGCCCGTAACAGGTAATCGATTGCCTGAACATAACTACCCTGGTGGTATAAAAGCAGCCCGATTTGTTGCAGGCAATCGCCCTCGGTCTGTTTATCGTTCTGGCTTATAGCCTTGTCCAATAAAATTTTAACAACCCGGTAAGCCGAATCGGGGTTTTGTCGCGATAGCTGCTCTGTACTAGTGAGGATCTGCGCTGATACAGGAATGCTGAAAACACCCCAGGCGATCAGGCATAGAATTGTCAACCGCGAACATACATACAGACTTCGGGTGATATATGATGTATGGACATAGAGGAAATACATTCTGTGGAGAGTGGTAGAACCGATAAAGATAGATCGTATCCCTGCATCCGTAATGTGAAGTTTTTGTTACCAAATGGAGGTGGGTTTCTAGAGAGTACTAAAAAAGCCACTTCTGTTGGGAAGTGGCTTTGGTGTTTGGCGTGAATAGTCACTCAGACCAGATTTCTACTTCAGCGGTGCCTTTAGATTTACGAAATAAATCCGATTGACATCAACCTTACCCGTAGCGGGCAGAATTTTGGTCGTGAACCCATTCTGTCCATTATCGACTACACCAAAATCATCGTCGTTGGAAATAGCCAGTTGGGTTGGGCTCAATATGTAAACACCCTCGGCTTTATCGTGCGGGTAAACCGGTGAAATCTCGGTTAACAGATCGAAGACCAGCGTTTTCGTAACCGGTACAACACCTGCCGTTTGCAGTCCGGCCTTGTCTTTCAATTGCTCTACTGTCAGGCCACCGTATAATTTACCTCCATCCCCATTGGTCGGGTCCGAGATGTCGGTTGCATTGGAGATGTCGAATTTATAGACCCGCTTGAACGTAGCTGGTTTGGCCGGATTGCCGCCGTAGTCGCCATCGCGCTCTAACGCCAGAAACGTAGTGTTCGTGATGGCCGCAATATCGCTACAGCCGGTCAGGCTGGCGTTTTCCATCAGATACACATACTGCTTCGTAGCTCCAGTGGCAATATCGAAGGTGATAATACGCAGCACGGTCGAGCCCGATACGGCTCCCGACGATGGATTGTACATAGGTGACTGCATGAGGCCAACCAATGTTTTGCCATCGGGCGTAATGGTCAGCCCTTCCATACCCCGGTTAGGTCGGCGACGGGCCAGTACTTTGGGCAACGTACGCCCACCAGTGCCCGTACCGAATGGGTTGATCCGCTCGATGGTTTTGCCATTGGCATCGAAATGCGCAATGTGCGGGCCATATTCGTCACTGATCCAGAAGGTTCCATCGGATGCGAGCACGAGTCCTTCAGAGTCGATACCATCGGCGTTGGGGGCAATCGTCTGACCATTCAGATCAAGGGCAATCTCGCCGGTATTACCCTGGCCTATGGGGTTGGGTAAGCCCGTCAACGGCTGTCCGGCCGCGTTTTTGAGCAGAATTGTTTTTTCTAGAACCAGCTGATTTCCAACCACATGGAACCGGCCAATTTGGGGTGTGAAATCGGCCTTACCGAAAATGATGGTGTTGGCCGCTGCACCGGCTGCATTAGGTCCCCGATCGGTTAGTAGATAAAATACCGTAGGGTCGGCATGATCCTGTGCGATGGCAGAACCAAATCCACCATTATAGAGCACCGTACCGTTAGGAGCCGTCGACAGCACCGCTGGATTCGATGCTTCTGAAAAGGAGGGAAGCATAGCCGGAATGCGGTGGTCATCGCAGGAAGCGACAAAAAGGCCACCTACAAGCGCACAACTTGTGGCAATTGAGACTGGTAGAGAGGATGTTCTCATGAGGAGAAGAAAAGCGTTGTTTAGTGCGCAAAGCTAAAGCCCCTCATATTATCTGAATGTAATATAACGACCCGGTTTGTTACGGGATTATTAAGTTTAATGAGTTGACTATCAAGCGGCTTCTAGCTGACGACAATAATAATATGCTCGCTGGGCCGTAGCAGGCTGATATAATTTCTGCTGAACGGCTCTGGCAAAGGCAACCTGATCTGATTTAGTAAAGCGATCCATAGACAAAGTCCCGGAAGGGGCAGTGAACACTTTACTAACGCGCTGACAAGCCTCCCACAATTCGGGATTTGAGGTGATTTTGTAATGACGAATGGGCGTATCTGCTCCAAACCAGAGGCCAATGATATTGCTGAGGGTTGCTTTTAGTCGGTGATGAGCCATAGCTAATTTTCATACGAGTACAAACTGTACTATCCGTGAAATGAACTGGTTTAAATCATCACAAATGTAAAGGGTTATCCGTTTTTGTCTGTTAAGGAAAGGTTATGAAATCATGCCGCGTTAAAGTGCATTGATTCATCAATTTATTAGAAATTTTTCTGCCGTATTTTACCCATGAGAAAATAGTTTATGGGGATTAGATAGAAAAACAATATACACCAAGTCTTAAACTAGTGTCAGACTAAATGCTCTATAACTTGCTTCTTGAGTGGCTTTTTGATTAGATAATTTAATAGCCATCTGTAGACGGTGTTTTAGTTCATTTTTTTTATCTAATAGGTTGATTTTCAGTGTGTGTGGTTGATAATGATTTGATAATAACAGCGCGTTAATTCATTGATTACCTTTGCCGTATTACTGAGTAAGGATTTGCGGTATGTTTAGCCACTGGGTGAATGAGTTAATGAATTTGGTTGCTGGAAATAGTCGTTATGTAAGCTATCATCCACGCTGGAAGATTTTATTCATAGTGCTATTAGTTTTATTTTTATCTATCCCTATATTATTGTTTTATATTTTGTAGTTTTTGATACATATAGTACTTCTTTAGTTTATATTTTTTTGTAGATTAGGTTAAGAGAAATAATAAAAGTGAGGCTATTTTGGTCTCACTTTTTTAGTACATATACAAGGCTTTCAGAAAGCCTTGTACCTAGTAGGAGTCCTGTGCCCAATTGAACCTTATCAGCTACGTGATTGAATTAAGGCGAGTACTGCTGAAGGAAGAATACCTATTGTACTAAACGTAGCTGATACAGACCAGGTAAAGCGAGTAGACTTTTTCTAAGTTTAATCACGTATTTGTGGAGGAATTACCTGAAGAAAAAAGAATAACTAATACCTGGCGTTGGGTTTATTTTTAAACTTTCGCCACTGGCTGCTACTGCAATGGCACCAATCCGCAGATTAAGCCCTTTCCAAACCATCCAGCGGAAGCCCGCTTCTACGCCCATCGCGTTTTTATGTTTATAATCGCGGTTTAAACCACGTAAATAAGAAGCTCCTGCATAAAACGAAGAAGGATTTTCTTTTTTGCCGACGGGTAAAAACCAAAGTGTAAACCCTGTTTTAATAAAGCTTGTAGTTTCACCCGATTTAAACGCAGTTGGGTAATAGCCAGCGTGAAGAGACATCTGTTTGAAGCGATATTCGGCACCAACTGACGGATTTCTGAATCCATTGATACTTAACTCACTTTTTGAAAAACGGCTTTGCGAGAAAGCTGAACCTGAAACTACTAAAAAGAGTACGATGATTGCCTGTTTCATGTTGATTGTCCTGTTTGATTACTTGTTATGACAAGAGTCAGGTAATCAGACAGAGCGAGAATTGGCTTGATAGTGAACCGTTTGCATGCCGTCTGGTTGTTACTTGACGATGCAAAGTTCAGCCGTTTAAAACTGACGCTACTAGACAAATGTCTAAAAAGAAGAAGGGTATGGCATTCAACGAATATTCCCTCGAATACGACTGAGGTGGCGAGGAGTTACCCCCAAAATGGAAGCCAGATACTGTAACGGGATTTTCTGCAAAAGGTGGGGTTCTTCGGTGAGCATTTTCTCATAACGCTGCTCGGCCGTTAATACAATCAGGTCATGCCGGGTGGCATCAATACCGCAAATTGAGGCTTCTAAAAGGCCTATGTAAAATTCCTTAAACCTGGGGAGTTCGTTTATCAATTTCTGTAAACTGGTTTTACTGATCAGGCTTATACTGCTATCCGTCAAGGCTCTTATATTTTCGCGAGCGGGAACCTCACCAATAAAACTCAACAACGAAGCCAGAAACGTATTTTCAATAGATATGTAGGTCGTTATTTCATCGCCATCTTTCAAGACGAAATATTGAAACATGCCGCTTTCAACAAAGCCAATGTGTTTGCTAACTTTCCCTTCTTCGACAACTAACTCATTTTTCTTGACTACCTGGAGCGTGAAAGCACTGAGAATTTTAGCCAAATCGTCTCCGCTGAAACCAATGGTTTCGAAATTCTTTTTGAGCTTTTCCATGAGCTGATTTTCGATTGATGCGAGTTGCGCTCCTTATTGGTCCACGATCTGGTTGATAGAATTTTCAGTGTTTGTACCGATTACATCTTTCTCAACAACGTCTTTCAATACCTCAATGGCCGTTCGCCAGTAAAAGTCCAAGTGCTTAAAAATAGCGTCTGTCGGGAAGTTGGTAATGGTCAGGGTTAAGCGGGTCTGGGGCTCAACAGGCGTTAGCGTAAAGGTGAGTACGCACTGATTTTCGGGCGTATCGGGTAAGTGTGATAGCGAGCTTAAATGGCTGTATTGGAGTGTCTGGTCTGGGTCGTATGTTAAGATTGTGCCTGTATTTTCAAAATCTATGCCGTGCATAACTCCCTTCATCCTGATTGGGCTTCCAGCTTTCCAATCGGTGATGATGTCAATCGTCATATCGGTATCCAGCATCCATTGTTTCATCAAGTCGGGCGTTGTGAGGTGGTGCCAAATGATGAAAGCGGGGGCGTGGATGAGGATTGGTTTGGTGATGATGGTAGAGTATTTGTAAGTCTGTTTTACAATAAAAAAGCTGTTTCTCTAAGGCTCTGGCGGAGCCATACCAATTGATTAAGCAAACGTCGCTTGTTGAATATGATTAATAGATATGCTAATATACTTTGGATTAGAAAATAAGCTACGTTTTCTATCACTCCATTCTTCTAATTCTTTAGAAATAATTTGCTGATTTAGTGCATTTGTTTTAGTAGCTATATAATCAATGCTTGATAATAACTCTAGCGCAAAATCTGAGTAAAATCCATTTAAAAATGACATTGTTTTTTGAGCAATATCAAGGAGTTCATTTTTACTCTCAATATGAAATTTTACGGTTTCATAGCCATCCGAAACTAAGGTTAAAGGCTCAAAAGGTTTCTTATTCATATCACTATACCCCATAATATAGCTGCCATTTAAGGCATTTAGTACGAACCTTACTTTGCCTGAATATGGTCCGTAAAAATTAGGCTCAAATTCAAGCTTAAAATATTTTTTTGCGCCAAATCTTTGTAAGAAATAACATATCTTTTCACTAGAGAATTCTGATACATATTCCCCGTTTTTTACTAAATCATAGAGAACATATAATAACAAAGATCTTGCATCCGTGAGTTTAACTCTTTCCTTCTTTAAATATTCAATAATGTGAGCTGTTGGTTCATAAACAAAAATATCCAGATCTAAAACACTTAGTTTTTTTTCTATTATTATTTTTACTCGTTCCCACTCTAACCCACCATTTCCTGCACCAAGTGGAGGAATTGCAATACTTTTAATTTGGTTTGTTTTGATGGTGCTTACCAAATCATCTAAACCTTGTTCTATAAAACTATACTCTGAAGTTTTTCGCCAGCTCTTTTTCGTAGGAAAATTGATTATTAACTTTTCTCCAGAGTTCAGGTTTCTGTCTTTAGTTACAAATAATTTACCAATACTAACTTCCCCTTTTTTACAGGCATCAGCATACGCTTTAAAATTATTAGGATAAGCTTTTTTAAACTGCAAAGCAATACCTTTACCCATGACACCTTCAGTATTCACGGTATTAATTAATGCTTGTGCATTACTTTCTAAAATATTTCCTGTAATATACTTTATCATAACTTAGTCGCTTTATTAATAATAAGCGTTGGAGATTATTTTGACTTTTTTACTTTCAATGCCATACTTATTAATTTTTGCTTTGCTTCGTTATTGTAACAACCAAATCCAATTATTAATTCCGGATCTAAGTCTCTTGAAGTCAAAAATTCGGCCTGCTTTTTGCGTTTAATATTTAAATTTTCCTGTCCTCCCCAGTAAGAAGATTTTATCGAATTCCAATCTATTATACTAGGTAAATCGTGTATTTTAGTCTTATCATAAAATGATGTTAAATTGTCAGTTGCATGACCATCAGAAAAGTAATATGTTATTTTTGAATTTATTATGTTTATTAGTGAGCAAGCTAAGTAAATAATGTCTTGCGGAGGTGTTGCCTTTTCTGCAAAATTTCCTCCATTTTGCATTACGTATAACATCGGCATTCTTACACAGAAATAAAATGGAATAAAACTGCCTAACATAATTTTAGGTGCATTTAAATCGAGGAAATTTCCATTGTCAACTTTTACCTGTTTATTATTTCTTGTATCAATTAAACTTAGGTCACCAATAGTAATAAAATTTGGATTGGCATTAGAGGAGCTTTTATGTGTAATTCCATATTTAAGAGTATGAGGTGTATTCTCGATATGGGTCATGCGGTATAGCTTTATTTCTCTAAGATCCATTTATTCAATAGCGAATGTTAAAACGATTTTTGGCTGATTTGTTGAATGCTTTTTAAAGCAAAATAAAGAAAGCTCTTTTTGTAGTATTTTGTGCAATATAGCTAAACATAAGACGTATTTGTTATAATTTCTGCCTATTCGTAAAAAACGTCCAACCATCTCGGATGATTGGACGTTTTTACCAGTCTACTACCGCTAACCTACTCACTCCGCAAGCTCTTCACCGGATTCAACAAGGCGGCCCTCACACTCTGGTAACTCACGGTCAGCAACACAATTCCCAGTGCTATAAAACCCGCTAGGGCGAACATCCACCACGAAATATCAATCTTGTAGGCGAAGTCGGCGAGCCATTGGGTCATGGCGTACCAGAGCAGTTTATTTGTTGAATTTTGTCCTATAATTATCCTTCTTATGTTTTTCTACTGCCTTCTCGTACGCTTCTAAACAGTTGCCAAGCGGTTTGCCCTTGTTGTGGATACAATCACAAAATTCTTCACAAGCTTTTGGATCGTTATTCCCAGGACATCCATTCCAGCATTCCTCTGGGGCGTTGCCTGGTCTGATGTCGTACATGACATTGTTTAAAACGATAACCGCGGCAATCGTTGCCACGACACCGCCAAAACAGGTTAAACGCATTTAAATCTTGAGTAGCATCCTAATTAGGTATTGATCATCCCATCCC
>NZ_BAAHBG010000025.1:0-1164 GCF_054776855.1 Spirosoma migulaei | reverse complement strand
CAAAAATGGTATATTCTGCTCAGATTGTGACAAAGGCACAATCACTGCGTAACTTCAGTGATTTAAGTAAGTTTTGGCTACTTGTATAGGCTCTAGTATAGCCTCAATAGGAATTGAATCAGAATCTCTCCAGTCAAGTTTATTTAGGTCATTGGTTGAAAAATTAGTAGGAATGTCAGCTAAAAATGGGTAAGCTTTGGTCTGGAGAAATGTCTCCATAAGTTTAGAATACAGGTGGGCTTTTACTATAAGGATTCGCCAAAGAACGGGACGACTAGCGGGATGGAAGTTGAGGAAGATGTCGTAAAAGCTTCTAAAGACAGATTCTTTCTTTTTTAAATCCTTTTCAAATAGCCTTTCAAATTCGCCAAATGTCATACAACGAGCCGAAGCATTGTCTTGTTGTATGATCATTGAATCAACAGCAGCATCTAGCCTTCCAAATGGTATCCCTTGGATCATATACACTTTGGGCTGTTTAATACTTTTTGTTGGCCAGTCTTTATCGTAAGGATTGTAGTCTAATTTCGGAGTTTGTTTAGCTAAGTCGAATGGTTCTGTAAAAAGAACGTAAATCCATTTTGCTAGCAGGTATTGATTTCTGATAGTGGCGTCAACGGTTAAATCAACCAAAGTGAGCTTATTCTGTAGCAACCGGAACATAACAACTGGAACGAGTAGGTTGTAAATAGTTGAGGCCATATAATAACCCGATGCTTGCAGCCAGCTATCTTTTCCTGGTTCCAAGTCACCGTTTCGAGCTGTACGCACAAGACTATAAATTCGATAGAGAGCATTTTCTGAAGCTTCCAGAAGTCGGAGTAAAAGTGGCTCACACTCTTTATAAAGGCGTTTTCTAGCCTCATATTCATAGTCTCTCCTGGCATCTACATCCCCTTTTTGGTTTTGCAGTTCAGTATTTAGCCTTGCTAATGATTCTTGAGTCTTTTTATTGCTTAAGGCCGTGAAGTATGAAACAGTCAATGTCACCAAGCCTGTTAACATAGTTCCAGATAAGGCTAGCATTGCAGCGATTAAAGCTACTTCCTGTTGCGTCATATTGTAAGTATTTATTCTTGATACATTGGGAATGGTAAGGCTTAACAGGTTAAACGCATTTAAATCTTGAGTAGCATCCTAATTAGGTATTGATCATCCCATCCC
>NZ_BAAHBG010000024.1:0-60231 GCF_054776855.1 Spirosoma migulaei | reverse complement strand
CCGATTGTCAAGTGAAAGTGAAATTATTTTTTTAAATTAATTTTCAACTTTTTCCTTGTAACTGATTGACAATGAGAGACTTAATTCTTCTTCATCAATCATCCCTGTTGTTTGGGAGTGCAAAGGTACGAGACTTAGTTTGCTTTGTCAAGTAAATCTGAAAATAAATTTTGCAATTGATTCTCAGCGAGTTGCACCTAATGAATTGATTACCAGCCGCTTTCGCGTTTGTTTTCAGCTCATTTCCCTGATTTGGGACTGCAAAGGTAGGGGCTTAAACTAGCTTTGTCAAGGCCTGTTCAGAAAATAAATGGGAGCTCACCAAACATTATTTGGTAAAGCTCCCATCCTCAACCACTTACACAGTAGAAAAATGCTAACTTTTTTTCAGCAAGTGATTTTTCTTGCCTTTCGATACCAGAATATAACGGTCCTGTAGCCACTCTAAGTCAACAGTAGCCGAAGGATCGGCTACCTTTGTTTTGTTGATGCTCACGGCGTTTTGGGTAATTGCACGACGTGCTTCACCCTTTGATGCGTATACTTCTCCCCGACTGGCAACAGATAATAGGTCTGTAATATCTTTACTGCTGGCTAGTTCGTCTGCCGACACTTCCGTTTGAGGAACTCCTTCGAAGATAACATCGAACTCATCAACCTGAATGGAGCGCAGGGTTTCGAGGGTGGCTTTGCCAAACAGCACCTCTGACGCTTTCACCGCTAGGTCATAGCCTGCCTGAGAATGAACACGAATAGTTACCTCTTGAGCGATTGCCTTTTGTAGAATCCGTAAATGAGGAGCCTCATTATGCTGGCGCTCCAGTTCTTCAATTTCCTCGCGCGATAAAAGTGTAAACACTCGAATTAGGCGTGGACAATCAGCGTCGGCTGTATTAAGCCAGAACTGGTAGAATTGATAAGGCGATGTTAGGGCTGGGTCTAGCCAGACATTCCCGCTTTCCGATTTGCCAAATTTGGTGCCGTCTGCCTTCGTTACCAAAGGCGTTGTCAGCGCAAAAGCCTGGTGTTCCTCTGAACGGTCGGCCCCGCCACCTTCTTTACGTCTGATTAGTTCGGTGCCGGTCGTAATATTACCCCATTGGTCAGAACCGCCCATCTGTAATCGGACGCTCTTATTCTTATAAAGCCAGTAAAAATCGTACCCTTGTAATAACTGGTATGAAAACTCTGTGAAGGAAATCCCGGTTTCGAGTCGCTTTTTCACCGAATCCTTGGCCATCATGTAATTGACGGTAATGTGCTTGCCAGCTTCACGAAGAAACCCCAGAAAAGAGATTTCCTTGAACCAGTCGTAGTTATTGACCATTTCAGCAGAATTGGCACCACTGTTGAAATCAAGGAATTTGGTCAACTGTTGCCGGATACCTTCCTGATTGCGCCGTAAGGTCTCTTCGGACAGAAATTCCCGTTCGGCAGCTTTACCGGATGGATCACCAATCATACCGGTAGCACCACCAACCAACGCAAAGGGTTTATGTCCGGCTCGCTGCAAATGCACCAGGAGCATGATAGTGGCAAGGTTACCGATATGAAGCGACGCGGCTGTGGGATCAAATCCAATATAACCGGCAGTCATTTCTTTCAGGAGTTGTTCTTCAGTGCCGGGGGTCATGTCGTTCAACATACCTCGCCAGCGGAGTTCTTCGATAAAATTCATAAGTGGGGAGGAGAGGGAGGAAGGGGAAGAGAGGGAGGAAAGGGAAGACAAAAAACACAACCTGGTGATTTCCCTCTTCTCTCTTTCTTCCCCTTCCTCCCTCTCCTCCTTTTTTCACAAAATTAATAGTTTACGGTAAAAGCAGGGATGAATCGCCATAACTCAGGAAGCGATATTCGTTCTCAAGTGCTTCCTTATATATACGCTTCCAGTCATCGCCAATAAGTGCAGCGATTAATAGAATCAAAGTTGAGCCGGGTTGGTGGAAGTTAGTGACGATTCCTTTGCACAGTTTAAACTGGTATCCAGGCGTAATATATATACCTGTATGCGCTACAATCGACTCCTGATTTGTAGAAATAAGATAATCTAAAACAGCGTTTAATGACTCTTCAATGCCTGGGTGTTGAGGAGGGAGCAATTGATAAGCAAAGTGTTGATCTAGCCGGAACGGATTAGATTCCTTGTATAACAATTTAGCTCCTATCCAATATAAGCTCTCCAGAGCCCGCATAGAAGTTGTACCAACAGCTATGATGCTATCTATATGGGCAAGCAGATTGCGCACGTTTTCCTGTGTATACACAACCTGTTCAGTATGCATATGGTGTTGTCGAACATCCTCCGTTTTAATCGGCTGGAACGTTCCGGCACCAACATGCAGCGTCAGATAATCGTGGTCGAGTCCTCGTTGTGCAAGTGCCTCAAACACGGCAGGGGTGAAATGGAGTCCGGCGGTTGGAGCCGCCACCGCTCCCTCCTGCTTTGAATAGACGGTTTGGTACGTCTCCCGATCAATGTCAGTAGCTTCCCGCTTAAGATAAGGCGGTAATGGAATTTGGCCTGCGAACTGAATTAGTTGGGCAAAGCTCAGGGTGGCCGGTTCCCAGCTTAACTGAACCGTAGATTGATCATAGTCAAACCAGCTTACTGTAAGGATAACCTCTCCTTCTGGCGTGAACAGGGTCGTTTTAAGTGTTTCGTCAGGTTTCCAGCGTTTGCGGTTACCAATCATCCCCTGCCAAACAGATGAACCCGTAGCTTCCATTGCCAGACTAATGGGTTGACTTTCTATATCCGACTTGTCCAAATCAGGGCTGGTTGACACAGGGTTCAACAAAAACAACTCAATGACCGCGCCCGTTGGTTTTGTAAAATGCAGTCGCGCGGGGATAACCTTCGTGTTATTGAAAACCAGGAAACTGTTTGCAGGTAGCAACTCAGGTAACTGGGTAAAGTGCTCGTGACGAATCTGTCCGTTTTTATAGACAAGCAATTTGGATGCATCACGCTCAGGTAATGGAAATCGGGCAATACGCTCGTCGGGCAGATCGTACTGAAACTGGCTCAATAACAGTTCATTTTTTTTAGTCATCGTCACCGGGTTTCATGAACAAACGAATCGGTAACCATGCCAGCACGCCAATAAGGATAGCTGTACTTAGGGGTAATAACCAGGCATACTCAATAGCTCGAATCGGTCGGTCAGACCGGTTCAGGAACGAAAGCACTAATAACCCTAAGCCTAATATCGTATTAATAGAAGCAATCAACAAGCTAAACCATTCCTTAAAAATACGGTCGAGTTTGGGACGGTGAGCAGCCCAGACCTCGTGGTTGGGAATCAGGAGCTGGGCTGTAGGAACGCGCAGAAAAAGTCGGGAAACAGCTTTAACCAGCGTGTTGTTGATCAGAAAAATAGCGATAGCAATGTAAAAAATAGCCTCGCGGTTAACGGTTTGAATCGGATGGTTTAGCTCATCGAAGCGAACCGCTACCTCATCGGGATACGAAATATAACTACTAAACAACGCTAAAATGAATCCGACAATGGACATGATACGCCACACGCGGACGAAAAAAGTACCTGCTTTCATTAATACTAATGAGTGATTGAGTGATTAAGTGATTAAGTAAATAGCTCTAATCGTCCAAAATCACTTTATGAGATTTATAACTGGCTTTTTCAAATCAGGGCGCAAAGGTACGGCTCGATCGGGGGAAATCCGTTAGCTTAGCCATTTGTTGAGCATTTTGGTTTAGCTATATCATGAAAATTTACACAAAAACAGGTGATAAAGGCCAAACAGCGTTGATTGGCGGGCGTCGGGTAAGCAAGGCAGATTTACGAATTGATGCTTACGGAACAGTTGATGAGCTGAATTCCTGGATTGGTCTGGTTCGCGACCAACCCGTAAATGATAACCGGAAAGAGTTGTTGAAAGAAATTCAGGATCGTTTGTTCACGGTTGGTGCTGAGCTTGCCACGGATCCAGAAAAGGCTCCCAAGCGGGCAATACCAATTATTATTCCAGATGATGTATTCCAACTTGAGCAGGCAATGGATGCCATGGATGCCGAATTGCCCGATTTACGGGCTTTTGTTTTACCCGGTGGCAATCAGGCCGTTTCGTTCTGCCACCTAGCCCGAACGGTTTGCCGCCGGGCCGAACGATTAGTCATTTCTTTACTGGAGGAATCTCCCGTAGATGAGTTGGTGATCCAGTATCTGAATCGACTGTCCGATTATCTGTTTGTGCTCAGCCGAAAAATGGCACAGGAATTGACTGCTGAAGAAGTAGCCTGGAAGCCTAGAAACTAATTTTCGTGGTGTTATAGATACGCCATATTTCCAAAATATGGCGTATCTATAACACCACGAAAAAAAAAGTTGTCTTGACAACTAAACTTACTCAATCTAATTTTTTAGCTTTGCCGCAGCCTGACCATCAGCAGGCTAACTCATTAACCACAGCTGTTATGACGACGGACGTATTGCAAATTGAACTGCGGAAAGCGGAACGCTCCCGCCTTCAAGAGGTAGATTTTAATCATCTGCCTTTCGGAAAACATTTCTCGGACCACATGTTTGTGGCCGATTTCGTAGATGGTGAGTGGCAAAATCAAATGATTGTGCCGTTCGACAACTTCACCCTAAGCCCCGCTCTGTCGTCGCTGCATTATGGCCAGTCTATTTTTGAAGGCATGAAAGCGTTCAAGAATGAGGCCGGTGACGTGTTGATGTTCCGTCCACTTGCCAACTTCGAGCGTATGAACGAGTCAGCCAAGCGGATGTGCATGGCTACGCTGCCCGAAGAGGTATTCATGGGTGGACTGGAAGCGTTGCTTCGTATAGATGCGGATTGGGTGCCCAATACACCTGATAGCTCGCTCTATATCCGTCCCTACATGTTTGCCACTGATACGTACCTGGGTGTAGCTCCTTCAAAAACGTACCGTTTCTGCATTTTCACCTGCCCGGTTGGAGCCTATTATTCTAATCCTCCAAAATTGAAAGTTGAAACCGAGTTCATTCGCTCGGCTCCGGGTGGTGTGGGCTATGCCAAATGTGCTGGTAACTACGGTGGCTCGCTCTATCCAACGTTGATGGCCCAGCAACAAGGATATGACCAGTTGATCTGGACTGATGCCCGCGAGCACAAATACATTGAGGAATCAGGTACGATGAACATCATTTTTATCATTGATGGCAAGATGGTGACTCCAGCCACATCGGATTCAATTCTGAAAGGTGTTACCCGCGATTCGATCCTGAAAATTGCCCGCAGTTGGGGCATGGAAGTCGAAGAACGATTAGTTTCTATCGATGAAGTGATTAGCGGTATCGAAACGAGTCGGTTAACGGAAGCTTTCGGCGCCGGTACAGCGGTTGGTTCATCGCCCTACTCACTCATTGGCTATAACGGAAAAGATTATATGCTACCTGAGTTCGCTCCCGAAGATTCCGTTGCGGTTCGGGTAAGAAATTACTTAGGCGATCTGCGCACGGGTAAACTGACCGATACGTTTGGCTGGATGCACCGGGTATAGTTAAACAACTATACTATCTATACTATACACATGTACAAACGCTCTGGCCAAACGGTCAGGGCGTTTGTATTTAATAGCCATAGCTCGTTCAAACATGTATCTATTGGGAGGTATCAAACCTATAAATAAAATTTAACATAGGTTTAATTGGCCTTTTTCAATTATAGTAGTTATTGGGGCAACTTTTCTTCTTCCTCTTATTTATCTACATCATTACATTTTTGTCATGAAAGCGACCAAGCTATTCCTCTTCCTACTCAGTATTGGCCTTTTGTTTAATTCCTGTAAAAAGGACGACGCTCAACCTGTGCAAATTGCGAATGTACTTACGGGTGGCGATTTTGAAACATCTCCTTACTCGACCTGGAGGACGGATGTTAACAAAAATAATACGACTAGACCCACCAGTTACACAGTTGATTACTCAACCGAAGCAGCCTCATCACCCACTCATTCGATAAAGGTTAGTTGCAATGCGGCTCCGAGTGACTCTACCTATCAACTTTTTCAGCAGTTTTTTTATACGTCTTCTACGCCTATTCCTACTGGCGCCAAGTTGACGTTAAAGGCAAAAATTAAGACCGTTAATATGCAGGGTGAAGGCATTTCTATGGCTATGGGGGGCAATAAGGGAGTCAACGATAATTATGCATCTGCTTTTTTTACAGAAAGCCGAGGGAAAGTATCTATTACGGGAACCAATGATTTCAAAGAATATACCATAACCTTTGATTCATTCCCTGCTAATACCTACAGCTTCTATGTGCTATTCTTTTTCTTACCAAAAACTACGGGTACCGCTTATTACGATGATGTGTCCTTATCGGTGAATTAAGAAACTGCAAACGTTGATAGCCATCAGGCAGATTTCACTCCCTTATTCGGTTATGCTAAGGCCCTACCCTGCTTTTCGTCTTTTGTTCTATCTTGGATCCAGCCTGTTTGTGGCAAGTTGCAAAAAGGCTGACCCTGACCCACTGGCAGACTTATCTTCTGATAAAATCGCTGTTGTTCAGGATTTTAACAAAGTTATTCTGCCGCTACAGGATGCTGCCCCCACGCATGATTTTGCTGAATTAGCACCGCTTGATACCGTTCTGGCAAAAGCGCAGGTAGTGGGTATGGGCGAAGGCACCCATGGTACACGCGAGTTCTTTCGAATGAAAGACCGACTGTTTCGCTATCTGGTTCAAAAACACGGCCATCAGACCATCGCTTTTGAAGCTAATTTCGGGCGTGCAGTGATTGTAAACCGGTTTATTCATGGCCAAAGTACGGGGCTGGCTTCAGCAGCCATGGCCGCCAAAAGTATGTATTTCTGGACGTGGTCGACTGACGAAGTACGGGAGTTACTCCAGTGGATGAAAGACTACAATATTGGTAAATCGGCTGACAAACAACTATCGTTCTACGGGTTTGATTGCCAGTATGCTGATGATGAATTTCCATTGCTTACCGAGTTTCTAGCTAAAGTCGACCCAGCTTCTATACCACGAGTTGATTCGTTAGCCAGTCAATTGGCACTCCTCGGTCAAGCTTCAGTAACGGATCAACTCCGGCAACAGTATGCAAAACAGTTGACCACGTTATCTAATCTTTTTATCTCGAATGAAAGTCAATGGGTTGCTTTAGGGGGGCGACAGGAGTACGAAATTGCCAGACAAGCCGCTCGCGTTCTCTTTCAGCAACAGGATTTAGGCGATGCAAGCTCCTGCAATTATAGTGTCAAACGAGATCGGTACATGGCTGAGAATGTTCAATGGATGTTAACGAGGGCGAACATTGGCAAACTAAGCTTATGGGCCCACAACTATCATATTGCCAATATTCCTTATGCGTCCTGTAACTTTCCATCAATGGGCGCTATCCTGAAAGAACAATTGACCAATAAGTACCTGATGGTGGGTCAATTGCTTACGAATGGTTCGTTTACCGTAGTTGATGCCTCTCAGAGCAGTCGTAATTTAAAGACCTTATCAGTTCGTACTGAAGGGGTAAATAATTCATTTAACTATTTACTTGGAAAAGGGCAATACGCCAACTTTGCCTTGAATCTTCACGATGCCCGGTTAAGCTCTACCTTAACAGCTTGGCTGAGTGCCAAGCACCCTCTCTTCGAAGTCGGTGCCCTTTTTGATGAAAGTAAACCCGAGCAATATTATAGCATAACGGCATTGACAGGACGTTACGATCTATTGATTCATTTTCGGGACACTACACCTACACAGCTACTTCCCTAAAAAACTTCTGTAGAGAAACGCTCTAAACTGGTTTATGCTTCTATTCACTTTTTGTTTTCCAATACCGACTACTATGAAGCCGCTCAACCTATTACTTTTTACCTTATTACTAGTTACAGTAAAAGCGCACGGGCAAATTACTGTTTATCAGGACGAAAAAGGTCAAATTTTCACAACTAGCGATGCGTATGCGGCCAGGCAAACCACGGCTACAGCCTCCTACAACAAGGTAACTTTTTTGGGAAGTCCGTTTTTCACCTTTCCTGTCTGGCAGGAAGGTAAAGTTCAACTGGATCAATCAGGCAAGGAACTGGATTGCCAACTGGCTTACAACCTAGTCACAAGTGACGTGTTGTGTCGGTTTGCAGGAGATTCGGCTGTGAAAGTCATTACCCCCGAACGATTTACCATTAATAATACGACCTTCGTCCGGCTACAGAATAGTATAGCCGGGTTAGCCTATCGAACGTATTTTTCAATCGTGCATACGGGGCCAACCAAGCTTTGGATGAGCTTAAACAATCAGATAGAGCCCAGGAACGGCGCCGAAGAAATTAAGACGCGTTATTATAAGGATTTAAATATTCAGGGTATCTATCGCACCAAAACGAAGTATTATATCCAGAAAGGGGAAGGTGAACCCAGGCTCGTCAACCTATCCAAAAAACTGCTTCTGGATGCCTTTGCCGACCAGGCAGCAGCACTTGAACCAAAAATACCTTCCCGCCAACTTACACCGAACGATATTATCGACGTCATCAATGTCTATGATTCGCTGACAGTTGCAGAACGAAAAAACCTGGCTCATTTAAGTAAGGAAGAACTGTTCAAACGAACGCTTCAAGCTAAAATTAAGTACCCAGGCTGGGTTGGGAAACAGGGAATATATGGGCGTGTGTACGCAGGATTTGACGTTGATTCGCAGGGGGCAATCAAAAATGTGGTGATTCTAAGCCCCGATAATGTTGGCTTCGGCTTTACGTCGGAGGTAATAAAAGCACTGGAAATGCTCGCCACCGTCGATCCGGCTTTTAACGGTAAATACGCATTGCCAGTTGCTTTCACGTATGCCAATACAAAGGAAAAGTCGGGTGCACATGTTCCAATCAATCGTTTACCTGATGATCGACTCGGTGGACGCCAGCTACTGGAAGAAGTTGTTGTACCTTACGTTGTTACAACCCCGATCACGACGAGTAGAGAAGTTTGGGGATATTATAAATAGCTAGATACCGGATGAACAATCTTAAAATCTCAACGGCTCAATTTGAAAATAGAAGTGGCGATAAAGCGTATAACCTTTCAGTTATCGATACCATTTCGCGAAAAGCAGCCGAGCAAGGGTCGAACGTAGTGGCCTTTCATGAGTGCTCGATTACGGGTTACACGTTTGCCCGACATCTGTCAAAAGAACAGATGCTGGACCTGGCAGAGTTTATTCCAGATGGGCCGAGCATTGCCAGATTGATCGAAATAGCTCGAGCCTATGGCATTGCCGTTCTAGCTGGTCTTTTTGAGAAAGACGAAGACGACAATTTATTTAAGGCATATGTGTGCGTCGATAGAAATGGGTTGGTTGCCAAATACCGTAAACTGCATCCCTTTATAAATCCCCACCTGACCCCAGGTAATGCGTATTGTGTCTTTGACCTCTACGGCTGGACATGTGGCATTTTAATTTGCTACGATAATAACGTCATCGAAAATGTACGCGCTACCCGGCTTTTGGGTGCTAATGTAATTTTCATGCCCCACGTAACCATGTGCACCCCCTCTACCCGACCGGGAGCTGGTTTTGTCGATCCGAAGCTTTGGGAGAACCGGGAATCTGATCCAACTTCATTACGGCTCGAATTTGAGGGAATGAAAGGCCGAGACTGGCTCATGAAGTGGCTTCCGGCAAGGGCCTACGACAACGGAATTTATGCCGTTTTCTCAAACCCAATCGGCATGGATGATGACCAGTTGAAAAATGGATGCTCAATGATTATTGACCCATTTGGCGATGTTTTAGCCGAATGTCGAACACTGGGCGACGATTTTGTAACAGCTACCCTAACGCCAGAAAAACTGACACAGGCAGGAGGCCATCGGTATATCAAAGCAAGGCGACCAGAACTTTACCGAGATATTATTGGTCAGGCTCACCAGTCTGAACAAAAGGTTGTCTGGTTAACAGAGAAATCATCGATTTAGCACTTACTAAATTCCAGAGCCTGTTCAGTTAGCCTCCTGTTTTGGTACGAGATTTGCCAACCATCATTTATATGGTATTTTCTCAAGCCCCGATCCAGTAAGCTAATGACTATAGTTCGTTATCTGTGGCTGTGCTGCTTACCCCTTTTTTGCGTTGGTCAGCCGTCAACCCTTGTTAAATCACAGAAAACACTGTTTACCATCTCAGCGGTAGACGATAAGACATCGGCAGAGGTAGCTGCACAATTCACGATTCAGGCAAAGCAGGCCAACAAGAAATTCGTAGGTAAGAGCCAGCCAGACGGCAAACCGTTTGCCTTTGTGTTGACTCGTACTGACACGTTAAATGTAATAGCCAGTGCACCCGGTTACTACGAAGCCGAAGAGTTAATGGTTGTTTCCTGCGACACCTGTACCGATTATGGCTATGTTGTCCGGCTCGAAAAAGAAGACCCAAAGGCCGACAGTATATTCCGAAATTTGCAGGTTAATCAGGCATTCCGGCTCGACAATGTGTATTTTGATCAAAGCAGTTATGTGTTACGCCCGGAGTCGTATCCTCAGTTGAACAAGCTCATAAAAACGTTGACCACAACGCCCAATCTGGTCATCGAAATAGCAGGTCATACTGACAATGTTGGCGATAAGCGACTGAACAAGGCCCTATCCGAGAACCGGGCTAAAATAATTACTAATTACCTCGTCCGTAACGGCATCGCGGAAAAACGGCTGCATCACAACGGCTATGGCGATGCTAAGCCAGCTGCTCCAAACGATTCAGAAGAAAACAAACGAAAGAACCGACGCGTTGAATTCGTTGTATTAGCGATGTAAGATTTGTCTGGGTACTATCAGGACTTAACAATACCCAGACTACTTCTGACCATTTTCTGATCATCAATGACAACCTATTTCGTTAAACCTGGCTCCATCGTTCGCGAGATTTGGGGGAATGCCGATGTTATTCTGTTAGTCTTTGCCGGATCGGCGGCTGAGTTCGCCCTCAACCGGGCCGTTGACTGGCTTTTTTATACCGGCAAATTACCCGCCGATCCTATTGGTCGCCTGTTTTCTACCGTTCGTTACGCACAGGAAATCGTTTTTCTGCCGGATGACAAAGCACGGCAAGCCGTTGCCCGGATGGGGGCCATTCATGTGGGTATTGAGCAAAAGCGAGGGTATCAAATTCCAGACTGGGCCTACCGGGATGTGCTCTACATGCTCATCGACTACTCCGAACGAGCCTATGAAACGCTGAAGCGGCCACTCACCAACCCAGAACGGGAAGAATTATTTACGACGTTTCAGGAAGTTGGCCGAGGTATGGGCGTACCCAATTTACCAACTACCTACACTGATTGGCGCATTGATCGGGATGTTCACTTGAGCCGAGATTTGGTTCATAGTGAGTTTACGGATAAATTGTTCCGGCGATATCAGGAAGCACTGGGGAACTGGCGATACGATTTACTTCGGCAAGTGCAGGGCATACTCGTACCAAAACAGGTAAGCGAGTTGCTGGATCTTCCTAAAAAACCGCTCCTTACCTATTCAATTGGTTTATATAGCGTATTGAATGCCATTGGACTTCGATCGGTTGTTCAACGGGTACTGCTTCCAACCGAGTATTTGGATCAGATTCGGGGTTTGGACAAGTGATTTAATTAATTGATGGATCGATGGCGCAAGGCTCCAGCCTTACGCCATCAGCCTGCAAACCTTCTTCATCAACATGCCAACAACCCCTATTACAACCTCAGTCTTTGATCTGTTTAAGGTCGGACCGGGGCCGTCGAGTTCGCATACAATTGGCCCAATGAAAGCCGCGTTCGATTTTCGGCAACGGCTAGCTCATTTACCAACCGATGTTCATCAACAGGCTGACTCTGTCCATGTTCATCTCTATGGCTCATTGAGCGCCACGGGCAAAGGGCACGGTACCGATCGGGCGGTAGTGGCTGGATTATTAGGCTGGCAGCCCGAAACCACAGACCCCGTTGCTTTACTAAAACTATTGCGCGATCCATCAATAACGTACGCTGTTCCTGTTGGAGACCACGTTATTGAGGTTGGGCCTCAGCATATTCATTTCGAACGCGTCCGATACGACTCTCCTTACCATAATACGATGGTATTACGGCTCGCGGCCGACAATCAAACCCTGTTTTCAGAAGAATACTATTCTATTGGGGGTGGATTCATCATACGAAAAGGTGAGCCAGAAGTAGCGCCCGGCAGTCTATCGGTCCCCTACCCCTATGCAACAATGGCTGAGTTGAAAACCCATCTCAAAACCGACAACATATCGCTGGAGGAGTTGTTGATGGCAAACGAAATGGCTTTAACCGGCCGAAGTCGCGCCGAAATCAATCAACGACTGGATCAGATTCTGGATTTCATGCATAAGGCTGTTCGGCGGGGGCTTAAACACAAGGGTATACTACCAGGCTCTATCAAACTGAGTCGTAAAGCCCCTATTCTGTTCCAGCAGGCGAAAGGAATGAGCCAGTCGTCAGACAGCTTCCTGATTTTCCTAAATGCTTATTGTTTGGCGGCTTCGGAAGAAAATGCCGCCGGAGGCATTGTTGTCACGGCTCCAACATCAGGTGCTTCGGGTGTGATTCCTGGGTTGACTTACCTGGCCAAACACCACTTCCATTACGATCGGGCAACGTTGCGGGCGGGCATGTTTGCCGCTGCGGCCATTGGTTTTTTAGTGAAACATAATGCCAGTATCTCCGGTGCCGAAATGGGCTGCATGGGCGAAATTGGCACTGCTTCAGCCATGGGAGCGGCTTTCCTGACGCGCTGCGCCCAACCCTCAGGCGACATTGGCCCCATAGAAGCTGCTGCTGAAATCGGTATTGAGCATCACCTCGGTATGACCTGCGATCCCATTGGCGGTTACGTCCAGATTCCGTGTATCGAACGCAATGCAATGGGTGCTGTGAAAGCCTACAACGCTTTTCTACTGGCAACTTCGGGGGCAGCTTCGTTCCAGAAAATCTCGCTCGATGCGGTTATCAAAGTCATGAAAGCCACCGGGCGCGATATGTCTACAAAATACAAAGAAACATCAGAAGCTGGATTGGCTTTGAGTGCAACAGAATGTTAAAAAAGGAGGAGGGGGAGAAAAGGGACGAGAAGGAGGAAAGGAAAAATGAGGACACTTGCTGCCTTTTTTTACCTTCCTCCCTCTCGTCCCTTTTCTCCCCTTCCTCCTTTTTTAAAACATTTCAGGCTGTTTAATGCGTTTTTAATAAAATGTGTACATTAACAGTGCATTGATTTGACTTATGACCAATATTTATACGCCCCAGCAACAACGCGTATTATTAATAACAAGCCTGATCGTGATTGCAGGCTTTATTTTATTTGGCCTGAGTGGCTACATATCGGCCTTTCTGGGTGCAGGCATTCTGTACGTGGTCTTCCGTCCGTGGTTTACAGCGCTTGCTATCAAACGAAACTGGAATCGCTCGCTGGTCACCTCGCTTCTAATTGTGTTTTCGGTGGTTGTTATTATAATGCCTTTTTTGACATTGAGTTTACTGCTCATCGACCGGATTCAATACTATTCTCAGCACACCGAAGATATTCTGAATTTAGTCAAAAAAGCAGAAGAACTTACCGGCTATAAGATTACCAGTCAGCAAAACATCCAGGCTGTTTTACGGCAGGGTGGTTCCTATGCGAGTAAACTTCTTCCCTCACTGGCAGGGGGAGCACTGGATTTCATTGTCATACTGGGCCTTATGTTGTTTACCTTGTATTTCATGTTTGTGCAGCAGGAGAGCTTTCAAAAAGGGCTTCAGAAATACCTACCCTTTAAACGGGATACTCAAAAGGAACTAGGCGAATCGCTCAAAAACAATGTCAATGCCAATGTACTAGGACAGGCACTGGTTAGTTTGGTTCAGGGTGTATTAACCGGGCTAACGCTGTGGATTTTTGGTGTACCTGATTCGCTATTCTGGGGAACGGTTGCCTTTTTCATGGCCTTCATTCCTGTACTCGGTACGCCCCTTGTTTGGGGACCCGCCGGACTGATTCAACTTTCGCAGGGCAATACGGGACAGGGAGCAGGGATTCTCATCGTTGGCGTAATCGTGATCATCAATATCGATAATCTACTCCGCATTATGCTAGCCAAACGCATGGGCGATATTCACCCGCTCGTTACGCTGGCAGGTATTGTTTTGGGCGTACCAATTTTCGGCATTCTTGGCCTGGTAGTTGGCCCTTTACTCCTCTCCTACTTCATCGTGCTCATTAAGGTTTTCGAACGCGAAAACAAAAAGCAGGAGAAAGAAGTGGCTTTGGCAGAAGAGAAGGTGGAAGAAGCCGCCGAAAAACGTAAATGAATAATGGATAATGTAGAATGGGTAATGAGTCAGAATCTTCTTTGCTCATTATCCATTCTACATTATCCATTATTCATTCTCAACTAATTTACTGCCGCGTAACTTTACTAGCACCAGAGGTTTCAGATTCGATTGAACCAACGTGCCCAAAGTTAGCGTGACTGGCTCCACTGGCATCCACAGAGGCTTTGGTTACGTCCATGTTAGTTGCTTCAATTTTGCTGGCTCCACTGAGGTCAGCTTCCAGTTGGTTTGCATGGCCACGCAGTACGGCATTCGACGCACCCGATAATTCGAGGTTAAGTTTCTCAACCGATCCGTCGAAGACGGTCCGGCAGGCACCGCTCATGTCGATGTTCAAACTCTTGAAATTTCCGAATTCGACCAGACTAGCTTTTGATGCGCCTGAAAGTTTCAATTCCTCAATAGACGGAACTGTAATTGTAAGGCCAATCCGTTTTCGGTTGCTCCAATCGAACAAGCCGTTTCGGTCAACGGATACTTCCAGTTTGTTGCCTGTCACCTTCACGTTCACATCGTCCAGGTCCTTCTCACGTCCGTCGGCCACCACTTTGTAAGTTGTTCCTTTCCGGAAACGGACTACAAACGCGCCACCAATATCTACTTTCGAGAAATCGCTGACGTTAAATTGACGGGTATGATCGCCGATATGATCGAAGTCATCCCCTAATTCGCTGGCAACGGCACTCTGTACGTCATCGGTGAGGTCAGTAACGTCGTTGTCTTCACTATCATCATCCTGGTCTTTCTCACGTGGGTAGTTGATACAAACCAACCCATCGTCTTTCGTGAATTTCCAGATGCTGGACGCCATCCGATCAAACTCTTTCTCACCAAATTCATTCCGGATAAAGCGGGCGAAATCACGGGTCATTCGAAACGGCTTTTCATAAGGAACCAGCAAGTCAATATCCAGATCTTGTCCCCGGAAACGAGCATTGGGAGCCAGTTCCAGGGTTTCATTGAAACGTACGGTCGAATCTTTAATCGTGTACGCATACTTAATCTGGCGAGCATTAGTCTGTGCGTCGGCCCGGCTGCGTCCCTGTGACCTGAAATACTGCACCAGGTTTATACTTGTGCCATCGTAACCTTTTACATCAATTGAGGGACGCCAGTTATCGTCATTTTCCACCTCATTCATGGCGAAGGTTGGAATAGCCGCTGGTACATTCAGCACTTTCGTTTCTTCAACCGTTCCCCGACGTTGGAAACTCGAGATCAGTGGCGTGGCTGTTCCGGCGAAAACCACCAGACTAACCAACCAAACGCCAGCCAATGTTAAAGAAGTACGGCTGCTTAATACGCTCTTCATGGTAATTAGCATAATACCCAGAATAGCTAAACCAAACGCAGGGATCAGGCCCACTAAAACACCAGCCAGCACCATGGGTGCAGAAATATCGTGACGAAACATTTCGATCGGGAAATCGCTACCCGTGAATGCGTTACCTGTTCCGATACCAATTGCAGCTCCCAGAAATGCCAGGCAAACAATCATCCCGGCAAAGGCCAGAATTAACATTATTACCCCGGCAAAAACCCGAATCAACGACACAACTCCATTTAACAACGGCCCAAGTGCGCTACCCAGCCCACCAATAATGGTAGCAATAGCCCGAAACGGGAACAGCAGTAGGCGTGTTAATGTGCTTTCATTGTGGACGGTTTCGTTGATATTCAGGTTCTGCTTAATGCTATGTTCAATGTTAGAAAGCGTAATGGGTTGCCCCTGCATCTCCATTTTTTCGGTAAGTGTATTGGCCTGGGGCGCAATCATCCACAGCACAACGTAGAGCAGGAACCCAACGCCAAAGAACACAATACCCAGTACAAACAATAGCCGGATAATACCCGTATCAACCCCAAAATAAGCAGCAATACCCGATGCAACGCCCCCCAGCACTTTGTCTTCGGGATTACGGAAAAACTTTTTTACCGTTTTGTCATCCTCAATCGTAGTAACACCAGGAAGTGCAATCCACATGGCAATGTAGATAATGAACGTAAAGCTTGATACGCCAGCCCCAAATTCGTGTCCTAATGGCGGCATTGCCAGAAAGAGAACCAGGAAAATAAGCCGTATCCATACCACATCCACATTGAAGTAATGAGCTAATCCGGCACATACACCGCCCAGGGTTTTCCGGCGCACGTCACGCACGAGTCGGCGCGGTTCATGTGATGTGTTAGGGGCGTTTGGCAGGGTGCCTGGAACAGGGTTTGATGCGCCCGTACTCCGTGCGCCCTGCCCCGTACCCGATGCAGAATTACGGCCACCGGTGGTCACTAAAACTTCTTCCTCCTCTACGGCCTCAAAGTCGGCTATGGTGCCCATTGCGGCAATGAGTTCGTTGACATCTTCAAGTGAAACAGCCTGTTTGTCGGCCGATTTCAATTTAGCCAGCAATTTTTCAGCGATTCGATTTTCGATATCTGTTACAATTTCCTGACTGTCTTCGTAGGTCGAAAAGTACTGTTGTACGGTTGTCAGGTAATTTTTCAGTTTGTCGTAGCCATCCTCTTCTATATGAAAGATGACGCCACTAATATTTATGCTTATGGTCTTTTTCATTGCAGTCCGACGATTCGGTTTTAGAAAAGAATAGGTTAAGCGTTGGTTGGAGGAATGGTTGGATCTGGCGATGGTGAAACAGACACGGCGCCATTTGTGAGTTTTTTGTGTTGCTCAATCTTCCCGACAATCGCATTAACGGACTCAGCAAGTTCCTGCCAGGTTTCGTTCAGGGCTTCTAAGGAATTGCGACCAAGATCGGTCAGAATATAGTATTTACGTGGTGGCCCGGATGTAGACTCTACCCATTTATAATCGAGCAAACCGGCATTTTTCAAACGAGTTAGCAGGGGGTACAAAGTACCTTCCACAACCATGATTCGGGCAGAGGTCAGCTCGTCGAGCATATCGGAGGCATAGATTTCGCCCCGCGATATGATGTGCAAGATGCAGAACTCCAGAATGCCCTTCCGCATTTGCACCTGAGCGTTTTCAATATTCATTGGAATAGACTGGTTTCGTGAATTTCATATCCCAAAGGTACAAAAAGGTACTATGCGATGCAAGGTACCTGTTATTTTTTGCCTTAAATCTGTTATTAGTGGCAAAATTTGGGGATGAATGGAAATTTTGTGGGCCACGATAGTAAATGCGACACCACGATACTAAATGCGACACTTTCGTGAATTCACTATATAGCAGTTAAAGACTACTGTCTAGAAGTAGGATCGACGTTTAAATATTGATATGGACAAAAGTCGCTGACTTGTAGACAGTTGCCAAGGTAAAACTGGTCTTTTGCGAAAAAAGATAAGAGTGAACACGTTCGAACCAGACAGCTCATGAAAGACTAAAGCTCATGACTAATGCATGAGATTCAATTATTTGTGAAGTACCGGTATAGACAAGTCTCTTAACAGTTAAAGCCAATGGAATGTCGGGAGTGATCGGTGAACTGTGTCAGCAGGCTTTATTCGAAGCGATGTGATTTAATTCGTTCTTCAAAGATAATGCTGAACTGATTGATTACCTCTTTCCAATTGTAGGTCGTTGTTTCCCGTTTGATCTGCAAATTCTGGATAACCAAATAGACTAACTTTTGTAAAGCTACATCCGAGGAAAAGGCACCCTTCGTCTTGGTTACTTTACGCAACTGACGATGATAGCCTTCCACCGTATTGGTGCCGGGCGGCCGGTGCCGTGTACATCACTTTGCGGATGGCGGGTGGGTAATCGAAAAACGGCGACAGCAATTCCCACTTTTCCACCCAAGATTGGATCGCTTTGGGATAAGCTGAACCCCATTTTCCTGTACCAGTACCAGTTTTTCTAGGCCTTGCTCCCGGTTGGGAGCTTGGTAAACGGTCTTCAGGTCATTAGCTAAGTCTTTTAATAACTTGTCGGGCACGAACCGAAAACTGTTCTGGAGTTGATGAACAATGCACAACTGCACTGCTGTGGTCGGGAAAACGCTGGCAATGGCGGTATCGAAACCTTTCAAACCATTCACACAGGTAATCAACAGATCATCTACCCCCCGTTGTTTTAGATCGGTTAGTACCGACAGCCAAAACTTAGCCGACCGCACGGGCGGCCCCGTCACTTTCAGCCGTATAGATGCCTAGAACCTGCTTTTTTTCTGATAAACTCAGTCCGATCACACTGTAGAGTACACGCGTGACCACTTTGCCATCATGACGCACCTTATAATAAATACCGTCGAGCCACACCAGCCTGTAGAGGCTTTCCAATGGCCGGTTCTGCCATTCCCGCATGGCTGGAATAACCTTATCCGTGATAGCCGTTAACTCGCTGTCTGACAGCGAATAGCCGTACATCTCCAATAAATGTTGGCTAATATCAGCATAGCTGTTGCCCACACTGTAGAGGGAAAGTACCTTTTGTTCAAGCTGGGGCGTAAGTACGACCTGTCGCTTGGGCACGATTTGAGGCTGGTAGCTCCCGGTACGATCTCGTGGAGTCTGCAACTCTAAAGGGCCAGCGCTACTTTTGACCTGCTTAGTGGTTTTGCCGTTCCGAGGGTTCTGCTCAGGGAGTCGGGTTTGTGCCAAATGGCCATCCATTTCCCCTTCCAATGCGGACTCTAAAAAGTGTTTGAGCAAAGGGGCGAATAGGCCGTTTTCACCCGTCAAGGGTTTGCCTTCGTAAAGGCCTTTGATAGCGGCCTGTTTGAAGGCCTCGAAATCGAACTCATTAGTCATGATAGTGAAATTAAGAGTTTTTACCCCTTTATTCACCTGTGACACAGTTTAGCGAGCAGTCTCGGTTTACCCGTCACCTCACGAACGGAGCGGTTCAGATGATTGACGTGGACCGACAACCGATCTGCATATTCCTGGGCTGATCGGAGGGCTAACGGCCGCTGTGGGCTTTCGATGGGAAATTGTCGTTCCAGCAGTTCCAGAAACAACGATGCAATGCGGGAAGACGCATTTATGGGTTTAAAGAAATTATCAGCAGGCTGTAATTCTATGGCCTCGTGGATGATCAGATTGATACAATCCCGAATCAATTCGCCTTTAAAGAGGTAATCCGTATCCTGGTCGGCGAGCATCTTCTGAAAAATAGTCGTCAGAAAGTCTTTTTGCTCGTTCGTCAGCGAATAAACCGGGCTGCCGCCAATTTTAAATAAAGGGGATTGCTGAAGACTCTCCGAACGATCATGGGTGGTTAAAAACTCCTCGGTAAACAGGCAGGCATAGCCTTGCTGCTGGCCAGAAAGGGCTTCGGCGGAGTACGGGATATGCGGATTCGCAAATAGCAGTGAGGTCCCTTCTATTTCAATTCCCCGGTCGGCATAATGAATCCTGTTTTGGCCGGTTACTAAACAGATCTTATAAAAGTCTCGTCGGCTATAAACAGGCATAGGACTAACTGCCGTGTCTATTTCATAAACCTTGAATCCTTTGAGCCGTAAATCAACCGTATTAAATTCGCTAACCGGTGAAACGAGTTGACTATCCATGGCAAAAAATTAACTAAATCAAACAATTCCGCAGAGGTTAGATAGGTACAGAAAGCATACCTATTGAATGGATAATCAGCGCTGATCGAATCAAGAGAATTTATAGAAACTGAATTGAAAGACTACTAGTATACAGCCAGTTGCAAAAGCATACGTTCCGAACAAACGTTTCGGTTTGCAGTTGAACTAATTGACATGTACGTCTTAAAGTCGACACGCTATGAAAATGAAGCTCGTATTAAAACTACTCACAGTCTCTTTACTAATTGGTGGTCTACTTGCCTGCAATTCGACCGACAAATCGACCAGTCAGTCACCAACCGATACGTCGGCCAGCGTGACCAAATCAGATACGGTAATAAATACTGAGTCGGTTATGGAACACCCCAATCCACCAAAACCGGCTAAGTAGTCAGAAAGGCTAACGTTGGTACCGACAAGGAGATACTAGTATGCCACTTATCTGACCTAAACGCAGAAAGCCGGAATTGATCTACTCAGCTCCGGCTTTCTGCGTTCTAGTTAACTATCCTTAAATCCGCTTGTCAAGCTCAGGCTTAAAGGGCTGATTGTAAAAACGCTTCCCCTTGTTTTTGTACAACGCGTTGGCCACTGCGCCAAACACTGGTGGGAAAGGCGGTTCGCCTAAGCCCGTTGGATCGAGGTCATTTTCCACGAAGTGAACCTCAATCTTTTGTGGGGCCTCGTTATGCCGGATGAGCCGGTAGTTATGAAAATTGCTTTGATCGGCAGCCCCGTTTTTGTGCGTCAGAGCACCGTAAAACGCATTCCCGATTCCGTCGACTACCGCGCCCTGCACCATGTTCCGGGCCGCATCGGGATTTACCACAATACCGCAGTCCATCGCACTAAATACGCGTTCTACATACGGTTCCCCATCCCGGGTAACCATGTCGACCACGTGGGCTGCGTAGGAGTTATGGCAGAAATAAGCCGCGACGCCACGATTGTATTTCTCGTTACCCGGCTTATTCCAGCCCGACTTGTCGCGTACGAGCGTGAGTACACTCGCATATCGGTCGGCATCATACTCATTGTTTTTGCCAACGGGAGCCGTCTTTGCCTTTTTTAACAGGTCAAGTCTGAACTCAATGGGGTCTTTGCCCATAGCCTCGGCCACTTCGTCCAGGAAGGATTGCTCGGCGGCTGCATTGAAGTTGGAGCGCGGAGCGCGGAAGGCACCAATGGTTATATTGGACGGAATCTCCCAGCCTTCAGCCAGGTAGTTATCCACGGCTCCGGCCGGGAAACGATTGGCATGAATGGCATGTTCCGGTATGCCGCCCCCTTTCACGTGGAAGGCAATCAGATTCTTGTTGGCATCCAGAGCCGCCCGATACGTAGCCGTGTACATGGGCCGATAGATGCCATAGGTCATGTCATCTTCGCGGGTGTAGATCAGTTTGATGGGGGCTTTGGCATGTTTGGAGATCAGAGCCGCTTCATACATATATTGACTATACGCCCGACGACCAAAGCCCCCGCCCATCCGCGTCATCTGAATCTCAATCTTGTCGGCAGGCAGGTTTAACAGTTTCGAGAGCGTGGGTTCGGCCCAACCCGGTGCCTGCAGAGGTCCGGCTACTACCGCTTTTTCATCCGTTACATGGGCGAAGAAATTCATCGGCTCCATGGTGTTGTGGGCTAAAAAGGGCGCATTGTAGGTGCGTTCGATGACCTGAGCTGCATTTTTGAAGGCCGTTTCTGGGTCGCCGTCTTTCCGTAATTGTTGCGCGGGCTTTTTGGCCCATTCTGCCATTTTTTCAAGCTGGGAAGCGGTACTTTCCAACTCACCGGGAACCGCCACTTCCCGTTTGCCGCCCCGGCCCATCATGGTATCCTTAGTGTCACCGATGGGTTCCCATTGCACTTTCAGCTTCTTACGGGCATTCATGACCTCCCAGGTGGATTTTCCCACCACGACCAGCAACTCATTGAAGGTACGGGTGTCGAAACCGCCCTGCTCGAAACCATCCGGGTACAGTTTTAGGGTGAACACATCCTTGATACCCGGCATTTTAATGGTTTGCGAGGCATCGAACGATTTAAGTTTCATCCCGAACCCAGGCGGATGCTGAATCATAGCGATCAACATCCCATCTGCCCGATAGTCCAATCCGAAAAGGGGCTTGCCGGTAACTATTTTTTTCCCTTCAACATTCTTCTTGGAATTTCTGACAATGGTAAAGTCTTGGGGGGCTTTCAGCTTCATGCCTTTGGGCACAGCCAACGTAGCGGCTTTACCGGCCATTTCGCCATACTTGGCCGACTTCCCGCTCGCGTGATGCAATACGCCCGCTTTGGTCGTCACTTCGCCGACGGGCACGCTCCATGTCTGAGCGGCTGCTTCGCACAACATCTGGCGAGCGGCTGCCCCGGCTTCCCGGAGTGGTTTCCAGTACATGCGAACCGAGTTACTGCCTCCCGTAAACTGGGGACCTAATTTGGCGTTGTCGTGCGGTCCCATTTCAACCACCACGTTTTTCCAGTCGGCATCCAGTTCTTCGGCCACCATCATCGGCAGCGACGTCATCACGTTCTGCCCAAACTCCGGGTTAGGGCATATGAGTTTGATAACGTTATCGGGGGTAATCTGTATATAACCGTTCAGTTGCGCCCATTGCTCGGGTACATTCAGCGCCTGTAGTTTATCGGCCGCTTTCGCGTTGGATAGCCAGCTCACACTGAGTAGCATGCCACCACCTGACAGCAGCGAAGCCTTTAAGAAAGAACGCCTGGTAACGGATGTTTTATTTGTAGTCATGTCATTAAGGGATATGAATAATGGATCGCACGGGCGGCCGCGGATGCATAATGGATAATGGCTGATAATCATTGTGCATTATCCATCATGCATTAGGCATTATTTTTTAGATGCTGATTTGATAGCCTCTTTGATGCGTAAATACGTTCCACACCGGCAGATATTGCCACTCATGGCCGCATCGATGTCGGCATCGGTGGGCTTCGGGTTAGTCTTTAGCAAGGAAGCCGCGCTCATCATTTGCCCCGACTGGCAATAGCCACACTGCGCCACATCGTGTTCCAGCCACGCTTTTTGCACCGGATGGTCGCCATTCGCCGACAGCCCTTCGATGGTGGTGATGGCTTCTTTGCCTACGGCCGAAACGGGTAGTTGGCAGGAACGTACTGCTGTTCCGTTTAAATGAACCGTGCAGGCTCCGCACTGGGCAATGCCGCAGCCGTATTTGGTGCCGGGCATATCCAGGTGATCGCGTAGCACCCAAAGCATGGGCGTGGCTGGATCGACGTCCAGCTGCCTGATTTTACCGTTGATTTTTAAGCTATATTTTGCCACAGTGGTAAGAGATAAAGGGTTTAAATTGAACTAGTATCGGTCGATTCGTATAATCGCGATTAGGCTAAAAACTGTTCCTCTTCAAGCGATATCCGCTCATGAATCGGTCCGGTTCGGTCAGTTAAAAATCCGCCGTTCCGCTGGCTGAAAAAGGCTTTGATTTCACTTAAAATGGACAGTGCGATCTCATCGGGGGTTTCGGCTCCCAGGTCTAAGCCAATGGGTGAATGCACCCGCTTCAGCACTGATGGGGCAAAAGACGGGCCCGTTTTATCCCACTGGTTCTTCATTTTATCATAGCGTTTCCGCGGACCAAGTACGCCAATGTAGGGAACTTGGGTCGATAGCAAGTTGGTCAGCACCGCCAGGTCGTACTTGTAGTTGTGCGACATCAGGATCGCAGCTGTCCGATCCGTGAAGACAAGTTTATCGGTCACTGCATCGGCATCGGCATAGAGCAGGCAGGTTGCCTCCGGAAAGCGTTTGGGTGCCAGGTGGGCAATGCAATCTTCGGTCACCGTAACCCGCCAGCCGATTTCGGTAGCTAGCCGGGTGAGCGGAATCGTATCGTAACCCGCCCCGAAAATAACCAGCTCAATACCCGGATCCAGGCGCTCGATAAACACGTCGACGAAACCACCGACAACCGGTATAATTGACGTCAACGGCTTGCCGACCTCCATGACCAGTTCCATATCCTGCCGAAGCCAGCCTGGAATCTGATCCGTTGGTTGCCCCGTGAGCACAAAGCGACTCCCCTCCCATATGCCTGTTCCACTTGTGCTACGGCAAACGGTGGCGATAACGCGCCGGTCACGAAGCAAACTAAATTCGCGCAACAAGGCAATCGGGTTGGTTGAATCGGCGGGATCGATAGGCTCAATAAATACGTCGATGATGCCATTGCAACCCAGGCCAACCCCCAGGCTATTGGCGTCATCATCCATGGTATCGTAGCGCACGACCATGGGCTTGCCATCGAGCATGACCTGGCGGGCTTTGCGCAGGGCATCCCCTTCCAGACAGCCACCACTGATGGCTCCTTCCCAGCGGCCATCGTCACTCACCAGCATCCGGGCACCGGGCCGTCGGTAGGCCGACCCTTCTACATAAACGACCGTTGCCAATGCCACTTTACGCTGAGCATGGTCAATCTGATCATAAATGGCCAGTATACGGTTAATTTCTTTCATGCCCTTATGCTCCGTTGAGATGGTAGCCAGCAACGCTCGAAAACAAGATCTGAGCGGGCCGCCATCCGCTAATTGAACTCGATAGTATCCGAACAAATGTCTCGTTTATACGCCTACCGATTGGTATACAGATTACGGATATTACTACCAATATTACTGATTTAACCGAGCCAAATCACCCTGAATTTCTGTTAAACCTACCTTAGACGGTAGTAGATATTAGCTGAGAAAAACCCAGGAAAAGTTCCACTTAAGCAAGATAATACACTATTTCCAGATGCAGGAAAATTTTCAGACAAACGACCGGCAAACACCGCCAAACAACCAAAAAGAGCAACCAGTGCAGTTGGTCGTAAAAATCGGTCGTTGATCTGATTGGCGAACTGGTGCCCTATATACCGCTAAACCAGCCTGGCTAAAATCCAGGCTAAACGAGACAAGAAATTCAACTTACGGTCAGCCTCAATTGTCCTGCAAAAACCTTTTTCGACGTTCATTGTATAGGTCAAGCGCCTGATCACCAACGATTTTAGTGAGTTTCAAATCATATTTCAATGCATCCTCTCTGTTTCCGTCGAAGGTTATCGCCATAACTTCAAAAAAGAGTTCATTTTCAACCCAGGCTGATGTTTTATCTAGGTCAATTGCCTGACTAAGCACAGCCATGAAAATTTCTCTGGTACGATCCCTGTCCCGAGTTATGAGTAATAGTTCAGCAATCAGTTCAATGCAGTTACCGTAGGATATACGCTTACCGGGTAGCCTGGCTCTGGCCCATTCATAGGCTAATTCCAGAATTAGCTCTTTATAGTCCTCTGAATTCATATCAGCTGATCTGGCTTCAAGTGCTGAAATTAATTTAGCTCGTTCGACCTATTAGGATCATTGGCTAGGCACAACTGCCCGGTTTTAGCTGGGCTCGTTTTGCCCCTACCGTCGCGTTTTTTTAGACCGGGAAACAAATCATTACGAGTAAGAAAGACTGATAGTCAGACAAGAGTTTGCTTTATAACGCAAGGCTATTTTTTCCAGCTTTGAGTACATGTGTCTTTCCTTTCCAGACAAAACTACCGGTGGTTTTTGGCGGAAGTGAAATGTCAGCCCGTAGTGCCCCTTGCTGAACCCTGTAATTAACAGCAACCTTCCCATTGGGATGGGGCATTTCTCCACTAATCGAACGAATGGAACCCAGGTGGGGCGTAATCCTGACGCTGGTAAAGCCGGGAGCACCGCTTTCTATACCAAGAATGGTGCGGAAGAACTCAATGTTAGGGCTGGCTCCCCAAGCATGGCAATCGGAACGGGATGTGTTCACGTCTGACGTTTCGGCCCAGGTGGTTAGCCCCATCGCCATGTTCTCTTTCCATTTGCCCAACCAGTTTAGGTAGTCATTACCCAGGCCCGCCTGAACGAGCGCCTGGTGGAGATAATATTTAAAATAGATCGAAGCGGGTGCCAGCGTCGTATCCGTCAGCATTTTTCCGGCAATCAGCTTAACCTGGCTTACTGGCGGTACGCCTGCTAAGATGGCTAACGAATTAGCGTGCTGGGAATAGGTGTCCTTAGCTTCCGTATCAGCGTACAATTGCTTACCCGGATTCCAGTATTTTCGCTGAATGGTTTGTTTTAACTGCTCAGCCCGGCGCAGATAGAGCGTGGCTAACTCGGTTACGCCCAACTGCTTTTCGAGATCAGCGGCTAACTGGTAGGTCCACATGAGCTGCATATCCAGCACCGCCGATTCGCCCTGCTGACCGATTGGGGCCATCCCGAAATTCCACCCTTTTCCCTGTGTCCAGTCCGTAAATACCCAGTAGGGAACGTTCTTCAGCGAGCCATCGGCCTGCTGGTAGCGTTCAAAAAATGACAACACTTGTCGGGCACCGGGTAACTTGTCTTTAATAAACTGGCTGTCGGGCCGGTACATATAATAGTCGTGAAGCATAGCCACCCACCACAGCGAAAACGTGGGAATTTGCTGATGCAGATCAGTAGGGTACCGGCTCAGGGTGATGCCTTCGGGGATACGAGAATGGTCCATCAACGTCAGCCCATAACGCGCCAATCGGTCGTCGCCCGCGTAGAAAAGCGAAACCATAGCCTGTATCCGCGCATCGCCAATGTATTGCAACTGCTCATAGTAGGGGCAATCCATGTAGGTTTCAAAGGCGCACAACCGGGCCGTTCGCCAGCCGATGTCGAGCATCTTGCCAAGTTCAGCGTTCTCCGTCTGGAGTTTGGCTTTTGCCTCGAACGGATAGCCGGTAAACGTGCCATACAAGTCATCGATGACCAATGGTTCCGCTTTCGTGTTGACCATCAGGCGTATATAGCGATACGTTCGCCACCATAGCGGACTATACACCTGATTGGCCGATCCATAGGATAACACACTATCCGCTTTACCGATGAAGGTCTTCCCTTCCACGTCGTTGCGGTTCCCTTTGGCGGGTGGAGCCGGACGGCCTGAGCCTGTACTGGGTGCTCTCGGCAAATAAAGGGCTTCCGCATAGCCCATCGAAAGCGTGGCCTCCTTCCCACCGCTAAAAGCGAGTGTTGGATAGGCGTTAGTGAGCATTCCCTGATCGAGCAGAATGGTCGCCTTTGTGTTGGCTGGAATAGTTACTTTCGTGGGCGTAGCGGGGAAACTCGCCGGTACGTCGACGCCTTCGGCCTTGCGGGTGGCCACCAGCCGCTGTTGAGTCATTTCCATGGGTGGCAGGGGCGACGGCACCAGCATCCAGCCCGTCGAGTTGACGGCCGTAGCTTTGGTTATACCTGGTCCAATCGTACGCGCTTTGGTCCAGTTGCTGTCAGTAAAATCCACCCGCTCCCACCCTTTCAGGTGCTTGCTCATGTCGACTAGTTCTGAAGGACCGGCCACGTAATATCCCGGCACACGCACCGGCAAGGGTTGGTAACTGTCGTCTTTAGCAGCCTTCCAGCTATCGTCCGTATTGAGGATTTCTTCGGCGGCCGTATTACCCTGCACGATAAACCCGGTCAGATACGAAATCTGGGCTTCCGGCTTTTGACGGCCATCGTTCCAGACCACAGCCGCTACCAGATTATTTCCCGCCTGTAGGTAGGGGGCAATGTCAACCGTCTCAAAATTCCAGAAGTACAGATCGCCACGGGCGGGACCCTGCCCCACCTGCCTGCCATTGACAAACAGCTTGTAGCGATTATCCCCCGACACGTGAATGACGAATGACGTGGGTTTGGCGTTCAACGTGATCGTTTTTCTGAATTTGACAACGCCATACTCTTTCAGGGTGAGATCAGAGGCTGCCGTGAACCGATTGATGGGTCTACCGGGTCCGGTGATCCATTGCGCTTTCCAGGGCTTTGTTAGTATGTCAGGATTTATTGGCTGGGCGGGCAATTGGAGGGCCAGCAGGAAGGACGTTGCCCAAAAGCACGCTCCGAGAATTTTAGTCAATTTCATAGTCGGAGTTAATTACAATTTCCCAATGGACCGCCATAGTGCCAGTTCCTGGCTGAACCGATTGTCAATCACTTCACAGGTGGCATCGATCCGCATCGTGGGTCGGGTTTTGAGGTTATAGGCTGGCCACTGGGGCACATCGTTGGCAGCTGGTTTACCTGTCCGGGCGAAGGTGGTCCACAGTTCGGCAAAGTGACGTGAAGCCACGAAGCGTTCGGGTCGATTGCCCCCGAAGAAGCTTTCCTTAGGCGCAGAGCCGTCGCGGGGCGGAATTTCATTGTTGAACTTGAAGGAAATATCCATGGCGTGGGGCGTACCCATCGGATAATCCGTACCGGGAATCGGTTTCTCGGACTTGTAGCCGAAATTATACAGGTAAACCGGCGCTCCCCCCTGTTTGACCTTTTTTTCCGCAATGTCTACCGAGCCCAGGCCCATCATCGCAATAGAAGAAATGGCGATATAGAGTTGCGGGGCCGTCGCGTTGGGTGTGGCTTTGCGATAGGCTTCGATCAGTTTAGGCGTATCCTCACCGTACTGGGGCTCCAGCCGTTTCTGTAATCCCTCGAAATCCAGTTTGGCAAACTCCGTGTCTTTGCGCTCCCAGGCAAAAAAAGTGAACTCATCCTCATTCCAGCCAACTAACAACGGTTTATTTCGAGATAGGTCAGGGGCCGTCGGGTCAAAGGGATGATGAGGTAGCGCATGGCCGTCGACAACAGGACCAAATCCTCCAGCCCGACGGGGGGCGGCTCCCTTCGTGTTACTTTTCCCGAGAAACGGGGCAACAGAAGGCAGTTTGCCCTGCATGACCAGCAAGTCGGCCGCTGGTATATCCAATAATTTACGCCAGTCTTTAGGCGCAATGTTTAGTTCTTTCAGCAGTAGAGCGGTTGTTTCAGCAGCCGTCTCCTTCGGCGTCATCCGAACTCCCGGCCCACTTTCAATGGAGGCTTTGTTAAAATAAGGAGCTGCTGAAGGCATGGCATATAAGCAGGACGTTTTGGCTCCCCCACCCGATTCACCCCAGATCATCACATTATTCGGATCGCCCCCAAACTGCGCAATGTTATCATGGACCCATTTTAGCCCATCCACAATATCGAGCATACCCATATTGCCAGAGCCAGCATAGTCGGACCCGGCTAGCTCATCCAGATACAGAAAGCCCAGCAAGCCTAAGCGGTGGTTGGTTTCAACGACCACTACGTCGAAGTTACGAGCCAGATTCGATCCATCCTGACCGCCCGAAGCCCCCGAGCCAATCACAAACCCACCGCCGTGGCTGTAGAACATCACCGGGCGTTTGCGATTGTCGCTGGCGGGCGTCCACACATTCAGGAACAGGCAATCTTCGGCTGGAGCGGGTTCGTTCCGACGCGGTGCCTGGATGGCGGGTGCACCAAATTGCAACGCATCCCGAACACCCGTCCAGGGTTCGAGGGGAGCCGGTCGCCGAAAGCGCCGGTCACCGGAGATACGCCCTGCGTACGGTATACCTTTGAAGACACTTACCCCCTCATTTCGCATACCTTTAATACGGCCATGCGTGGTATTCACCTCAACAAACTCGTCGGCTTTCGCAATCGACGGAAACCCATATTGGGGTGCAGCCATAGCGGCCGTAACCAGCGACAGATTCCCTAAAAATGTTCGGCGATCAATTCGGTTCATAAGCTTTATTGGTCAGGGTTTAGACTAAATAGGGTTCGAAACTATCGGCAAAGCCCGGCGATAGACTAGGAAGGAGTTCAATCCGTTCACGTATTACCAGAAACTACACTTTACACGTATTAAATAGGAAGTTTCCACGATCGCCAAAGATAGTCTTTACAGACCTTCTGGCGTGGTTTGCCCCAATTAAATCAGTAATAATGGTAGTAACATCCGTAATCTGTATACCAGTTACTCCATACATATAGGTGACCTTTGTCGGGTAGCCTAATCTGCTGCAACCTATAATCACCTAAACGCGAGTACTGTGAAGCAACTAATTCTGGGGTTTTCCTTTTTGATTACTTATGCCTTACAGGCACAACAAACTGGGCCTACGGTTCAGACGGCATCGGGCGTCGTGCGTGGTGTGACCGAGGGAGATGTTTCCAGCTTCAAAGGCATTCCGTATGCAGCCGCCCCGATTGGGGCTAATCGCTGGCGCCCACCCCAACCAGCTCCTACCTGGCAGGGAGAGCGTGATGCCAGTCAGTTTGGAGCCGATCCCCCGCAGCGGGGCTTTGGGCCGGGTGCTGCCGCCATGTCGACAACATCCTCCGAAGATTGCCTGTTTCTCAATTTGTGGAAACCAGCCAATGCAACGGCCAAAACAAAGCTTCCGGTTATGGTGTGGATTTACGGAGGAGCCTTCGTATTTGGCAGCGGCTCTCAGCCAGATTACAATGGGACTCAGTTTGCGAAACAGGGCGTCATGCTGGTCACGTTCAACTACCGGCTGGGTCGGCTTGGCTTCTTCGCGTTCCCCGCGCTGAGTAAAGAACATCCGGAAGAGCCCAAGGGCAACTATGCATATATGGACCAGATTGCTGCGCTCAAGTGGGTACAACAGAACATTGCCGCGTTTGGCGGAGATCCCAAAAACGTGACCATTTTCGGAGAGTCGGCCGGTGGTGTCTCGGTGCTTTCATTGCTGTCGATACCGTCTGCAAAAGGTCTTTTCCAGAAAGCGATCAGTGAATCAGGTGGTGCCCGCGACGGTGTGCTGACCGGTCGACCGATCAACAAAGAAAACGCGGATGTCAATTACCCAATTTCAGCAGAAACTATGGGCGTAAACTTCGCCAAGCGATATAGCATTGAGGGTACAGATGCCGCTGCGTTGGCCAAACTCCGGGCGCTCTCTGCGGCCGAGATTGTTGATGGTGGACAGGAAACGGCTGGTCAGGGTGGCCCGCCAACCTACTCAGGCCCGATTCTCGATGGTAAGCTCGTGGTAGAAACGGCTGAGAGTGCCTTTAAAGCGGGCAGGCAGGCGAAGGTTCCGCTGCTCATCGGGTCGAACAGTGCCGAAGTGCCCGCTGGCTTTGTCAATGCCCGATCGAAGGAGGAATTGCTGGCTATGTTTGCGCCCCTAAAAGATGAAATGACCGCTGCCTACGATCCAGATGGTATGACGGATTTCGCTAAAATGCTCTCCCTAGTCAACACCGATAAGGTTTGGGCGGAGCCAGCCCGGTTCTCCGCACGGTCCTTTGTCGCTAAAGGCGCACCGGCTTACCTCTATCTTTTTTCCTATGTTCCCACCGCCTTGCAGGCCAGGATGCGCTTTGGCGCAGCACACGCATCCGAAATTGGGTATGTGTTCGACAATCTGAGAGACCGGAATGGCGTTACTGTGACACCGAAAGACAAAGAAGTGGCCAGCCTGATGAACACCTACTGGGCCAACTTCGCCAGGACGGGTAATCCCAATGGCAAGGGACTGCCCCAATGGCCGGTCTACGATCCAAAAAAGAATGAGGTCTTCGAATTCAAATCCGATGGAACAGCCGCCAGTACGCCCGATCAACGGAAAGCCAGACTGGATGTGATCGAGAAGGCTGCTAATTCGGCGAAGGTAAATTAGCGAAAACACAGACTAGAGAAGGCCGAATCAGTTAATCCGGCTTTCTCTACTTATTGACGTTACCACTCAACGCAACAACTATGAAAACTCAACTGCTCATTATTGCCGCCGGTACCCTACTAGCGGTGGCCTCTTGCAAAACGGATAGCGATACGCCAGCTACCCCTACAGGAACAACTCCGCCGACTTCCGGAACAACGACAACAAGTACATCACCGGTTGAAACGAACCCGCCCAACTCAACCTACAGTCCCGCATTTTCGGGACAAACCCGAGTGGCAGGTGTTCGTACCACCACCCCCTTCACAAGCACCGTTTTAACGTCAACCCTTGCGAGTCCATGGGGCATTGCCAGCCTGCCGGACGGCCGATTCCTCATCACCGAAAAAGCAGGCACGATGCGACTGGTCACGGCTTCCGGGCAAGTGAGTGCTCCGCTTAGCGGCATACCGGCGGTCAATAGCAGTGGTCAGGGTGGCTTGCTAGGCTTGTGCGTCGATCCCGCCTTTACGACCAATCGCATGGTTTACTGGAGCTTTTCGGAGCGGGGCGCTACGGGTAGTCTACTGGCCGTTGCCAAGGGCAGGCTTTCAGCCAATGAAACCGCACTTGAAGGCGTAACGGTTATCTACCGGGCTACGCCAGCGTATACAGGCGTTAATCAGTACGGCAGCCGGGTTATTTTTGACCGGACCGGAAACCTGATCGTGAGTAGTGGCGACCGTTCCGATCCGGGCATTCGGGTACAGGCCCAAGCCCTGAACTCAGCAGTGGGTAAGATTGTCCGGATCACAACCGATGGCATGGCCGCTCCGGGTAATCCGTTCGCCGGGCAGGCGGATACCCGTCCCGAATTGTATTCTATTGGCCACCGAAATCAGCACGGACTAGCGATCCATCCGGTAACGGGTGATTTATGGGAAGGCGAACTAGGCCCTCGGGGAGGAGATGAAATCAACCGCATCCAGCCCGGGGCGAATTATGGCTGGCCCATCATTACGTACGGGATCGACTATAGTGGACAACGCCTGGGAGATGGCATCCAGCAGCGAGCAGGCATGGAACAGCCCGTTTACTATTGGGACCCGGTGGTATCGCCCAGTGGCATGACCTTCTACACCGGCAATCGTATTCCAGAGTGGCAAAACAATCTATTTATTGGGGCGCTGAGTGGAATGCACATTGTCCGACTGGTGATCGAAGCTAATCGGGTTGTCGGTGAAGAACGATTGCTGGCGAGTGAGGGTCAGCGTTTCCGGGATATAACCCAGGGACCGGACGGAGCCTTATATGCCATTACGGACGCCGGAAGGCTGTATCGAATCGATAGGCGGTAGGTGGATACGTCTCCCAAATGGGTTGCCCCAAAAGCAAAAAGCCACAGATAACTGGTGTATCTGTGGCTTTTTGCTTTTGGGACAAAGTAGTGGTATTACTGATTTAAAAACCATACATACCACCCGAAACCGAAAGTTGCTCGCCCGTGATCCACGCAGCATCATCGGAAGCCAGAAAAACGGCCGCTTTGGCAATATCTTCGGGCTGGCCCCTACGACCCAGCGGGGTATTGGCAATAAATAGTTTCTCATACTCACTACCAGCCGTTACACCAGCACTGGTTGCACCTTCGGTTTCCGTAGCGCCCGGCAAAATCGAGTTTATTCGAACGTTTTTTGCTCCCAGTTCTTTCGACAATGAAATCGTTAGGGCATCTAAGGCTGCTTTCGTAGCCGAATATAACGACACGCCCGCCATCGGCGATTTGCTGGCACCCGAACTGATATTGATGATCGTGCCGCCCGTAGAACCAAACAGGTTTAAAGCTGCCTGGATGGTCAGGACAGGGCCCAACACATTGACGTTGAAATGCTGATGAAAAGCGGCTACTGAGGCCTGTTCAACTGGTAAAAATTGCTGAAAGACGGCGTTGTTGACCAAAATATCCAGGGTACCGAACGCCTTCTTTGTTTCGTCAAACAGCCGGGTTACATCGGCTTCATTCGATACATCGGCCTGTACTGCAATGGCGATTCCTCCCCTGTCTGTGATCTCCTTTACCACTCTATCGGCGCCTTCTTTACTGGAGGCATAATTCACAACCACCTTGGCGCCTTCTGCCGCAACGTGTTTTGCGATCGATGCACCTATCCCTTTTGACGCACCGGTAACGACCGCTACTTTGTTTTTTAATTTACTCATTCCGTTTATTAATTTATGGTTGAGCGACAAACTCAGTTTAGTCGCTTCAATTAATCTGTAGTTCACTTTGTCCACTAAGCAGGATCGCATTGACAGTTGCGATAACGACTCATCAGTCGAACTTGACCAAGTCCATAAAGATCAGTTGACCCCAGCTGTTTCCGCGCGCCTGCACCAGCAGTCCGCCTTCCGAAATTCCGCCCAGTTGGACAGGTGCAAAACCGAGGTTTTCGGTAAGCGCACCAACCTCCGTTGCTGCGTCGTCATCGTCGCTTGCCAGGTACACGACTCGCCTGCCACCATGAACGGCCGGATCTTGTTCTAGGATGGCAGCGCCCAAATGGTTGAAGCCCTTGACCAGTTTCCCACCCGTGAAGGCCTGGGCGACAACCCTGCCGGAAGGCTGTCCTCCCAGTTGCTCAGGGGGTACGCCGTAGGCATTGGTCACATCGACGATAGTTTTCCCCTGCCAGGTGGGCAGCGCCTTGGCAACATCCGGGTGCGCGTCAAAACGCACCGCCAAAAAGATGATGTCTGCCTTAACAGCTTCCGTGAGTGTGGTGGGAATGATCGTGGAACCGATCGCGGCCGCATCGGCTGCAAAGCGTTCCGGGTCACGCGTGGTGGCAACGGATACCTCAATGCCTTTGCGGGCAAAAGCCTTGGCCAGGGCCTTGCCGATTTTGCCGAAGCCGATAATGGCGTAGTTTGCTACGTTGTTTTCTGATGTACTCATGTTGAAAATCAGTAATGGCACGAACTTGAACGCGTGCCCGTGTGTACTCAATTATTTAGACAAATAGGTCATACCGCCATCCACTAGGAGTTCGGCACCCAGCATAAACGAAGAATCATCGGAGGCCAGGAAAACCGCTGTTTTACCAATGTCAGAAGGTTGCCCGATTCTGCCTATTGGCATTACACCTGCATAGTGTTTTTTTACTGCTTCAATTTGTTCGGCGGGAACAAACTTGTCAAATGCGGGTGTATCGGTTGTACCGGGTGTTATGACATTTGCCCTGATCTTTCTATCTAAAAGGTCGCTTGACAATCCTTTTGCTAAATAGATAACAGCCGCTTTGGCAGCGCCATACAGCGTAAAAGAGGAATAGGCCCGATGCGCGGCATTGGACCCGATAAGAATAATAGAGCCCCCCTCATTCATATAAGGCAGTGCTTTCTGAACTGTGAAGTAGACACTCTTCAGGTTCAGATCCATTGCCTTGTCATAGTCGGCTTCGCTTATATCTGCTACTGTTCCAATTGTTCCACCACCCGCATTGGCTACAATCACATCTATTTTACCAAATTTTTCAGCGGTTTCTTTAAACACTCGTTCCAGGTCTGTAAGGTTGGTTACATCGGCATTGATGGCTATAAACGTATCGCCAAGCAGAGCCGCAGCACTCGCTAACGTTTCCTGATTCCTGCCGACAATAGCGCCTACTGCCCCTTCCTGGTTAAACGCCTGGGCAATGCCCAATCCAATACCACTATTACCACCTGTAATCACGGCAACTTTACTTGTTAGCTTACTCATTTTTTAGCTACTTTTACATTTGTTTCACAAAGGAACTATCAATAGTTTATCTTTGAAACTATAATAGTTTATTCTGGTTACTATGGGGTAACTACAAATTTTAAGTATGAGAGACGACCGCTTTTGCAACGCGAATTGCCCATTTACGAGAGCTATTGGCACCATTGGTAATAAATGGAAGCCGATCATTATCAATGTCATTGGCACCCGAACCATGCGTTTTGGTCAGTTAGACGCCATCGTACCCCACATTTCAAGGAAAGTACTGACCGAACAGTTAAAAGAGTTGGAAGAGGATGGCTTATTGGAACGATTGGCCTATAAGGAACTACCGCCAAGGGTAGATTATAAGTTGTCTGAAAAAGGCTTGGCTTTTTTACCAATTTTAGAAGCCATAAAAGAATGGAATTTAAAATATGAAGTCTCGCCAATCCACAAAGAGGGTGATTACAAATGGAGTAAGCTTCCCACAGACTGCTTACCCTAAAAAGACCGGAACTGGCCCATTATCAGTTAGCTAAAAATGGGTTTGATGGCTGGTACTATTCCGTAATTTGGTCTTTTGCCAGTAGTCAGCCAAAGCGGGGAACGCTAACAGGCCGACTCGGCTTTACTATATAGCTTGCCGTGTAGTACGACTAGCCGTAAATATCAGGCTCTGTTGGTAGCCTGACCAATAAGATTGTAGCATGGAAATAGGAATAGATAGTTTCGCGTCTGCCATGTATGGCTCCCATACGCTTAGCAGCGTGGACGCGATGGAGCAATTACTGGATCGGATTGTTTTTGCGGACCAGGCTGGTCTGGATGTATTTGGTATTGGCGAGCATCATAAAAAGGAATTTCTGGATTCGGCAACGGCGGTGATACTGGCTGCTGCCGCCGGTCGGACAAAACGGATCCGACTGACGAGCGCCGTCAGCGTACTGAGCACTGCTGATCCGGTGCGGGTTTACCAGAATTTTGCCACCTTAGATCTGGTCTCCAAAGGACGAGCCGAACTCGTGGTGGGGCGGGGTTCATCCGTGGAAGCCTATCCGCTGTTCGGGTTTAATTTGCACGACTATGATGCGCTATTTCAGGAAAAGCTGGATTTATTACTAAAAATACGTGATAACGAGTTTGTTACCTGGTCAGGAAAGTTTCGCCCGGCCATCCAGAACCTGCCCGTCTACCCGAGGTCTGTACAACCTAAACTGCCCGTATGGCTCGGCGTAGGCGGTACCCCTGAATCATTTATTCGGGCGGGCAGCCTGGGCCTTCCGTTGATGGTGGCCATAATCGGTGGCTATACAGCCCGATTCCGTCCCCTGATCGATCTCTATCGGGAAGCCGGTCGAAAAGCCGGATTTACGCCTGACCAATTAACCGTTGGTTTGCACTCACCTGGTTATGTTGCGCGCACCAATGAGCAAGCGGTTGCTGAGTATTATCCTGGTTACGCTGAATTATGGACGAAACTGGGCCGTGAACGCGGCTGGCCTCCGGTAACAAAAGTTCAGTTCGATTCCCTGATGGGGCCGGAAGGCGTACTAGTGGTTGGCGGCCCTGAACAGGTTGCCGAAAAACTGATGCGGCACAGTGAAGCCCTGGGGGGTGTTGATCGGTTTACCTTTCAAATGGATAACGCGGGCCTCACCCATTCGCAGTTGATGAACGCCATTGAGCTGATCGGCAAAGAGGTTATGCCCCTGATCAAACCGAAATAGACATGTCGACGGTAACAAGAAGGGGTAGCCCTATATCCCGTCATCCTGATTCTTAAACTAGCTTAAGTTTATTTCTTAAGCTAGTTTATAGGTCCCCATATGCGACTCGTCGCGTTTGACAGATCGTGAAAATTGGCAGCTTACCTCCCGTCTGAATTGGACGTTAATTGTAGTGGAGCATCCGGTACTCATTGGGGGATTGTCCCACCCGTTGCTTAAACAATCGGATAAAGTGTTGGGGATATTTGAAGCCTAATTCATAGGCGACTTGGCTCACCGATTTGCTTTGGTCAAATATGCGTTCTTTAGCCAGATCAATCACCTTCGCCTGAATGTATTCCTGCGCCGTTTTGCCCGTTTCTTTTTTGATCAGGTCACCAAAATAGTTGGCCGACAAATTCAATTCACCCGCGCAATAGGTTACAGAAGGCAAGCCGATCGTCTGTGGTTTGTCGGTCTGAAAATACTCGTTCAACAATGTCTCGAAGCGTTCCAGTGTGCCTTTGTGGGCCGTTTCACGGGTAATAAACTGCCGATCATAAAACCGGGTACAATACCCCAGAAAGAGTTCAATTGTCGCGACAATCAACTTTTTACTGTGCTTATCGATGGCATGTTCTAATTCGTACTCGATTTTAGAAAAGCAATCCATCACAATTTGCCGCTCCCGACCCGATAAATGCAACGCTTCATAGAATTGGTAGCCGAAGAAGCTATATTCCTGAATATGTCGTCCCAGGGGTGTCCCATGAATTAAATCAGCATGAAAAACCAACGCGTACCCTTTGGGCTGATAGGTTTCCCCGTTACTATTTAGACCGGCCACCTGTCCCGGTGCCATAAAAACCAGCGTTCCTTCCTGGTAATCATAGGTATGACGGCCATACACCAAATCACCGCATTTGAGATCTTTTAAGAAGATACCGTAAAAGCCAAAATACATCCGGGAGCCTTGTCGGGGATCGGCCTTGGACAGATCAACGACACTCACCAGTGGGTGAAGGGTTTCATTATTATTGAAGACGTTATAATCGGCAATTGTCTCGAATCGTCGCAGGGTATCCATAGCACGGTTGGTTATCTACACCAAAATTACCGCATTCTTATCAGCCTACCAGATGGGTAAACATTAATCTGTAATAATGGTAGTAATGTCCGTAATCTATATACCATTCGGGCGAAGAAATGAAGAGACCTTTGCCCTGTAAACTAAGTAAGTACAATGCAACACGTAGTTTTGAACAACGGGATATCAATGCCCATCCTGGGATTTGGCGTTTTTCAGGTGCCTGATCCAGCCGAATGTGAACGGAGCGTGCTGGATGCTATCGCTACCGGTTATCGGTTAATTGACACAGCCGCTTCATACGGTAATGAAGAAGCCGTGGGACAGGCCATTAAAAAAAGTGGTGTAAACAGAGAAGAACTATTTATTACCACCAAGCTCTGGATTCAATCCAATGGCTACGAAGGGACCAAAAAAGCTTTCGAAACTTCGTTGAAAAAACTACAGCTCGACTACCTGGATCTGTACTTGATACACCAGCCTTTCGGGGACGTATACGGCGAATGGCGGGCTATGGAGGAGATTTATAAGTCGGGTAGGGTTCGGGCCATTGGCGTCAGCAACTTCCAGCCCGACCGATTGATTGACCTGATCATTCACAACGAAATCGTTCCGGCGGTCAACCAGGTGGAAACCCATCCGTTTCACCAACAGATCGATACCCAGCAGTTTATGATCGACAACAACGTGCAGATCGAATCATGGGGGCCCTTCGCCGAAGGCAAAAACGACCTGTTCCACAATGACCTATTGCGGTCAATTGGCGAAAAGTACAACAAATCCATTGCTCAGGTTGTGCTACGCTGGCTGACTCAACGGGGTGTTGTGGCCATTCCTAAGTCTGTTCGAAAAGAGCGGATGGAAGAGAATTTCAACAGCCTCGATTTTGAGTTAAGTGCCGACGATATGGATGCCATCAAAAGCCTGAATACAAACGCCAGTCTCTTCTTCGACCATCGTGATCCGGCCATGGTCAAATGGTTGGGCGAGCGAAAACTGGCTTAGTAAAACCCCATAACGGCTACAAGTATGCACAATCCAAAATCGGCCATGCTTGTAGCCGCAGTTGTTCTGTCGGCTCAGGGAATAGCCCAAAATTTCAAAGTCTGAATTAATGTACGCTTAGGGCGTTAAATTCACTACCCGCAGACCGACGGTATTCACTGGGCGATTGCCCAACCCGCTGCTTAAACAGGCGAACAAAATGCTGCGGGTACTTATAGCCTAATTCATCAGCGACTTGAGTGATCGGTTTATTACGGTCATAAAGTCGCTCTTTCGCCACATCAATCAGCCTGGAATGGATGTACTCCTGGGCAGATCTACCCGTTTCTTTTTTCACCAGATCGCCAAAATAGTTAGCGGACAAATTCAGTTGTTCGGCACAGTAGCTGACCGATGGCAGGCCATTGCGTTGAGCCATATCGGTTGAAAAATAGTGCGTAAGCAGGGCTTCGAACCGCTCCAGAACGCCCTGATAGACATGATTCCGGGTTATAAACTGTCGGTCATAAAACCGGATGCAGTAATCCAGAAAGAGCTCGATATTGCTCACAATCAGCTTTTTGCTGTGTTTGTCGATCGCATGCTGGAGTTCATAGTTGATCTGAGCCAGACAATCCAGGACAATTTGCCGTTCCCGTTCCGACAAATGCAGCGCTTCATTGGATTGATAGCCAAAAAAGGTGTACTCCTGCATATGTCGTCCCAGCGACGTACCATGGATCAGATCGGGGTGAAAGGCCAGGCCATAGCCTTTCGGTTCTAAAACGTCTTCACTACTTTCAATCGTAACCACTTGCCCAGGTGCCATGAACACCAGGGTTCCTTCCTGGTAGTCATAGGTGTTCTTTCCATACCGCAGGTCACCACATTTCACTTCTTTCAAAAAGACGGTATAGAAATCCATGGAAAACCCCACGGATTCACTGGACGCCTTCCTTGGGGCTGCTTTTGACATATCAACGACACTCACCAGCGGGTGTAATGTTTCCTGATTGCTCAGGGCATTGAATGCTCTGATTGTTTCAATGCGGTGCGGAGTATCCATAAGCATGATCGGTTTATCTATCTCAAAAATAACGCTTAATCCCTCCCCCCGTGAGTCGGCCAGTCCGAATCAGTAATAATGGTAAGTATACCCGTAATCCGTATACCTATCCGGCCAGAAAGCAGCAAGACCTTTGTCAAACAAAAGGGCATTCGCCTGGTCAACTAAAGCCAGATAGCCCAAACAGGGTGGCAAATATCAACCCTGTTTGGGTTTCCTGATGCCTTTTTTAGTACAGTCGTATTCACTTAAAATTACGTTTCATGTCACTTAATTCGTATGTAACCCTGGGTCGATCAGGCCTGCGGGTCAGCCCGCTCTGCCTGGGTACCATGACCTTCGGAGAAGGTTGGGGCATTGGCTCATCGCCACAGGAAGCGGAAGCAATTCTCGCCCGTTATCGGGAGTTGGGCGGCAATTTTTTAGACACCTCAAACGCGTATAACAACGGCCATTCGGAGAAGATTATTGGGGACTCGATTGGTCGCGAATCCGCTAAACGCGACCGGATGGTCATCGGGACCAAATTTGCCAATAACCTGTATCCGGGCGACCCAAACGGAGGGGGTAATGGTACCAAGGCGATTATCGAACAGTGTGAGCAGTCACTGCGTCGGTTGCAAACCGATTACATAGACCTGTACTGGATTCACCATTGGGACTGGAACACGCCGGTGGAAGAAACCATGAAAGCCCTCAACAATTTAGTTACGAGTGGCAAAGTGCGTTACATCGGTGTTTCCGACACACCTGCCTGGCAGGTAGCGCAGGCCCACACCATGGCCCTGCTACGGGATTGGACGCCGTTTATCGGCCTTCAGATTGAACACTCGCTGCTGGAACGGACGGTAGAAGACGAGCTGCTGCCTATGGCCCAGGCGTTGGGAATCGGCGTGACGCCCTGGTCGCCGTTAAAGTCAGGCCTGTTGTCGGGCAAATTCACCCGGACCAATGCGGGCCAAGTGAGTGGCAGTCGTGGCGAAGTGATGGGGATGGTGTCACTGCTGGATGAGAAGGCGTTTACCATTCTAGACCGCCTGGCCGAACTGGCCGAGACCCATCAGACCACCTCTGCCGCCATTGCGTTGGCCTGGGAAATCAGTCGTCCGGGGGTTACCTCAACTATTATCGGTGCCCGAACACTCGACCAATTGACGGCGAATGTTGCGGCCCTGGATATCCGACTTTCGGCGGAGGAACTGGCCTCGCTGGATCAACTTTCGACGCCACCGGCTATGTTCACCACGATGCAGCAACGAGTCACCAGCAGCTTCCAGCACGGGGGTATATCGGTGAATGGGGTCACGCCCTACGAATATCCGATGACGCCAAAATCAGACAAGGACCGGTACTAATCATTACAATAAATAGTAAATACCTATGCAACAAGTAACATTAAACAACGGAGTAGAAATGCCCATCCTCGGGTTTGGCGTATTCCAGGTTCCCGATCCGGCTGAGTGTGAACGCAGTGTGCTGGATGCCATTGCCACCGGCTACCGATCAATTGATACGGCTGCTTCATACGGTAATGAGGAAGCCGTGGGACAGGCCATTAAAAAAAGTGGTGTAAACAGAGAAGAACTATTTATTACGACCAAGCTCTGGATTCAGTCCGATGGCTACGAAGGGACCAAAAAAGCCTTCGACAAGTCGCTCAAGAAGCTTGGACTCGACTACCTGGATCTGTACTTAATACACCAGCCAATTGGCGATGTGTATGGCGAATGGCGGGCTATGGAGGAGATTTACAAATCGGGTAGGGTTCGGGCCATTGGCGTCAGCAATTTCCAGCCCGACCGATTGATTGACCTGATCATTCACAATGAGGTTGTTCCGGCGGTCAACCAGGTGGAAACCCATCCGTTCCATCAGCAGATCGACACCCAGCAGTTCATGATCGACAACAACGTGCAGATCGAGTCATGGGGCCCCTTCGCCGAAGGCAAAAACGACCTGTTCCACAATGATTTACTACGTTCGATTGGGAAAAAATATAACAAATCCATCGCTCAGGTTGTGCTGCGCTGGCTGACCCAGCGGGGCGTGGTGGCCATTCCCAAATCGGTTCGCAAAGAGCGCATGGCCGAAAACTTTAACAGCCTTGATTTTGAGTTAAGTGCTGAGGACATGGAAGCCATTACCACTCTGGACACCAAGGCAAGCCTATTCTTCGATAATCGGGATCCAGCCATGGTCAAATGGATGGGTGGATTTAAAATTGACTAACAACATACTGACACACGGTAGGCAGAGGATCAGGGATAATTTATTCCGGAGCCTCTGCCTGACGCTTTGCCCTCTTTCTATTTTATTGTTCAACAGTCATCTCTCAATTCTAAAACACAAACTATTTTATGACAACTAACCCGAATATCGAACAGGAACTGATTACCCTTTCCAAAGACAAGTGGCAGTGGATGGCCGACAAGAATGTAGACAAGCTAAATGACTTATTCGATGAAAAAGCGATGTTTGTTCACATGGGTGGTAGCTTCGACAAGAGCCGTGAACTAGAGATCATTGCAACCGGGTTCGTATGGTACAAGCAAGTGGATATCCATAAAGTGTCGGTCAATATCATCGGCTCAACGGCCATCCTGTTGACTAAAATTACCTTATTGGCGGTAGTTAACGAGCATGAGATTACCACTGAATTTGAAGTGACGGAAGTCTATATTCAGCAACAGGCAGGTTGGAAATTAGGGGCACTCTCGTTTACCAAGCTACTGGTTCCCTAGCGCATTTCTCCCATCGTAGTCAATAGTCGATCCATTGATCCTGAGTTCTTTACAAACTATCCTACGACATTGGCCTGGACTGTACTTAGGATAAATCCAGGAGAATCACCATCAGTAGACGGGCGGTTTCGTGCTGATTGAAAGAACACTAAGTTGAGTTGTCCTACAGTTTGCTAAGCAGTCCGCTTAAATCAGTAAAACTGGTAGTTATATCCGTAATCTATATACCATTCTGCTGGGTTAAAGGACGGAACTTTGCGGAGTGATTGGTTACAGAGCTAGCAATCACCACAATCCGGCTAGAGTCAACTAGCCGGGGAGCGCGAACTAAACTAATAAAACACCCTAACAATGAATCGTAGACATATCAGTAAACTGATCATGCTGGTAGCCGTAGCCACACTCTCGACGCAGGCAATGGCACAAAACACTTCCATCTTTCCCAAAGGGGAGCTGGCGACCACCAAAACCCACGTGGGCGATGTCTGGCTAAGCGAGGTCAGCGGTCCCGACAGCACCTTCGCATTCAGCATTGCACAAGCCGTTTTCGCCCCCGGCGCCCGGCTCGACTGGCATTCTCACCCAGGCGGACAAATTCTTCTTTTTACCGATGGAGAAGGCTACTATCAGGAACGGGGTAAACCCCGGCAAACCCTTCGTAAAGGGCAGATGGTCAAATGTCAACCGGGTGTGGAACATTGGCACGGAGCCACCCCGACTACGGGTGTTACGTACCTGGCCACCAGTCCGGCAAAAGGAAAAACAATCTGGTTGCAACGAGTGACCGACGCAGAATATACGGCCAAAAAATAAACCCCTAAACGATAAACCTATGCAACGACCAACCGTGGTAAAATACCTCCTGGCCCTATCCATTCTGGGGTTTTGTTTTACGCTGCTAAGCGCACAAGCTGCCCGCGCGCAGGCAACGCCGAACTCAGAACAGGAAATCATTGCGCTCTCGAAGGACAAATGGCAATGGATGTCTGACAAGAATGTGGACAAACTAACAACCTTATTTGACGACAAATCGATGTTTGTTCACATGGGTGGCAGCTGGGGCAAGGGCCAGGAACTGGATGTAATAAAAAGCGGAAATATCTGGTACAAGAAAGCGACGGTTCATTCAACGACCTTCCATATGATTGACAATACGGCCATCCTGTTGAGCGACCTCGATCTGGTAGCCGTCGTAGGCGGCAACGAAGTGGTCAATCCCTTTATGGTGACGGAGGTTTTTGTGAAAGAGAACGGCAAATGGATGTTAGGGCAACTCTCCTTCTCCAGACTGATGCGGCCCGTCAAAAACTAGTTTCGGGATTGCTGCTCGCGCCGAACCAGGCAACATTATGCCTACAGAAATTAGGCTCTCTGCTTTTACTGTGCTCACGGTGAACGAATTTCAACGCTTTATCTAATGAAGCAATTTCTTATGAAGATCGCCAACGGATTTGTGACGTCTCTGCTACTTGTCGCCACAGTTACGACATCAGTTAGATCGCAGACATCGCCCAAATCACTAGCTGACGGGCAACGTCTGTACGCTGTCAATTGCGCCAACTGTCACGGCGATCGCGCTCAGGGAGCGGTCAAGGAGGGCACCGAGATTTCCATCATCACGGAGCGGGGCGGAAAGCAGCCGCCCGACCTCACCGATCAGACTTGGGATCACGGTTCGACCGATGCTGATTTTTTTACCGCAGTCAAAAAGGGAATTCCGTCAAGTATGATGCCGCCCTTCGAGGGTCGCCTTTCGGACGTTCAGATCCGAAACGTGGTCGCGTATGTTCGTTCCCTCGTGTCAGCTCAGCCGGGGACCACCGCGGTAGTACCGAAAGCCGAGGCACCTGCCGCACCAAGCACGGAGCATACGCTTGAGTTAGCTGACTACGTTGAGCTGCCGATTACCGGCGACATGTCGGCAGATCGTGTCACTGGAGTGCTGGCGCGCGGTAGCATCCTGCGTGACGAGCCGGGCGGCAAACGGTTCTTTGTCAACGACCTGAACGGTCCGCTCTATATCCTTAACAAGCAGACCAAACAACTCACGCCCTATCTAAACTTCAACGGCTCGGGCGACCACGCTGGGTTGTTCCCCAAATTCGCGGCCTCCACGGGATACGCATCGGGTCTGATGAACTTCGTGTTCGATCCGGACTATGCGCGAAACGGCATTTTCTATACGCTGCACATGGAAAATGCCACTACGCCAGACGAGAGCGCTATACCGAAGCCCGGTGTATTACCCGGACTAAATTTGGCAGGCTACACCACCACACCGGCACTGGCCAAGCCGACAGTAGCTAGTGATGCGCGGTTTGCGCGTGAGTTGGTCATTGTAGAGTGGACGGATCGGCAACTCGGCAATATGACGTTCGAAGGGACGGCACGTGAGGTGTTTCGTCTGTATGTACCGGGGCTCTTTCATCCCCTCAATGAAATCACATTCAATCCGGCGGCTCGGCCGGGCGACCCAGACTGGCGAGTTATGTACCTGGGCATTGGGGACGCTGGTACGGGCGAGCGGCCAGGCCCTATGCGGTTGCATGCCCAACGGCTCGATACGTACCAGGGAAAGATTCTTCGCATCATTCCGACACTGAGCGATCACGTGTCGACGAGTAAAGTCAGTGAGAATGGCCGCTATCGAATTCCCAACGACAATCCCTTCGTCTCGGTTGAGGGCGCTCGAAAGGAAATCTGGGCGTATGGTCTGCGCAATCCGCACCGCCTGACCTGGTATGTCGACCCCGCACGTCCACGCGAACCTGTATTGCTTGCCTTCAACATTGGCCTCGTCAGTTGGGAGACCGTGGCGATTATCAAAAAGGGGGCGAATTACGGCTATCCATTTCGCGAGGGAACACAGAGTATGTCAGCAAGCAACGGGATGGGGGCATTGCCGGCTGACGATGTGCTTCCTGTCCAGGTCTCAGATACGGTGACACATGGCACCGTGAAGCCTACCTATGCTGTTATTGCCTATCCTCACACGCCCGGCGGTGGCGATGCGATTGCCAACGGCTTCGTCTATCGAGGGAAGCGAATTCCAGCGTTGAAAGAGACGCTAGTGTTCGGTGATATTACGACGGGTCGTATCTGGTATGCCAACATGAAAGACGTGTTGGCCGCCGATGACAGTAATCCGCTCACCATGGCACCACTACACGAACTGGGCACACGGGTCCGAGCGCTGTCGGAGGAGACTTACAGGCGTCGCGGTGGCCGAAACCCGAGCCTACCGGGCCGGGGAGCCGTTGCGGGGGCAGGTCGTATTGACCTACGATTGGCCGAGGATAACGACGGAGAACTGTACGTGCTGACCAAAGGGGACGGTATGATTCGTGCTTTTATAAGTGTTAAATAGTTTCTCACCAATACCGCTCGCGCTGAATCAGGCATTATTGTCTCTACAGAAAGTAAGAATTACTACTAAACAGTTAATCTTTCCATCAATCGCGTACTATGAAAGCATCAATTCTCGCTCTGGGTTTACTGCTTACGGGCATGCAAGCATCCTTCGCCCAGGCCCCAACGTCAACCACTGCTACTACACCCCCCACGAAAGCCCAGCAGGAAATCATTGACCTCTCCAGGCAAAAATGGCAATGGATGGCCGACAAAAATGTAGACAAGCTGGCGCAGCTCTTTGACGATAAGTCAAAATTTGTCCATATGAGCGGCACCTGGAAAAAGGACGAAGAGCTCGATATTATCAAAACCGGGAGCATCTGGTACCGAAAAGCGGATGTGCACGATGTGGCGGTAGAACTATTTGACGACACGGCCATTATCTGGTCCCGCATTACCCTGGAGTCCACGGTTCGGGGCAGTGAGGCAAAAGTGGAGTTTACCGTTACCGAAGTCTATAAAAAACAAAGAAAAGACTGGAAACTATTAGCCCTGACGTTTAGCAGTGTTCGGGATACCCATGTGATTAAGCATTAACGAGGTATCTCGTTTTCTGCCTACCTATAAGTAAACCCAGCAACAGATTAGCAACCTATTAACCATGCAATCGACAAACAACCAACAAGCCAACACTGAGTTAACTCGTCGGACCATCCTAAAATCGGGCCTGGCGCTGGCAGGCGGTACCTTGTTAGGCCAGGAAGCTAAAGCTCTTTCGGCTACCGACCCATCGAGTCAGCCAGCGTCGATGGCCCCAAACGCCAAACCTGGACGTCGTAAACTGGGTACACTGGAGGTTTCCAGCATTGGTCTTGGCGTGCAGAATATGAGTCGTACCTATCAGACGACGATCCCTTCCCGTCCCGAAATGCATAAGATCATCCGGACGGCTTTTGACCGGGGAGTTACTCTATTCGATGCCGCCGAAGCCTACGGGCCTTTTGAGGTGGAACGCATTCTGGGCGAAGCGCTGGTCCCGATTCGAAACAAAGTGGTGATCGAAACCAAGTTTGGCTGGAACATCGACCAGAAAACCGGTCAGCGTTTGCCTGGTTTGAACAGCCGACCCGAGCACATCAAGGAGGTCGTGGAAGGCATGCTGAAACGCCTTCGCACCGACCGTATTGATTTATTGTACCAACACCGGGTCGATCCGGCCGTTCCGATTGAAGACGTAGCTGGAACGATCAAAGACCTGATCAAAGAAGGGAAGGTACTGCACTACGGCCTGTCTGAACCCGGACCGCAAACCGTACGGCGAGCCCATGCCATTCATCCGGTTACAGCCATTCAGAACGAATACTCGCTTCTTTGGCGTGGACCGGAGCAGGTCATTATTCCACTCTGCCAGGAACTGGGTATCGGCTTCGTACCCTGGAGTCCGCTGGGCGTAGGTTTTCTGACCGGCGCTATCGACGCCAATACCCGGTACGCGCCCGGCGACATTCGCGGCATGGAGTCCCGGTTCTCGCCCGAGAATGTGGCCCACAATCTGGCACTCCTGGACGTAGTAAAAAGCTGGGCTACTCAGAAAAAAGCCACACCCGCGCAGGTATCGCTGGCCTGGCTGCTGGCGCAGAAACCGTGGATCGTGCCGATTCCGGGCACCACGCAGATGGAGCACATGCTCGAAAACGTTGGGGCCGCCGATGTCCGGTTTACTGCCGATGAGCTAACCCAATTTAATGCCGAATTAGCCAAAATTGAGGTTAAGGGAGAGCGTTTGCCGCAAATGGTGCTTGCGTTCTCGAATGTGGAAGCACCCGCGAAAAAGTAACAGATAACGCTTCATTCACTGGGGTGAGTTATAGCCTTTGTGCTTAGCTACGCTAGTCGCCATGAAACATCCGACCGGAATGAGAATAACTGCTTTTATAATGCACATACTGTTGGCATTACTTCTGTTGATTGGAGCTTGCTCTTCTTCCCAAACGGAGAGCGTTCAGGTTACCGATGAGCCTACTGTAAAGCCCGGCAACGCCTTGCCAGGCAAGGTATTGATTGTGTATTTGTCCAGAACCAATAATACCAGGGCCTTAGCGGACATCATTCACAAGCATGTGGGTGGAACATTGGTGGCCCTTGAATTGTCGACCCCCTACCCCGCAAACTACCGGGCTACCGTAGAACAGGTAGCGAAGGAAAATGAGACTGGTTTCCTGCCCCCGTTAAAAACAAAAATTGACAGCATCCAAACGTACGATGTTGTGTTTGTTGGCTTCCCAACCTGGGGCATGCAATTGCCCCCGCCCATGAAAAGTTTTTTGCGTCAGTATGATTTCAGCGGTAAAACCATCATCCCGTTTAATAGCAATGGCGGTTATGGAATAGGTAGTACGTTCGAGACGGTAAAGCAGTTGTGTCCCAACAGCAACATACTGGAAGGTTTTACGATGCGGGGTGGATCGGAACGGGACGGTCAATTGCTGGTTATTCAAGGCGATAAGGCCAAAGAAGCCGAAACGAACATAGTGAAATGGTTGCGTACGATTAACCTATTGAAATAAATCAACTATAATGGAAACAAGATTAGTAGGAACTAGTGGCCTACGGGTGTCCGCATTGGGCTTAGGATGCATGGGCTTAAGCTATGGCTATGGCCCGGCAACCGATAAGCAGGATGCGATTAACTTGATTCGTGCCGCGTTCGATAAGGGCATTACGTTCTTCGATACAGCGGAGGCCTATGGTCCGTTTGTCAACGAAGAATTGGTAGGTGAAGCGGTGCAGCCTTTCCGGGACCAGGTGGTGATTGCCACTAAATTCGGGTTTCAGCAGGGAGATTCCACCAAAGGTCAGGATAGCCGCCCCGAACGAATCCGGCAGGTGGCCGAAGAAGCGCTGAAGCGATTACGAACCGACCGCATCGATTTGTTTTATCAGCACCGTGTTGATCCTAATGTGCCGATCGAAGAGGTGGCCGGAACGGTCAAAGAGCTGATCCAGGAAGGCAAAGTAAAGCACTTCGGGATGAGCGAAGCGGGTGTACAGTCGATTCGTAAAGCCCACGCCGTACAACCCCTGGCCGCCTTGCAAAGTGAATACTCGTTATGGTGGCGGGAGCCGGAAAAAGAAATCTTACCAACCCTGGAAGAACTGGGCATTGGTTTTGTTCCGTTCAGCCCGCTGGGTAAAGGGTTTCTGACGGGAAAAATTGACGAAAATACGCAGTTCGACAAGACCGATTTCCGCAATGTGGTTCCCCGCTTCTCGGAAGAAAACCGGAAAGCCAATCAGAAGTTAGTTGACCTATTAGACGATATGGCCAGACAAAAGGCCGCCACACCGGCGCAGATTGCCCTGGCCTGGTTACTGGCGCAGAAGCCCTGGATTGTCCCGATCCCCGGCACGACCAAGCTGCACCGTCTGGAAGAAAATAGTGGAGCAGTCGATGTTGAACTGAGTCCTGATGACATTAGTCAGATTGATTCTGCCTTTTCCCAGATTCCGGTACAGGGAGATCGTTACCCGGCACACCTGCAAAAACGGGTGGGTAATTAAGAGCAACGCCCTCATGACACCGCTATGTAATCCTTACTATCACCTGTCTGGATAGATATGAAACAGCCCTGGGATTTTTTTCAGGCAAAAGCACTGGTTTTGCCCTTTGGCTTCTCGGGGAAATTACTAGTCGGATTACTCTTTCTGATACAAACTACAGATGCGGAAAGAGTTATGGTCAGTAGCAACAACACCCAGATCGGATGTAGACTAAACAATGGTAGAATGGCAACACAACCTAAAAAAGGTCATTTAACTACCACTAATTACGTCCGGGACATTGTCACTCATTCGGCCTTTCAGGGCTTTGGCGAATTACTGTTGCCCTGGGATGACAATACCCGTTATTATGACACGCGCTTGCAGGATGTGGGTTCACTTATGCCCTACCACAGTCACGTGAACCCAGACGTTGTCGTAGGCGCACTGAACCGAATGATCGATGATGTTGATGCAAAAAAGCAGGTCTTTTACGATGTTTACACCGACCAGCAAAAGCAAACGGATCGGGCCAAAACTAGAACGGGTTTGTTTTTTTACCGGGGCAAGCCGGGCGCTCCGTTCGCTATCGTTTGTCCGGGAGGTGGCTTTTCGTACGTAGGTTCGCTGCACGAAGGCTTTCCGCTCGCCGAAGAGATCAGTAAAGAAGGACTGAACGCGTTTGTGATCCGGTACCGCATTGGAGAACAGGTTGCCACCGAAGATCTGGCCGCAGCTATCGCGTATATTTTTCAGAACGCCCAAACTCTTGGTGTCAGTACAAAAGGTTATTCCTTATGGGGCGGGTCGGCAGGTGCCCGAATGGTTGGTAACATTGCGCTAAACGGCGTAGCCAGTTACGGCGTAGGCAACCTGCCTCAACCGGCAACTGTTGTTATTGCCTATACCGGCCAGTCCAGTTACTCGCCCAATTTTCCACCGACATTCATAACCGTTAGTGCCAATGATGGGATCGCGAACGCAATGACGGTGGACCGGCGTGTTCAGAATTTAAAAAACGCGGGTGTAGCCGTCGAATACCGTCGATACAACCAGGCTGGTCATGGCTTTGGGACGGGGATAGGCACCGATGCCGCAGGCTGGATGCAGTACGCCATCGAATTCTGGAAAAACCATCTCACCAACTAGATAATCAGGCAACCCTAAAGCGAACATCGGGCAATTTCAAGCTTTCCGGGATGGGTGAGTTACTGACCTGTGCCCGCCAAATCAGTGATTTTGGTATGAAATACCGTAATCTATATACCATTCAACTGAAGAAACAGCAGGAACTTTGGCGATTAATCGGTTAAACATACGGCAAGCATGAGCTGTTGTTACGACTATAATGGCAACTGAATGTATTTTCTCAACAGCAACGTTATGGCAATCATTAAGTTAACGATCAACGGCAAGGAGCAATCGATGGATGTCGATCCGCAGATGCCCCTCCTGTGGGCCATCCGGGACGTAGTGGGCCTGAAAGGTACGAAGTACGGCTGTGGCGTCGCCCAGTGTGGGGCCTGCACGGTCCACCTGAACGGTGAAGCGGTGCGTTCGTGCGTCACCAAAATGAGCCGGGCCGCTGGCCAGCGGGTGGTCACCATTGAAGGGCTCTCTCAAAACAACGATCACCCCCTGCAACAGGCCTGGCAGCAAATCGACGTGCCCCAGTGTGGTTACTGTCACTCCGGACAGCTCATGTCGGCCGCGGTGCTGCTTCGGGAGAACCCCAACCCGACCGATGCGGATATCGATGCGGCTATGGCGGGCAATATTTGCCGGTGCGGCACGTACCCCCGCATTCGGAAAGCCATTCATGTAGCCGCCAGTGGAGCGGATCGAAAGCTCGGCAAAAGCGAGTAATGTTACGTCGTCAACAATAAAGCCGGTAGCCACCTCCATAAACGCATTCAGAAACGAAAGCACGTCCGTCTATGCCTTTACGAACAATCTATAACCTGGCCATTCTTCTGTCGGTGACAGGGATTATGGCCTCTACGTTTACCACGCATACTGATCCGATCAGTACCAGCCCGATGAACACAGCAGCCCATGTTGCACCCATCAAAAAAGATCCGGTCCGGAGGGACAGCGTTACGTCGGTGAAAGCGTTTGCCAATGTCTACAAAGTGCTGATGAGTCCGCGCTGCATGAACTGTCATCCATCGGGTGATATACCGCTCCAGGGCGACGACAATCACCTGCACACGATGGGCCCTCGTCGGGGTACGGATGGCAAAGGGATCTATGCTATGAAATGTTCGAACTGCCATCAGCCAACCAACACGCCGGGTCTGCATACGCCACCGGGCAATCCAGAATGGCATTTACCCCCGGCAACTATGCGTATGGTTTTTCAGGGACGAACACCCCGCCAATTAGCCAAACAACTGGTCGATCCCAAGCAAAATGGGAATAAGAACGTGGAAAAACTGCTGGAACACGCAGACGATGGCCTGGTAAAGGCTGGCTGGAACCCCGGTGAAGGCCGGACGCTGCCCCCCATGAGTCATGCTGAATTTAAAAAAGCCTGGACGACCTGGATCAACACAGGCGCCTACGCCCCTCAACGGTAACAAAAGCAACATCAACATGGACACACAACCCGTATCCAGACGCCATTTCCTGAAAGCCTCGGGCCTGACCGGTCTGGCGCTTTCGCTGGGATTCTATATCCCGTCGAATGCCGAAGAAGCCGAAATGATCAAAGCGGCTGAAGCCGATAGTTTTGGTATTGAAATGAATGCCTGGGTCCATATCGAACCGTCCGGCCAGGTGACTATTTTCTCGCACCGGGCCGAAATGGGCCAGGGGGTTTATCAGTCCATTCCTCAGATGGTTGCCGAAGAACTTGAAGTCGATCTGGACAAAGTAAATATCGTTTTTGCCAAAGGGGATTCTAAAAAATACGGCAATCAGGTTACGGGGGGTAGTTCAACCGTGCGGGGTTCCTACAAGAACTTGCTGACGCTGGGCGCTACTGCCCGCCAAATGCTGATTCAGGCAGCCGCAACCAAATGGAACGTGCCGATAGCGGACTGTTATGCCGAATCAGGACAGGTCATTCACCGGCCCAGCAACAAGCGATTCCACTATGGAGAACTGGTGGCAGACGCGATGAAGCTGGAAACGCCCAAGAACGTCGTCTTAAAAAAGCGATCCGACTACAAGCTCGTTGGCAAGCCGTTGCTTCGGCAGGATACCAAATTAAAAACCAATGGGACGGCCACGTTTGGGCTGGACAAAGAAATTCCGGGTATGCTCTATGCCGCCGTGGAACGTAACCCCCGTCTGCGGGGTAAAGTCAAGAGTTTTGATGATACGGCTACTCGTAAAGTACCCGGCGTCAAACACGTGTTCAAGACCAAAATGCTGGTATTTAATACGTACCGTGAGGGCGTAGCAGTCGTAGCCACCTCGACCTGGGCCGCCTTGCAGGGAAAAAAAGCCCTGAAAGTTGAATGGGACGATAGTGGATTTGAGCACCTAAACACCGACGAGATTTTCAAACGCCAACAGCAAGCCCTAAAAACGCAGGAAGGGCTTTCGTTTAAGCAGCAGGGCGACGCATCAGCCGTTCTGGCTCAGGCACCTAAGAAACTCGATGTTGTCTATGAAACGCCCTATCAGTATCACGCGTGCATGGAACCGTTGAACTGCATTGCCCACTATCAGGACGATAAACTCGAAATTTGGGGACCCATCCAGGCACCCGAGTGGGTACAGGATGCCATCAGCAAAGAAATGGGGCTGGACCGCGAAAAGGTAATTGTCCACATGACCTTTCTGGGAGGTGGATTTGGCCGAAAGGCATTTATGGATTATCCGCATGAAGCAGCTGTGATCTCAAAAGAAATAAAAGCGCCGGTGCAGGTGGTCTGGACTCGCGAAGATGATGCAACGAATGGCCCGTATCGACCCGGTATTACGTACCGGTGCGAGGGGGTTGTCGATAAGGGTAAAATCAGTGCTTTCAAGCTTCGCATGGCTGGTCAAAACAATGACCATTGGCGCGGAGGCCCGAAAGACAAAGCCAATCGGAGTACGTCGGAAGGCTTCCTGAAACCCTATGCCGACGGCATCAAAAACCTCAGCATTGCCGATGTGCCCTTCGAAACGCCCATTCCAACCATGTGGTGGCGGTCGGTCTATGCCTCGACCAACGGCTTTGCCTACGAGAGTTTCATCGACGAACTGGCCCATGAAGCCAGGCAAGATCCAATGGCCTTCCGCCGGGAACACCTGCCTGATGAGCGACTGCATCGGCAACTTGACAAACTGGCCGAGGTATCGGGCTGGAAAACCCATAAACCAGGTGACGGGTATGGGTACGGTATGGCCATCACCGAATGTTTTTCCAGTACGGTTGGGCAGGTGGTGAAAGTATCAAAAGGCACGGACGGAAAACTAAAAATCGACCATGTCTGGGCGGTGATGGATTGCGGGTGGTACGTTAATCCCGATACCATCAAAGCGCAGGTAGAGGGGTCTATTGTGATGGCATTGGGAGCCGCTACCCAGCATCAGGTGACATTCAAGGATGGCGTGCCCGTAGACAAGAATTTCTACTCGTATCAACTGCCCCGCATCACCGATATTCCACCCATTGATGTGTATGTCATGGACAACGACGAACCGGCGGGTGGTGTTGGCGAACCGGGTTTGCCTGCCTTTGCTCCTGCCCTGACCAATGCCATATTTGACCTGACCGGCAAACGCATCCGGAAGCTACCGTTTAATCTGACATCGGTATAAAGAATACCATCTCCTTATTACCTAATATGCGGATCGCTCTAGTATGTATGCTTGTCAGTTGGGGTATCTCAGTTAACCAGCTCCACGCGCAAAACCAACTGAGTCAGCCAACCACCTTGTCGCCGAAGCAACAAGGTATTGTCGCTATTGCTTCCCTGACCGCCAAGGGCGATCTGCAAAAACTACAACCAGCCCTAACCGCAGGTCTGGATGCAGGGATGACTGTCAACGAAATCAAGGAAGTGCTGGTCCATTTATATGCCTATTGTGGATTTCCACGAAGTATTCGTGGGTTACAGACGTTCATAACGGTACTGGACGAACGCAAGAAAAAGGGCATCACCGACAAGGTGGGCCGGGAAGCCTCACCGATTACCAGCAGCGAACCGAAGTACGAGCGCGGCAAAAAGGTCCTCGAACAACTGAGTGGACAGCCCGAAACCGGGCCGAAGCGAGGGTACTCGGCGTTTAGCCCGGAGATCGACGTGTTTCTGAAAGAGCACCTGTTTGCCGATCTATTCGAGCGGGATGTACTCAGCTATACCGACCGGGAGCTGACGACCATTTCGGTGCTGACCAGTATCGGGGGCGTTGAGCCCATGTTGCAAAGCCACCTGGGTATCTGTTTGCACCTGGGCCTGACCGGACCCCAGCTACAGCAGGCGATGGCACTGATCGAAACAACCGTCGGTAAATCGGAAGCCGACGCTGGCCGACTGGTTTTGACGCAGGCTACAGCAGCCAGACGGTAAGTGAAATTATATACAAGGAGAGCGCTTTTACAGTGAAATCAATGAAAAACAACGCGATAGGCTTACTAGCTGTAGGTTTACTGATCTCATTGATCGGTAGCGAGGTAAGGGCGCAAACCCAACCGGCAACGGTGATGGACGCGGGTGCCATTTTTCCAAAAGGCCAGCGGGCACTAGCCAGCAACTTTACCGGCACCGTCTGGGTGCAGCAGTTAATCGAGCCCGACAGCGCGATCAATATTCCCGTGGGCTACGTGACCTTCGAGCCGGGTGCCCGCTCGCACTGGCATCGCCACGCGGGCGGGCAGGTACTGCTGGCACTGGGCGGCATTGGTTACTATCAGGAGCAGGGTAAACCCATTCAAATCCTCCGAAAAGGCGACGCGGTGAAATGTCCACCAAACATACCCCATTGGCATGGAGCTTCGCCAACGGTCGAATTTAGGCAAGTCGCTATTACGCCTAACACGGCTACAGGTCGGGTAACGTGGATGCAACCGGTAACGGATCAGGAGTACAACAACGTTAAGAAGTAAGTTTTCACCAAGTTGATCTAGCAATTCACTGAAGAATACCCCAGTAATTTTATCAGTCAAGTCTGTTTGGCACCGGGCAAGTCAACAGGCCAATTTTGGGCAATAAATGGATCCATTAGTGAACCAGTTTATGGTCAACTTTTTCCAGGACAGGATAATTCCGCGCTGACACGTTGACCGTTTAATTGGTAATGGCCTCCCGTCAGGATACTCAGCGTCGGTAAATTGGCTACAGGCTATCGGTTAGCTCATGAATCTAAAGAGCTAATTACGTAAAAATACATGCTGTTCGTATGCGAATTGATGAGTTAATCCTAGTTTAGGCAATCTAAATCTGGCCCTCCTCATTTATGCATCTTCCCAATTCTTATTCTTTTCGACTCTTAAACGTACTTGTCCTTTTGCTGGCTGCTATCGTTAGCAACGCCAGCCCTAGAACAGACATCCTGACGAAACCAGGTGCTACCACAGGAATAACGGTTACCATAGACCCCGCAAAAACAGCCCAAACCATTGATCATTTTGGGGCTTCCGATGCCTGGTCCTGCCAGTTTGTGGGTCAATGGCCAGAGGCAAAAAAAACGGCCATAGCCGATTTGCTCTTCAGTAGGGATACCCTCCCCAATGGAAAACCTAAGGGAATTGGCTTGTCGCTCTGGCGATTTAACATTGGAGCGGGAACCGCTGAACAGGGCAATGGCAGTGGTATAAAGGATGAATGGCGACGTGCGGAATCATTCCTCAACAACGATGGAACCTATAACTGGTCTAAGCAGGCTGGGCAAGTCTGGTTTTTAAAGGCTGCAAAAGAACGCGGTGTCGCTACCTTTTTAGCATTCCCAAACAGCCCACCCGTCCAGTACACGATCAATGGCAAAGGGTATGCAAGTAAAGCAATCCCTAATCTGAATGCGGATAAGTTTGATCAGTACGCCGGGTTTCTGGCTACAGTGATTACAGGCATCCGCAACAAAACCGGGATTTTGTTCAATTACATCAGTCCGGTCAATGAACCCCAATGGGACTGGAGCGATGGGGGTCAGGAGGGCACTCCTTTTTACAACAACCAGATCGCCAGTATAACCCGGTCGCTCAGTAGCGCCCTTTTGAACAATAAACTGGCTACCCAGATAAATGTCGCCGAAGCGGGTCAGATTGAGTTTCTGTATTCAGAGCACAATCGTCAGGGAAAAGGCAAGCAGATCAGTTCATTTTTCAACAAAGCCTCAACGGACTATATTGGTAATCTACCGAACCTCACGAAGGCGGTTTCTGCTCATAGTTATTTTACGACCTCTCCGTACAACATTGCCGTGCAGAAGCGCAACCAGCTTGCGACTAGCGTATCCGATGTTCCGAATCTTGGCTACTGGATGTCGGAATACTGCATTCTGGGCGAAAACAGCGGGGAAATAAACGGATCTGGACGAGAACTTGGTATTGACCCCGGCTTGTACGTCGCGAAAGTGATCCATACTGACCTCGTCAATGCAAATGCCTCAGCCTGGCATTGGTGGATTGCCATATCGCCTTACAATTACAAAGATGGGTTGATCTATATCGACAAAACGAAAACGGACGGCAATTACTATTCATCGAAGATGCTCTGGGCATTCGGCAATTTCAGTCGATTTATACGTCCCGGTGCCGTGCGGGTAAATACGTCGGTTACGCAAAGCAATGAAGGGCTTCTGGTATCATCGTATAGGAACAAGAACCAGCAACTCGTTACCGTATGTATCAACGCGGGGAGTGAGGACCAATTAGTTAAGCTGATTTTGGCATCTGGCAATTTATCCAACGTAACACGCTATACAACGTCGGCAATGGCAGATCTTGACCCTGTTTCTATCAGGAACTACGATGGTAGCCTAACTATTGGAGCGAAAAGCATCGTTACAGTTGTTGGGAATTTAACTCAATAAACGCTCAGTTAATGCGTGTTTATTGACGGAGTGGAAATTACAAATGCCATTGCAGATGGGTGAACCATTGAAATTAGCATTGATCTTTTAACGAGAATGGTCAGCTCTAAAGCTGACCATTCTCGTTAGTAATCGCCTGATAACTAGACATTAATCCTCCCGTATAAGTAATCAGCTTCTTCGTTCAGTAACAAAGTTATGACCACGGGCATCGGTCAAAACTCTATTTCACAAATAATAATTCGCGGTACTTTATTAATGGCCAGTCTTCATCGTCAACCACTTCTTCGAGCTTATCCACTTCGTAACGGATCAGGTCAAAGTGATCCTTTACTTCGGTAGCGTAGAGTTTGGCGCGTTCGGCAGTATCGGTTACATTGTTCGCTTTTTTGCGGGATTCGATCATGGCTTCCACTCCCTTCTTGATCACAATGACCCGGGTTGAAATTTCACGCAGGATATCTTTAATCGGTTCAGCTTCGGCAGTCATGCCTAACTCAACCAGATTCCGGGCAGTTTCGGCTAACTTGTTCTGGTATTTCAGTGCGGTTGATACTACGTGGTTCATGGCCAGATCGCCCATCACGCGCGACTCGATCTGCACGTTTTTGATATACTTTTCGAGTTCAATTTCGTAGCGGGATTCAACCTCAGCGTGGTTCATAACCCCCGTCCGCTCAAACAGGGCCAGCGATTCGGGCTGAACAAACACGCCTAATGCTTCGGGCGATGATTTGATGTTTGACAAGCCCCGTTGAGCCGCTTCGTCAACCCACTCGTCCGAGTACCCATTGCCTTCAAACAGGATGCGTTTGCTGTTGGCATAGTATTCTTTTAAAATATCAACGATAGCCAGTTCCTTCTTCTCACCCTTTGCTAACCGTACATCCAGATCGGTTTTAAATCGGTTCAACTGATCGGCTACAATGGCGTTCAAAACGGTCATAGTCGACGCCGAGTTGGCTGAACTTCCCACTGCTCTAAACTCAAATTTATTACCCGTAAAGGCGAAAGGTGAGGTTCGGTTCCGGTCGGTATTGTCGCGCATCAGGCTGGGAATACGGTTGAGTCCCAGCTTGTAATACACGTTATCGCCCTTATTCACGGTCACTTCCGACTTGGTTTCCAGATCATTAAGAGCCAGCGTTAAAGCTTCACCCAGGAAAATCGAGACAATGGCCGGGGGAGCTTCGTTAGCACCCAACCGGTGTTCATTACCCGCCGAGGCAATACTGGCACGTAGTAAATCGGCATTATCGTGAACCGCTTTTACTACATTCACCAGAAACGTCAGAAACCGTAGACTTTCCTTTGGTTTGGTGCTCGGAGCCAGCAGGTTAACACCTGTATTGGTCCCCATCGACCAGTTATTGTGTTTGCCACTCCCATTAACTCCGGCAAATGGTTTTTCGTGGAAGAGCACCTTCAGGTTATGCTTCTCCGATATCTTTTCCATTAAATCCATCAGCAGCGCATTGTGGTCAACGGCCAGATTGACTTCTTCGAAAGTCGGGGCTACCTCAAACTGACCCGGTGCCACTTCATTGTGTCGCGTCCGAACCGGCATGCCAAGTTTCATGGACTCGAACTCAAAGTCCACCATAAACGCATTGACGCGTGGCGGAATAGAACCAAAATAGTGATCTTCCAATTGCTGGCCCCGTGCCGGAGCATGTCCAAATACCGTTCGGCCAGCCAGTACCAGATCAGGGCGGGCATAGAACAGCGCCCGGTCAACCACAAAATATTCCTGTTCTGGACCGAGTGTGGGGGTTACTTTCGTGATATTCCGATCAAAATACTGACAAACAGCCGTTGCCGCTTTATCCAGTGCATTCAGTGCTTTCAGCAAGGGTGTTTTGTAATCCAGCGCTTCCCCCGTATACGAAATAAAAACCGATGGAATACAGAGTGTTTTACCCCCTGCCCCATTGTCCATCAGAAAGGCAGGTGAGGAGGGGTCCCATCCGGTGTAACCCCGAGCCTCGAAGGTATTCCGCAGTCCTCCATTCGGAAACGACGATGCATCCGGTTCCTGCTGTACCAATGCACTCCCTTTGAATTTCTCAACGGCTTTACCGTCGAGGGTAATATCAAAAAAGGCATCGTGTTTTTCGGCTGTTTCGCCCGTTAGCGGCTGAAACCAGTGGGTGTAGTGGGTTGCCCCTTTGGAGGTTGCCCACGACTTCATGGCGCTGGCTACTTCATCGGCAATACCCCGATCAATCTGGCCATTGGTACTAATGGCTTCGGTAACTTTCAGATAAGCTTCGGGCGAGAGGAGCGCCCGCATGACTTCATTATTGAATGTATAACTTCCAAAAAAATCGCCAACACGCTCAGTTGGAGCAGCTACCGCCATGGCTTGACGACTTTGAGCGATTTCGAGGGCTTTAAACCGAAAATTTGACATTGATACGGCTTTAAGGTTTTAGGTTTTAAATATTTGTCAAACTTACACGCCTTCAGCACAGATTACAATGAATACCACAAAAAAGCCCGGCTGCGAAAGGAGCCGGGCTGTGGTGCTGGGCCAGCGGTCTTCCAGGCAGCCTTTTCAGTCAAGTTCAACCAGAGCGATTGGACTCGAAGCATAAACCCTGGTAAAACTCCAGGTTAAACGCATTTAAATCTTGAGTAGCATCCTAATTAGGTATTGATCATCCCATCCC
>NZ_BAAHBG010000023.1:0-100481 GCF_054776855.1 Spirosoma migulaei | reverse complement strand
TATCGGCTCACTCAGTTATATGCTTAATCCAAGTTACTCCACAACTTTTAGACTTGATCCAAAATAATTAAGGTCTTTCGTCGTCAATTTCGTGGGGTTCGGAATTTGGAATTCTTCCTGTATCGGCTAACCCAGGTATATACTTAATCCAATATACTCCATAACTTTATGAATTGGTCCTATTTCAGGTATAGGCGCGTAGCATGACCTTAGTAGCTTATTAGTAGTGCCTGATTCGCTACTGAAAGACAATCAGAAAATTTACGTGTACGTGAATACGTATTGCACAGATTATCGCCTTTACGGTAGCGTAGGATTGCGCCATTCTGCACTAACCGTTTCCAGCGGGGGCAAAAGAAATAGAGAAGTATTTGAATTGTTACGTTAAGGCTTAGAAGGGATAACAAATACCATTAGAATAAGTAGCGGTATAAAATCGCTGGTATAACTCACAGACTTGCTGCTTCAAATAGGCGGAATTAGTAGGGTGGTTCTGCTCAACATGGAAATTAGTAAACACCAGGGACTGTCTGCCCCGGTCCACTACCCAGGTCAGGATGAGTGATGAGGCCCCTATTGGTACGGGCATGTACAAGCCCAACGTTAACAAGCCCACTCCAGCTCCTTTTAGACTCTGTTGCCTGTAATTAGTTTTTGTTCGATAAAAGCCTTGTTGGTAGGAAATAATCAACTGATCAACGCCATTTACTTGCATCAGTGAATCCAGGCTCCTTGAAATGCGGCACGAATCTACGATTTGCTGTCGCCTAGGCTTCGACTTCGTACTATTCAGTTTGGTATTGATAGCAAAAATCTCCTGATATATCTTTCGATACGTAGCGGTATCAGTCGTAACTTCTTTGGCCGCAAGATGATGACTCAGGGCCTCTTGAGTCGACTCGAGTAATTTTTTCTTGGCTTTTTGGGAAGTCAGTGAGTCGAAAGTCACTTTATTAGCTTCTTTAATAACCCCGATATAGCAGTTAGGCGTGAGTATACCAATGGTTAAATTTCTACTCTTCACCCCTGGATCAGGGTATATATAGCGGTAGGATTTACAACTTGACAAGCAAATAAAAATAGCGGTAAACCAATAAATGGGTGAGAAAGGTGTTTTCATGAAGAAGCGTCTATTTCTGCTTATTATTGCAGCTAAACTACTGTAAAAACAGTCCTGGCAAAATTAGTGCATAGCACCCGGCCAGTCTACCTCAGGAGGCTACTAATGTAAATAGGTCAAACACCCGAGCGGAAAAGGTCTATGTGTTGACTACTATTTCTGGAACAAATGACTTTAAAAACAATTCCGTATCTAAACTATGAAACTGATTTGCCACAAGCTGGGCAGCCTGTTTTAGGTCAGCTTCGGGGGCAAAACATAATCGTATATCAGGCATTCAATCCACAGATTGTTGATTACGCTGTTGCTCATCAACGATTTGGAGGGCCAGCTTATTCGTTTTCTCGAATGTCATGGATTAAACCTAACTTCCTTTGGATGATGTATAGGGCAGGTTGGGCCAAGAAGGAGAATCAAGAGAAGGTTGTAGCGATTGAAATCAGCCTGGAGAATTTTGAAACCTTATTGAAGCAAGCTGTCTATTCTTCTTTTCAGCCAGCTATTTACTCTACCCGAGAGCATTGGGAAACTAGTTTGATCGAGTCTGAAGTTAGGTTGCAATGGGATCCAGATCACAATCCGGCAGGCAGGAAATTAGAAAGACGAGCCATTCAATTAGGTCTGAAAGGCGATACGCTAAAGCTATTCGCAACGGATTGGATTATGTCTATTGAGGATATTACCGAATTCGTCCTTGACCAAGGCCGCTTTGTTGAAGAGGGCGTAATGGAAAAATTAACCGTAATAAAAGAACAGGTGATTCCCATTTCAAACCCACATTTGACTGCCAAACTGAAGCTAACTAATTAATTAAATTTGCCGCTAAGAGCTACTCACGCGTACTATCAATCGGGCTAACGATCAGCTATAAACGCATGCAATGCAACTAATTTTCAGTTTTCGCGAGAATCATGGAGAGACCGTGCCTAGTAAAACATCTCCCGTTCTTTATATAGGCGCTGGCCACACAGCTGATTTGTGAGCGATTCGGTAGCTTCATAGGTTGCCTCCATCATCTATTCCTCGCAATCAAACTCCTGCCATTTCTGTCCGATTACGTTAACAAAGCCCTTCATAGTACAAAATGTCAGACAGAAATCTACCAGCTCATGAGTCGTATACATAGTACTGTCCCTTGGAAGTCATATAAGGTGGTTACTCCCCTGTCTGGGCCAGACACGATGTATACTATATAAACAATTCGGTCTTTATAGGTGGCTTGCTGAATAGACAATTTGTGATTCTTGCGGCTACCGCGTCTGCTACAGTTGTCTTTAACCAAGACAGTCTTCTAAGGGCTTGGTTACAGTACAGGAGGGAGGAATATCATCAACCATTGAGGATGGATTTCTGAGGTGGTCCCATTAGCTGGACACTTTACTTATGAGAGTTTATTAGAGATGGTTTGATAAAATCAGTTTTCAAAGTCAATCGGTGACCTATAGCCTAAAAACGACCGGGTGGTGTGTCCCAACCGGACACCGCAAGGGCACGGTCTGCCGTCGGGGCGGGAACAATGCAATCTTACTCAAGCGGACAATTCCGGTCAGAACTGTCCGAAATCGTACAGTCGTCAGTAGCTATAGTGCCTATAGAAAGCACCAGGATGCTTTTTCTGCCGTGGTACAATAGTTGAGCCACTTCAAATCATCTATTCTGGTCAAAGAAAATCCATCCTATTATGTTTTGGAATTTTTTCAAAACCGCCTACCGGAACCTATACCGGAATAAATTCTTCACGATAGTAAACGTCATTGGTTTGGCACTTGGCATGTCCATCAGTTTATTATTCGTGGCCCTGCTTACCTTCCTGTACCGCTATGACAATTTCCATCCTTATAGGGACCGGATTTATCGGGTAACCACCCAGGTATATGATCAGAAAGAGAATCCGCACTATGCTTCAGCGCCGGTTGGCCTTGCCCAACACCTAAAAAGAGAGTTTGCAGGCGTAGAAAAAGTAGTCCGTATTCATAGTTCACTTCAAGGCAATGCAATCTATAGGGAAAAGAAGATTCCACTGAGTGGTTATTTTGCCGACCCAGAGTTTTTGGAGGTGTTCAATTTTCCATTGCTGCAAGGCAATAAGGTGACAGCTCTTACTAAACCGAATACCCTGGTCATTACGAAATCGGAAGCCCTGAAAATTTTTGGCAGTACCGATGCCATGGGTAAATTAATCCGAATGGAGCCGTATGGCGATTTTGTTATTACCGGTATTTTAAAAGAGCTGCCACTGAACTCCCACATGCAGTTTGGCGCAATTGCTTCCTATCCTACCTTATTATCGTATAAAGGGGCTGCTTTCCTGGAGAATAAAGAAGATTGGCAATCGTTTGCCAACTCTTACATCTATATTCGTCTTTTCCAGGACTATCAACCCGCCCCTGTTGAACAGTACCTGAATGAACTAGCCAAACAGCGATACACCCAACGAGCAAGTAAAGCCACCTTTAGGCTACAGCCTTTACTTAAAATTGTACCGGGCCCTCAGCTCTATGATTCCTTAGGGACAACGTATGATTACCTGTTGCTTTTTCTGGTTGGCTCGATGTCGCTGATGATTCTGATACCTGCCTGTTCAAACTATGCCAATCTTTCGATTTCACAATCCCTGGAGCGCATGAAGGAAATAGGGATGAGAAAGGTAATGGGCGGACAAAAGAAGCAGATCTTTTCCCAGTTCATTGTTGAGTCAACCATTATTGTGCTACTGGCGCTTCTGCTGTCCTATGTGATCTTTGACGTGCTACGGCGGGATTATATCTATCAAATGGTTGAAACCGAGCCTGTAGATTTATCCCCTACATTGACCACGTTCATTAGCTTCATTTTATTCGCCCTGCTGGTTGGTTTTGCTGCGGGTATTGTGCCGGCACTTTATTTCTCAAAGCTTACGCCCATTAAGGCTCTGAAAGGGAAAGAAGTAAAGACGAGCAAGCGCTCGTTCTTCCGTAAGCTCGTTTTAACGGCTCAGTTTATTCTGTCTTTGGGCTTTATTATGGCCGTTGTTATTATGCTGCGGCAGTATCAGTATTCGCTAAACTATGATTTGGGGTTCGAACAGCAAAATGCCCTCGATGTTGACTTACAGAACATCGATGCCGAGCGGTTCAAAAACGAATTTGGAAAGTTATCCTCCGTGAAGCGTATGTCTATGTCCTCTCATATTCTGGGTATTGGATCGGCTCCAGAACAATATATCAAAACGTCCTCTCAGTCAGACTCGCTGGGGGCTTCCTCAATGTCAATCGATGAAGCTTTCCTATCAAATATGAACTTAACGTTGCTAGCCGGCAGGAACTTCAGTACAAATGCCGTTGAAAATTCGCGGCTTATTCTAGTCAATGAGGAGTTAGTAAAAAAGTTGAACCTGAAAAATCCGTTTGCTGCCATTGGGCAATCCATTGTCTTACCGGGTGGACGAGAGGTCCGCATTGCTGGTGTCCTGAAAAATTTTCATTATTCAGGCCTTAAAAACCCGATCAGGAGTTTCTTTTTTGAGCATGATCCTGAACGATTTACCTATGCTAATTTGAAACTTGAATCAACTAATCTTGTTGGTGAGCTCACGGCCATGGAAACGCTCTGGAAACAGATCGGCGGGGAAGACAAATTCACGGCCCAGTTTTTCTCCGATGAGCTTAAGGATGCCTATAGCTTTTATACGGTGATTATTAAGCTGTGGGGCTTTTTAGGTTTATTAGCCATTACCGTCTCCTGCCTGGGCTTGTTAGGTACGGTGTCATTCACCATTCAAAAACGGGTTAAAGAAATAAGTATCCGAAAGGTGATGGGTGCCTCTTCGGAAAGTCTTGTGCTGCTCTTATCCAAAGAATTCATCTGGCTGCTGGTCATTGCCAGCCTGATTACGATTCCGGTGATGTACTTACTGTTCAAGTACCTACTGGCTACCCTTCAGCATTATATTATAGACATCGGTTTTATAGAAATACTGGCTAGTTTACTGATTATGCTGTTTTTAGGCCTGACGACCATTCTGTCCCAAACCCTAAAAGCAGCCAATGCGAATCCAGTTGATAATTTGAGTGTGTCGTCCTAAGCCTTAACAACCCGTGCATAATCAAATCATTTATACCATGAACACAACTTCAACAGGTAGAGAACCCAAACAGAAGTGTGCTCTTCCTAAGACTGCCTTTACAATATGTGCTATCGCTGGCCTTCTTTGGGGGCCTATCATGGCTTTTTCGTATCCAAAACCAGAAACAACACCAGCAAAAGCGATTGGAGTAGGCCAGACGGGAATTATTCGCGCTGGAATGCCTGGAGGTATCACAAAGGACGATTACGATAAAGTAATGATCGTTGTTTCCTCTAAGAATCAGGAGGGCTTAAATCAGCTTGTTCAGGCCGGAAAAGCTATCTGGGTAGACAATAACACCAAAGTCAGGGTAATTGCTGTAGGGGTATTCAAAAAACGGGTCCGTTTGCTGTCTGGTAACCACAAAGGAGCCGCGGTATGGGTTCCCAATGACTATGTCGAATCAGAAAAATAATTCCCATTTAGCCGTTATGTAAGTCACAAAAAAAACTTGCAGAGATGTAGCCGGATAAAGCAAGATACTGCTGTAGACTATCTACCAACTTTACCCTATATTAAAGGCATAAAAGGAAAATTGTGCCTTGTTTTATAGGCAACCTATCCATGCTTCATTCTCATGTACTTAGTATAAGCTCGCTATTGAAACGTGTCGCCAGGGAAATCTTGCTCCTCTTTTTACTTGGCGTATGCCTTCAGGTCCAGGCACAAAAAATTGATTCATTACAAAAACAACTCGCACGAACACGTCTGGATACGCATCGTGTACACACCTTATATGAACTGAGCTATGCATACTGGCTTGGCGGTGATGATTCGCTAGCCATCTTCTACGGTATACAATCGGCTCGACTAGCTAAACGTCTTGGCTTTTTACAGGGCGAGGGAAAAGCCCGGTTACGTCTTGTCCGTATTGAGGCCGACCGATTAGTTGATGTGCAGGGAGCATTTGCCCAACTGGATACAATACGGCTGATTTCTATTAAACTGAAAGACAGACACATGGAGGCCGAGTCTTATATTCGAAAAGCACAGCTTCTGGAAGGCAACCTAACGAGGCAAAAAGAAATTATGCCCCTTTTAGACAAAGCCAATGCTATATTTATTGATCTGAATGATAAACCATGGCAGGGGACAGTCTTTAATGAAAAGGCTCAGATTTTTGCCCGTAGCGGACAATTCAGCAAGTCAGTTGAACTGTATTTAAAAGCCCGGCAGCTTCAGGAGGAAGCAAATGACTTGGCAGGACTACGTTCCACTCTTCCAAATCTTGGTGTAGTTTATTCTGCGTTGGGTTTGTATACCGAAGCATTAAAAATATTTGATGAGGCCGCTATTGTAGCCAAAAAACGTAACGATAAACTACTTGAGGCATTTTTGCTAAATCAGCGGGCGGATATTTTCGAAAAAGAGGGTAAGTACAGCGCTGCCTTAACGGCATTGTCCGAGGCCGAAACGATCAACAAAGCCATTCATGCAGTCTATAGCCTACCAAAGGTATACGCACGTATGGGTAAGGTATATATTAAGCGTAAAGACTACGAAAACGCGCTAAAATTCACCCAACTGGGTGATAAACTGTATCGGGATGCTGTCGATCTGGGTGATTTTGTGGACCACATGGTTCAGCTGAACTACGGAAAAATTTATCTGGCAAAAAAACAATACAATCGGGTGCTATCATACGCAGCAAAAGGATTGGCATTTGCGGAAGAATCAGATCCGCCCTTGCTGGCCGAAGCCGCAGAATATCATTGGTTACTAGCCCAATCGTATGAGGCTACTAACCGCACCGATAAGGCATTGTTCCATTATAAAAAATTCAAAATGGCTTCGGATTCACTACTTAATAAAGAATCCCTGCAAAAAGCCACAGCCTCCGCAATGAATTATGAATTCGATAAGCAACGGCAACAGACTAAATTAAGCCTACAAACGCTCAAGAACGATAAGCTTACTCAGGCGCGTAATTTTCTGGTTGGCTTATCGGCACTGGCCATTTTACTCGCGGGAATAATTTTCTGGTCCAATCGGAAGCTAACGGCAAAAAATCATGAACTGACTGTCAAAAATCGGGAAATTGAGGAGGCTCTTTTTAAAGGTCAGTCTATAGAACGAAAACGGGTTGCCTCAGAACTGCACGATAATCTGAATACCAAACTGGCGGCATTACGCTGGCGCATGGAAGCTTGGGATGTATCAGACTATAACGAGGAAGACCGTAAATTCTACGCCGGTTTAATTCAGATGCTCGAAGATGTGTATTCGGATGTTCGACAGATTTCCCATAACCTGCTACCCACAGAATTGCAAACACAGGGATTGGCTTCTGCTTTACAAACCTTAACGGATAAACTCAATTTTAACCCACACATGCAATTCAGTCTGGACAAAAGTGGCTTAAAAAAGCGCCCGGACTCTAAAATAGAATTTGAGTTATACCATGTAGTGTTGGAATTGATTAATAATAGTATCAAACATTCTCAGGCAGACCAGGTAGTGCTAAGTCTGACTCAAAATGCAAGAAAAATCCTTTTGTCGGTGAGTGATAATGGGGTAGGATTTACAATTGACCCGCAAGCCAACGGAATAGGCATGCGGAATATCCTTGCCCGAGTCGATACACTTGAGGGTACATGCAGGATCGAAAGTTCGCCCGGACATGGAACCCGGGTTGAGATTGAAGTCCCAGCCTAAATCCAGCGAATAAGCCTACTCCATCCTCCCCAGTGTAGGTAGTTTACGACGAGTCGACATGGACAGGATAAAGGCGAAACGCTAGTTCAATACACTACGTTAACCTACAAACTTCGGTTGTCCACTATCCAATTCAGGTTTTTCACAACATTTAGCACACCCACTTCCGGCAGCACTGTACCTTGCAGTGGAATTATCCAACCTACCTCTTTTTTAAAGGCAAAAGCCCCAACCAAATCAGGAAGGGGCTTTTTGCATAAGTTGGGTAAGTACTCTTACGCATTAAGATGGGAACACCATTTCTTAGATGAAAGAGCCTTACTAAGGTCGAAAAAAAACGCCGAGTCCATCAGAATCAGTGTTTTTATATTTCCATCCACTTAAGTTATCTACAGTATGAAGCGGTTAGCTGCTGCACAACTTCAACATAACTTTGATCCAGCTCAGGTTCTCTATTTAATTGGTGATGTCAATTACTCTATGGTTCACCTGGTTAGTGGTAAGGCTATTTTATCCAGCAGAACACTAAAGTGGTATAGTGATCGGTGGCCTCATTTTATTCGTATTCACAAAGCCCACCTTATCAATCCCGATCAGGTTCATAGCTGTGTGGTGATTTCTTCAACGATAGCGCACCTAATTATGAACGACGGCGCTCGTCTTCCAATTGGTCGACGTCGAATTAGAGAGGTTATTGATCAATTAAGCAGTGATCATCCAAAAAATTCCATAGTTGGCTACTACGCTGAATAAGCCTGACCAATTAGACAGATTCAGAGTAATAGGCAGGCCCTTTTAGCTGATCAATTTATTTAATGGGTAGCTGAATCATTGTTGACGTACCACTCCCAAGCTGAGTAGTAGGCAGTTGGCCGTTCCACTTCTTTATCCACTCCTGTTGAACCAGCAAAGGCGTTAACGTCTTTTGTTTCAGTTCATTGGCTCTGGCTTCCGCTTCTGCTTCAATAATTTTTGCGCGGGCAATCCCACTCGCTTTTGTCACGGCTATTTCGGCGCTTGCTTTTTCTGCTGCCACCTGGTTATTCAAACGCAGGGCATTTTGTACAGCCGTGTTCTTGGCATCAATCATAGCCTGTAATGATTCAGGCGGGGTCAGGTTTGAGGTAATGTTCTCGAATGAGAATCCATCGTCGGTCAATGATTTACGGAGTTTAGCCTCGACCTGTTCTTCAAAACCAACCCGGTTATTGACTAATGAATCGGGAGTAAATGTATTAGCTACATCACGGTAGGAGTTATATACAATTGTCCGCAGGATATTATTTTCAATGTCGGGAAGCTCCTTTCGATACTTTCGATATACGTTAGCACCTTGACCTTTAACCAGATGATAGTTTAATGTGGGGTCAATTTTGAACAGGGTACCTCCTTTGGCGCTAACAGTAAATGGGTCAAAATCTTTGGTCTGGGTAAACGTAGGATATTGTTCGATGAATGAAGTAAGCGGATTATAAAATATCCAGCCTGTTACATTTTCAATATCAGATGCCCCCCGGTCGGAGCCTATTTTGCTGACTTTAATACCTTCGTGACTGGCATCCACAGTGGTGCAACTTTTACTTAGTAAGAGTACTGCCAACAGGGCCACAACAGAATAGATTACAATCCGTAGTTTGCTCATTTTACGTTAAATGGATTTTTAGTGAATGCTCTTGTCTTTAGAGAGACTACGATTACCCCAACCAGGAAGAAAAGTCCGGCAATATTGAGGTACGTGTTTTTCTGGTTAAGTAATGTAAAGCCAGCATCAACAGCGAGCATGAACAGTACTGCCCAGGCCAGAATAAGGAAAACTCGTTGAATACTCATCGATTAAGTGAATTGATTTTCTGCTGGCTAAGGTAATTACGGCCGTAGTTGTCAGGTAATTATTTTGTTTAAATGGACAAAATGGGCGTTTTTACCACCTTTTGTCTGTATAGGCTAATTAGTGTGGCAGTAATGATCCTTGTTCGTACACATCTATTTATTGTCAAACAGGCTCTCAACAAGGGGATTTGACACGATATGGACAGGTCATTTCGTCAACCCATTCGATCCATCTACATCGGTGGATTTGTCTGCAATTTTTCTAACATTTTCCGGCGATACAATTTTGACCATACCACTACCGTCCAGCTTAACTTTAAGCCTACCGCTGGAGGTCCAGTGAATTACGGTGGCTATGTAAAGACCCCGAAAGAATCCTTTCACGGTCTTTTCGACACTAACGCGGTCACCTGGGGAAATGACAGAATTCATAGGTGGTGGAGTTTTTGAATAGATCGCTCAATCAGACTCCTCAGTAAACACTTTACGAATCTGGTATACGCAGGCCATAAAGAGCATGATATTGATAAACAGGCCGAAATAATGACTTTTCGGATCATCTCGATACGTGGTCACTACATAGCAAATTGCCATCATACAGCCTACCCAAAAAATCACCTGAGCCCACTTCCATAAAGTCATTGTAATGTATCGATTAGTTGTTGAACATCGGGTTCCCCTGCTTTCTACTAAAGGCAGTACACAGAACTGTTTAATTACTGGCTAGTTCAGCGGATATCGCCTATTCCAGGCACTTTTGCAGGTGTCCTGCTCATACATCAAGGCGCACAAACTATCAGCAGGGCATTTTTTCTCTAGTACTAGTAAGGCCAACAAAGTAGTATGTGCCTTCACTTTCTAAATTCTCCAAAGGAAACTATTATCATTTCCCTGTCGTGCATTGCAGGCAAAAAATAGCTGATTCATCAGAAAAAATTACACGCAGCTCTTTTAGCTATATCCTCATAATGAATACCTTACATTAATAATCTTGCAAATAAGACATAAAACTTTAATTTATCAGGGAGGTTCTGGGGTGGCTTTTGTTATGTTTGAAAAGATAATTTATTCATATCTAGTTACTCCCAGTCTATGACATTGCCATCTCTACCTAAGAGCCTCTCGGATAAGTTAGTGTATTTGGTAGACGATGACGAGGAAGATGCTTTCCTCTTTGAGATGGCTATCCACGAAGTTATACCCTATTGCCGATTACGTATTTTCTATAATGGCCTAATTATGCTGGAAGTTATGGCCGACCCAGCCGCTAAACCTAATCTCATTTTTCTGGATATACAAATGCCTTATCCTGATGGATTAGAAGTATTGATGAATCTAAAGATCAATCGACAATGGGCTGATATTCCAGTTATTATGCTAACCGGAATTGAAGATGATGATAAAATCTCATTAGCCTATCAGCTCGGAGCACAATCAGTTATTAATAAGCCCGAGACTCACAGTCAACTTCTGGATATTGTCATAAATATCCGGGAATATTGGTTTAAGACCGTGCGCCTTCCTGGTCAGGCATAAACGGAATTACATGTTGTTCTAAATGCTGAAGTGATTGTAAATAGTCCTTAAGATCTTGTTCTGTTGCGAAGAGCTTAGGTTCTTTGATCGGTAATGTCAGCTTCAATGGCATTTTAACCAAATCACTATAAATTCCTATTGGCTTTAGCTCATAAACAGTAGTGGCTACTTTTAATTCGTAAGTGTCCAATGGTTGATCAATCACGCTCATTTCCTCCAATCGACCATCAAAGAAGATACGTTCTATTTGAGCCTGAAAGTAAGGATAGGTAGGCCCTTTTTTATTTGCAAGGCGTTGGCCATGCTCTTGATTGACAAAAACAATATCCCCTACCTTGAATGGCAATTCAATAGGTGTAAACGTAATAGTCATAGTGGTAAGTTTTAGACAATAATACTGAGGAAATCCCTTGCTTACAACGCCCTGGCCTTAGTTTAACACAAGTGCTCTTTCAGGAAGGGAATCCTGCGTTTTACGCATCAACTCTGATAGCCCTACCTATTTTAATGCCACAAAGGGGATATGGACTGCGTAGTAGATAGTAGCGATTGCGGGCTCTGAATGGAGTCTACATTTGGTGTGGATAGAGTAGAAAGGCTGGCTCTACTAGAGTCAGCCTTTTTTTGTGTTACCTTCTGTAGCTTATACGTCCTATAGACTAAGCAAACGCTCTACCGATTAACCCGGTACTTGTTTGTGTTCGTGTAGTTCATTGAACCTGCCAGGCAGGCTCGTGAACCACATATATGGGTATATGGGAAACGCTGACTCTTCTGGAGTCAGCGTTTTTTTGTGGCTATGTAACTTTTGGTAAAATTCTGAGTCTCAAGGATACATTACCCGTACACCCATATATACATTTGTAGCCCCTTCGTAATTGAGGGGGCTACTTGTTTTCGGTCCTATATACATCCAGGGGAATCTTAATTAAATCAGCTCTATAAGCATATTTGCTAACGCATTCTACAAAGAGGTGAGTTAAAAGTCGGTTCCATCAGCAATACTATCTGATTGTCCACTGCCTGCAACGTTATCTGTTAGTACATTGTAAGCTGGCATGGGCAATGATCAATGACACACACAGACCCATAAGTATTATACTACACAGCCCACATTTCATCAATTCGTATAAGCAACAAAGCCCGATGGTGGTCGGGCTTTGTTGCTTAATTTAACCTTTCGGCTCTTACTGCATGGCAATCGTACGGCTGGTCTGTTGAACAGGCGTCGACAGATTTACTTGTTTCCGAATGCTGCCTTCACTCGATTTTACTTCCAGCTCATACTCTCCGTCGGCCAGTTGGTCAACTTTCATCTTCATAGCATACCTGGCTTCTTTCTTGCCAATAGTTTGCTGATACAGCACCTCATTGTTTTTGTCGCGAAGCAATACTACGACTGGCGTTTCGGTTGATTTTTGGACAGCCACCCGGATTTCATGGTTGATCGTCACATACGCACTGGCATCGAACGAAAGCGTTTTAGGGGTTGTAGGGTTAATCAGGGAAGAAGCACTCAATAAAATAGAGGCTGCTAGTTTGCTCATTGGTAGTAACATGGTAGTAATGCGTTAACTGTTTTAAGATGTTGTTTACTGAGTTGATTTAGTAAGTCCAAAGCTCGTGCCAATTCAGTCTATATACTGACAAACAGCAGGTTACCTCCTGTACTGATTTTTAGTAGTGTCCAGAACTGGACAAGCCTTGTTCACTTGCGGACAAAATTAGGGCAAGGCATTGCGAACAGAAATCCATATTTGGCCAGATGTTGAAATCAGACAATAAAGTGTATAAAAGGGGAGATAAATGGTAAAACCCGTGAAGCACCAGGCACAGGTTATTGCCGTCGGGAAACCAAACGATCAATGTGCTTATCCCCTATCAATGCCACCGAAGTGCATTGATGTTGTGGCCAATATTCGTACCTTCTGCCAGACCTACTTCATTATCATGCCGGGTATGAATACCGCCCATCAGCCGAGAATCAGCACATTCCAGCGCAGCCGCCCCAAATGAGGTGTAGTGCCGGGCTTCATAGGTTATTGAATACAATCTATAATTCGGAAAATACTGAGCATTATTCGCAGGACTTGGATTAGCAGGCAGCTCAACTTTTACATAGATTCCACAACGATTCGCGAGGGTATTATCCGTGAATTAAAAACCAGGGCTATATAACACTCGCTGTAGCAGCCGATTGAACCGCATGGCCTGAATAAAACGAATAAAGGCATCGGCTACGGCCATACCCACACGGGCGTAGGCTTCAGCCGCTTTTACTAAATTGACATGGCTATTGCGGATGGCAATCGTAGCCAGATTATAGGAGTGCCCAGGGGGCGAACAGGTTTCCGTTGAATCATCTCCCCATCACATGACAGTGGCCCGGTCGGTTTCAGTGAGGGTGTGTTTCCGGTCGAATACTTCTTTATACATACTAATTACTGGTTGTATCAGTCAAGTAGACCAAAGGTTTTGGCAATGGCAGTTGACTATTACGCGCTGAGAATGTTCGGTTCTTTCCCCAGGTTGGATGCATCGGAATTTTTGTGTTCGATTGCCCAATCAGAGGGGGTACCCATAAGCCAGTACCTACCGGCCGTACATAATCTATGGGGAAATTCCGCTTATATCCCTGATGTCCGCCATCGTTTTTCGACCATTCAAAAATTTTCGCAGCTATAGCTTTACCAAATTGCTCAGAGCGCTCCACAACCTCGGGGCTATTTCGAGCTGCATAATAGGTATGTATTGCTCCTGCCAGAGAATCAACAGGATGCGTTTTTTCGGTATAGGCATAGAGCGCTTTAAGCATATACGCCTGTCCGGCATTTAGAGCTAGTTCCCAGCAATACGTCTTCTTAAGGTCAGGTTTGGGTAACGAAAGGGTATCAGACAGCTTACAAATGACTGACCGATAGGTAGGAGAAGCAAACACAACGGTTTCGTACATGGTCAGCCCCAGATAGACAATGGCGCGGGAACCATAGGTAGGCGTATTCTTCGGGGCTTTTGTCATAACCCGAACGGTCATATCTGCCCAGCTAGTAGCAACTGGCTCAATGACTAAAGCAGAGGTACTAAACTGAGCATATGCTGAATTGCTACAAACACAGAACAAAAATACGTTAACTATACAAATTTCAGTTAAATAGTTCACTAAACTATGAGACCGTTTTAAATACAGGAATTACTTAACAAAAAGTTTGCCTGTTACTAGTAATAATCTACTACCAACAGGTACTCTGTAAAACCAAATGAATTTATTGACATTCCAAGCAATCCCTCCTAACTTGGTAACTAGTCAAACCATTTTTTAAGATGCACCCAACTAAAGAATACGATGCCGAAGGCGATTATTAAGGAGTGATTTACAGGGGTAGCCTGATTAAGCCTATTCTGGGAATTATGCTGGCTGTAGGCATCTGGTGGTTCCTGAGGAGACGTAGATAAACAAATTTTCTTTACTCACAGAATCTCTGGAGGAAATGTTTTTTTTCTTTATTATTGATTTAGTGGTCTTTATGACAATTTTTAGCTACTAAATTCATCATGAGTTTGCTTTATAGAGTTTTAGTTGTTTATTTAACTTTTAGACCGTTTCGTACTATTTAAATCCTTATTGGTTCAAATAATCCGTTTTAGGTAAATCCAACTAAACAATATCTACGTATAGTGACTTTTATGAATATGTACTATTAGATTGGTTGGAATTCAGGTCAGTCATACAATTAATAAAACTCAACCACCATGATCACACAAACAAATGTCAGACTTCTAAAAGAGTACATTAAGACACTGGTTGCCACAGACGTAGAATTCCCTGGAATCTCTCCGCGTAGCTGGGGTAATGAGTTTAGTCGAACAGAACTGACAGCCATTTATTTCACCCTCAAATTTGTCATCAAGTCGGCAAATCCCAAAACACAGGTCCCCCTAATGCTGGCTTTCAAAAACGTACACCACCCTGGCATGAACATGCACTGGTTCTTGTGTGATTTCAGTCCGGAAATTATCCCCCTATTGACTAAACATAACGCATCCGAAATTCAGTATCCATCAACAAAAACTCCCAAAACACCTCAGGGTTTAGATCTGGCTCTGTTAACTTTGGTCAATGAAGCCGCTTAATGCATCAAACTAGTCAACTAGTTAGTAGACGCACTAACAGTATTGAAAAACAAAACTACCCGAGTATTTAAATACAAGTACGACTTATAAACTAACATAAAGCAGCCCCTTCTAGTACGATGGGGCTGCTTTGGTGTTTTAGTGGCTTTCGGGAGAAAGTTCTACTGTTCCGGATAGATAGCGAAAAGCATTTTCGGGAACAATATAGATACATATATCAACAAATGAAAACATGGTAATTGCTAGAATAGCTGTTAATAAAAAAACGCCGACCCCACTGAAGTCCGCGTTTCCGATTCTATCCACACCAGCCAAACACCCGCAGGCGAATGGCACTCAATTCGTTAATTATAGCAGTACAATTACCCAGACAGTTGTGGCAACCAAGACAATGAGTGTGCAAAGTATATAGTTTAAAATGGCTGAATGGTAATTACGGGTATTCATGATATACAAGTTACGGGGGTACGGTTTATTCATTAGATACAGATTGTCAGAATAGGCACAAAATATCTATTAAAAGGTAGTTTATTCAGATTTCTAGAGAAGCGGTTTGCGTCAGAGCGATTGGACAAAATTTCAACTTCGTTAAACCCGCTCAGGAAAAACTAACTCAAACTGCTTCTCAAGGCCATTTATTAAGAATATAGCAGTACGATAAATTAAAAAAAATCAATTTTAAACCCATTTTTGTTACCAAATAATAAATATCGACAATAACTTAAAAATGAATCCGGTACTTTAAAATCCCGTATACTTAGCTTGTGAAATTTATGTTTTCTCCTCCTAATGAGAGTAAGCGATTAGAAGCGTTACAGCGTTACCAGATTCTGGACACCTTGCCTGATAAAGCATTTGACAGGCTAACAGAACTGGCATCGTTGATTTGTGAAGTACCCATTTCGTTGGTAACGTTGCTCGACGACCAGCGGCAATGGTTCAAGTCTAAGGTAGGAATTGATGTAGATGAAACCAGCCGTGATGTTGCCTTTTGCCGGTATGCAATTTTGGATAGCACCCACTTTGAGGTAGAAGATGCTACACAGGACACTCGCTTCAAGGAAAACCCATTCGTCACATCCGATCCTCACGTCCGATTTTACGCTGGTTATCCCCTGACTGATCCCGATGGTTATGCGTTAGGTACGCTTTGTGTACTTGATAGCTCCCCCAGAAAACTTACCGAAAGCCAGCAAAAAGCGTTACAACTACTGGCCGACATGGCCATTGCCCTTATTGTTGAACACCGACAAAAACAAGAGCTTATTTACTTTGAGAATCTTTTTACGCTCTCGAATGATTTGATCTTTGTAGCTGGTGCCGACGGTTATTTAAAAAAAATAAACCCAGCCTTTCAGCAGGTACTGGGCTGGGATGAATCCTTTTTAGTAACAACTCCTTTTTTCGATCTGGTACACCCAGATGAACGGCTGGCTACTGAACAGGAAATCAGCCAATTGATTACAGGTAACCTGACCATCAATTTCACCCATCGGTTCCGTTGCAAAAATGGAACATACCGCCATCTCCAATGGGTAGCTACGCCCGAGCCTGCCACGGGCTATCTGTTTGCCATTGCCCGGGATGTTACTGACGAAAAACAGAGGGAGTTTCAACTGTATCAGTCTGAAAATAGATTCCGCTCTTTCTTCGAAAATTCGCAGGGACTCATGTGTATACATGACCTGGAGGGTACACTTATAACTGTGAACGCAGCTGGCGCTCAGGCACTAGGCTATCTGCCCGAAGAACTGATTGGCCGTCGTTTGAGAGATATAGTTCCCCAGGAGCAACATGCAGGGTTCGACGCTTATCTGGAAACCATTCGTAAAACCGGTAGAGCCAGCGGGATTATGCATACGCTCCATAAAAATGGCTCACTTCATATCTGGCTCTTTACCAATATTCTGGAAAATGATCTGAATGGCGATCCATTCATTATCGGAAATGCCATTGATATTACTCGGCGGCATCAATTGGAAGCCGATTTGAAGTGGACTAAGCAAATGTTGGAGCAAACCAACGAGGTAGCCAGAATCGGTACATGGGAAGCAGACTTTATCAAAGAAACCATGTACTGGTCGACTGTTACGAAACTGATTCATGAAGTACCCAATGACTTTACGCCACAGCTGGATACAGGCCACACCTTCTTTAGAGGAAAAAACTATGACCTAATTGTCGAGTCTGTTAATCGGGCAATCACTGAAGGGATTCCATTTGATATTGAATTGCAGATCGTTACGGCGGCAGAGCGGGAAGTCTGGGTTCGTGTGCTCGGTACACCTGAATTAAAGGAGGGAGCTTACAAACGGTTGTATGGTACGTTCCAGGATATTGATGAGAAGAAAAAAGCGGAACAGGCCTTAGTCAACGAAAAACTACGACTGGCCGCTTTTGTCGAGCATGCCCCGGCAGCTGTAGCCATGTTTGACCGGAACGTTACCTATCTGGCCGTAAGTAATCGCTGGATGGAGGATTATCATTTAGCAGGGAGTGTTATTGGCTTATCGCATTTTGATGTATTTCCAAATCTATCCGATACCTGGAAAGCCGTCTTTGACCGTTGCATTAACGGAGCCGTAGAGAAAAACGATGAATACGTTAGGCGGCCCGAAGGGTGGGATCACGATCAATACATATGCTGGGAAATCAGACCCTGGTACCAGTTCGATGGGTCGATTGGAGGTATTATGATGTTTACTCAGGATATTACAGAATCCTGTCTGCAACGGGAAGAATTGAAAAAAGCAAAGTTACAGGCGGAACAAGCCAGTGTTGCCAAATCTGAATTTCTGGCTAATATGAGTCATGAAATCAGAACCCCGCTCAATGGGGTAATTGGCTTTACCGACCTGGTTCTTAAAACATCCCTGAATGAAACCCAGCATCAATATCTGTCCATTGTCGATCAATCGGCGAATGCACTGTTAAGCATTATCAATGATATTCTGGACTTTTCTAAAATTGAAGCGGGTAAACTGGAGCTGGCCATTGAGAAAGTAGATGTATACGAGATCAGTAGCCAGGCGGCAGGCATTATTACCTATCAAGCCCAGAATAAAGGACTTGAGATGTTGCTTAATCTACCTGCCGATCTGCCGCGCTTTATTTATATAGATTCCGTTCGCTTAAAACAGATTCTGGTTAACCTGCTTGGGAACGCAGTCAAATTCACCGAGAAAGGAGAAATTGAGCTAAAAATAAAACCACTAACCGACCCTGAACAGGACTACGTTACCTACCGCTTTGAGGTGAGAGATACCGGGATAGGTATTAAACCGGAGATGCAGGAGCGCATTTTTGACGCTTTTTCTCAGGAAGATGCCTCAACAACGAAAAAGTATGGGGGAACCGGCCTCGGACTAACCATCTCCAACAAATTACTTGGTTTGATGGGCAGCCGTCTGGAGTTAGTCAGTAAGCCAGGAGAAGGTAGCTGTTTTTCATTCGATGTACAACTTAAAACGGAAGCAGGCGACCCCATTAACTGGCAGGATATCAGTCTGATCAAAAACGTATTGATTGTGGATGACAATGAAAACAACCGTCTGATTTTGCGGCAAATGTTTTTATTAAAACAGATTATTGTTGATGAAGCCCGCAATGGATTTGAAGCTCTCCAGTTATTAGCCCAGAATAAGCAATACGATGTGATTATAATGGATTACCACATGCCGTATATGGATGGCTTGGAAACAATTGAGAAAATCAGAGCTAACTTCTCCTCGCCTACCGATACGCAAGCCATTATTCTTCTGCATAGTTCGTCGGATGATGAACGGCTCATCAAAGCGAGTGAGTCATTGTCAATCAACCAGCGCTTGGTGAAGCCGGTTAAAATGACTGAATTGTTCCGCGCCTTATCCCGCCTGGGTCAACAGAACGACCAACCGGTACTCGTGGAGGCAGCTAGTCAGCAGGTCGACGTTGGCAACCAGCCCGTTAAATTGTTGCTGGTTGAGGATAATAAAGTGAATCAGTTGCTGGCTAGAACGTATGTAGGCAAACTAATTCCGAATGCCCAGATTATGGAAGCTTACAATGGTCAGGAAGCAATAGACATGTATAAGCAGTTGCTTCCTGACTTGATCCTGATGGATATTCAAATGCCTGTTATGAATGGGTATGAAGCCACGCAACGTATCCGGGAGCTGGAACAGGGCCGCCGTATTCCAATCATTGCCTTAACGGCAGGTACGGTGAAAGGGGAGCGAGAAAAGTGCCTGGCCGCCGGTATGGATGATTTTGTCACGAAACCCATTGTGGAAGCATCTATGGCTGCGCTGTTTCAGAAATGGCTGGGAACGCTAGCTACTGACACACCCGCTCCTCTTAAAACGCAGGAAGTTCAGGATCACTTTAACCTTGATGTGTTAAAAAATATTGCAGGACAGGATATTGACTTTATCAGCAGTCTAATGGAAGCCGCTGAAAGTGAGTTAACAAATTCATTGTCTGTTCTGGCAAAAGAGGCAGAAGCCAGCCATCTGGCCGGCTTACAGGCTGCTGGGCACAAGCTTCGTGGAACCGCATTGAGCGCTGGTATGCCTACATTAGCCCAACTGGCCCATAAATTGGAACACCTGGACCATTTTGAGGCTGGTTTAGTGCGTGAATTACTGGATCATACTCAATCGGAAATTAAACTTGTCATTTCTCTGATGGCTGATACGTTGAAAGCGACCGCGGCCATGTAGGTAAATTAAGCAGTATACTATATGACTTCTTCAGAGTCACATGTTTATAGAAAGACCATAGTTGCTATAAACATCTGCCCTTGAAGAAGTCATACAGGTCGGCGCAGCTTCAATACGTAAACATCCGATCACTGTCAGTAGCCAACCGTACCAATATAGTAGGCATAGCAAATTCAGCTGGTTTTCCAGTAATATCGGCATCAGTCAGGCCTCGTGCTTTTGACGACATCCCCGACATATAAAATCGGCCGCCCGCTTTTGAAATGGCGTCAAAGTGGTCGCGGAGTTTACCCGTACCCAAGCCAACCACCTTGTCTAACTCACTGTCTTTAAGTAGTGTAACGGCGTCACCGGCCAAAAACAGCGCGACGGTATGTCCTTCCTCTAAGGCAGTTTTTGCTACCAGAAAACCCAAAGCAGCCTTCGTAGGATTATCTGGACCGCACGTGATATGAATTAAGAATTTCATCTTTTTAGCTGCTGTAGTTGTTGATAGTTGCGCATGGGTTGTTGCACTCATACATACGACCCAGAAAAAGGTGAGCAGAAGGCGTTTCGTTAGCATTGTCTGATTGGTGAACTGATTAAGCCGCTTCATGAATCAATGGTTTAATCTGCTCCGCCATTTCTGGTGTAACCAACACCTGATGGACTTCCTGTGCATGTTGCGCAGCTAATTGAAGAACTTCGGTTTCACTTTCGGCCTGAATAATGCCTGGGCAGTCGAACCCAACGTCTTTGCAGCGTAATTCTTTCATAGTAATAGGAGTTTTAGCGAATTGGTACCTTAAAGGTATTACGGCCAAAACAGCTCGAAGAAAAGACTATGTGTACGACGAGGATTGCTTTATATGCGGTGGCTTTGGTCCTATAAGTGGCATACGCAGTGGCAGTTTATTGATGCCAAACCGCCTTCCGAAGCCCAAGGTATCCCCCAACTGTATTGGTATATAGTTGCCCAACATCAGCAGCAACAGATGCGGTAAGGGCCATTCCTCCCAGCCAGGGTAGCGGAACGCCGATCTGGACGATCGATGAAAACTGCCTGGGTGAACCCGGAAAAGAAGCTGTAAATGAACCCATATTTCGGCTGTACGACACTTTGGCTATCAAGCTCATCCGACGCGCGACCGTTGCCCGCATACCTACGTGTGCCATCTGGACGCGATTGTTGTTGACTGTCAAACCAGAAATAGGCTGGTATTCAGGCTTAACATCCTGATTTAACGTAAGGAAGGGCGTACCCAGAATATGACTTTTATACGCCCAGCCCTCCTGGTATTGTCCATTATTAAAATAATTATCATTTCCCGAGAGGCCATTCCAGGGTTCAAAGATTGAGCCGCTCTGGTTCAACGTCGATAGAAATTCAAGCAACAAATCATCGATATGAAAACCAGATGAACCATGCCTCAGCGGCCGGATTTGCAGACCAGTGAGGCCATCGGGTGTATTCTTAAAAAACATACCCGACGCATCGTCATAACTATGCTGGTGATAGAGCATTAGCGTAGCCGATGGTAGTCTTACTTCAAATCCAAAATCAATACTACCAACATGATTGCCATATAGATTGGTATAATCAAAGGATGTGATGCGCGGGTTGTTAAGGCCATCTGTCCGAATGGCAAAGAATACATTTGGGAAATCCCGCAATTGTCCGGGAAGTTGCCCATCAACGGCGTAGTGATAATCCAGATAATCGGAATGGCCACCCCATTGAACATTGTGATTAATACCTGCGTAGACTCGCACGGTAGATGCTGGTTTACCAACACGGAATATGACCGATTTCTGGTGCAGAAATGAATGCTGCATGTAATCGGTATTCGCAAACCAGCCGTGGGCAATAAATGCGTTAATAGCCAACCACTGCCTGCGCCCCAACGGAGCAAATCCTTTTGTACCGAATTGAACTTTAGGAATTGGCAACGCATTCCCCGACCAGGAATAAGAGCCGGACGTAAGGGTTGTATCGACCAGACCGATAACTTCCCTTCTTCGACCAATCACAAGCTGAATTTGTCGATGGGCTAGTTTTACATAGTATTCCGGGACAAGTAGTTGATTTTCTTTCCCCCCGTTACCCACGGCCTCGGCCGCATAACTCAGTACCCAGGCTCGGGCCGGCGTCTTTCGTGCTTTGGGACCAGTAGTATCCGTTAGTGATACGGAGCCTGTGACACCAACTCGTAGGCTCCCAATCGGCGAAACGTACGGAACGGTGCCAAATTGATTGGCGCGCAGCCAGAACGGCGTACGTTCTGTAGTAGATACCATACCTGCCACTTCGACATAGGCCTGATAAACACTCCTCTGTTGGGCGTATAAGGGAATACAAACAATACGAATTAGCAGGGCAACTAAGGATAACTGTTTCATAGGCAGGAGAATGGCAGGACAACGTAGTCAAATATCTGCTTTTATGATTACATGTTATATCATCACTGATCAGAATAGGCCTTATTCTCTCTTACTAGTTAAACCTTTTTAGTAAACGGCAACTCAAGCCCTATAAATTGAACGTCTACAAGGGCCTACCCTTATCTGATGTCGCAGAACCCTTCCTTAGTGTACCAGATGAGGATGCTACATAGCTCTGTTCTGCCACTCGCCCGAAAGCGTAGCGCGTGGCGGCCATTAAAATGTTAAATAACTGTAATTCAACCCCTTATTAACATTTCTTAACAGAATACCCAGCACGAGAAAACGTGTTCTACCTGTAGTTTTGGCGCGTTCTTACACAAATACATATCGCTAAAATCTATACGTCTATGTTGTCATTTCAACGACTCAACAACCTGGTTGGCTGGCTCATTTTTGCCGTTGCCCTCCTCACCTACGCCACAACCGTGGAACGAACAGCCAGTTTCTGGGACTGTGGTGAATTTATTGCTTCTTCATTCAAACTCCAGATTCCTCACCCACCCGGCGCACCCTTATTCCTGTTACTGGGTCGAATCTTCTCGATGTCATCACTAGGCGACCTGACGCGCGTAGCCTATTGGGTCAATATGGGATCTGTACTGGCCAGCGCCTTCACCATTCTTTTCCTGTTCTGGACGATTACCTTACTGACCCGAAAGTTGTTGATTAATCGAACTGCCCGCCAATCCGAACAGGCATATACGCTCTCAGATAGTATACTTATTATAGGTACAGGTGCCGTTGGTGCGCTGGCCTATACATTCTCAGACACCTTCTGGTTTTCGGCCGTTGAAGCAGAAGTATACGGTATGTCGTCGTTCTTCACGGCAATTGTGTTGTGGGCGGCCTTTAAATGGGAGCGTATTACGGATGATGCAGCCGCAAACAGATGGCTTATTTTAATCGCTTATCTAATTGGTCTGTCCATCGGCGTTCACTTACTTAATCTGGTCATTGTACCTGTACTGGCGCTTATTTACTACGTTAAAAAGTACCCTCAACCAACTTTTTGGGGTGGTACTGCTGCCCTGGGCATTGGCCTGGTCATACTAGGTGTAATCAATGCGTCGATACCGGGTTTGCCAGGTATGGCTTTCTTTGTTGAACGGCTGTTTGTCAATTCACTCGGGCTTCCCTTTAATTCAGGTGTGATTTTCTTTACAGTGGTTCTTCTGGGAGCACTCGCCTATGGCATCATCTGGTCAATCCGCAACCAGCGAAGCCAGCTCAATACGTCTTTACTCGCTCTGGCGTTTCTGCTCATTGGCTACGCTTCCTATATGCAGGTACTCGTCCGGGCTAACTTTAATCCGCCTATTAATGAAAACAACCCTGATGATGTACTGAACTTTCGGTCTTATCAAAATAGGGAACAATACGGAAGCCGCTCACTGCTCTTTGGCCCGGTGTTTACGGCACGGCCCATTGATCAGAAAAGGGGAGCACCCATGTGGAAAAAACAGGGTGATAAGTACGTCATCTTCGACTATCAACCTGACTATATCTACGCACCCGGTGATGAAATGCTATTTCCGCGCCTATATAGTAGTCAACTTAATCACCCTCAGTTGTACCGCCAGATGCTGGGACTGGCAGAAGGCCAGAAACCAACCATGGGCGATAACCTCCGGTTTTTGTTTACCTATCAGCTGAATCATATGTGGTGGCGCTACCTGATGTGGAATTTTGCCGGACGAGACAGTGATGAAGAGGGGGCCGGTTATCTGTTACCCTGGTCTGATAATCAGGCTATGCCTGACTTATTAAAAGCCAATAAAGCGCACGACAACTTTTATATGCTCCCTTTCCTGCTCGGGCTTTTGGGTATGCTCTTTCAATATATGCGCCGTAGTCACGACTTTCTGATCATCGGCTTGTTATTTCTGATAACCGGTATTGGCCTGCAAGTTTTCCTCAACTCCCCTCCCTCCGAGCCGCGTGAACGTGATTATATATACGTCGGATCGTTCTACTTCTTTGCCATCTGGCTTGGCCTGGGCGTGCTTGGTCTTGTCGAAGCCTTGAGAGCTTTCTTTATCAAGTTTAAATCGGTTACGTTCCGTACAGAATTTGTTCTTGGCGCATGCCTCCTGGTGCCGGTCATGATGTGCGTTAAAAGCTGGGACAATCATAACCGGGATCACCGCTTTCACTCGGTCGACTTTGCAAAGAACATGCTCAATTCGTGCGCACCAAATGCCATCCTTTTTACCGAAGGCGATAACGATACGTTCCCACTCTGGTATGTCCAGGAAGTGGAAAGCTTTCGGCGCGATGTTCGCGTTTGTAATCTGAGTCTGCTCGGTACAGAATGGTACATTCAGCAGATGAAACGCAAGACCTATGAGTCGGATGCGGTCCCGATGTCGTTGGAATTCGATCAGTTCAACCGGGGTAAAAACGATATCATACCTTTTTACGAGGTAGATGGGGTTAAGAATGGGATTGATCTAGAACAGTATATCAGTCTGATTAAGACGAGCAACCCAGCCATTCAGGTGCCCCTCACCACAGGAGAGATGACGAATATTTTACCATCCTCTGTTGTGTTTCTACCCATAGATAAAAAAGCGGTGGATCAGGCCAACTTTGTTCCGCCTTCGCTCCGGCCACTCCTGAAAGATACCTTACAGTGGACGCTTGGCAAGAAGGATCTCTTTAAACCTGATCTGATCATGCTCGACATGATTGCCACCAACAACTGGCAACGGCCAATCTATTTTTCGAGTACGCTGGCCAATGATCATTACCTCAACCTGAAAAATTATATGCAACTGGAAGGGTATAGTTACCGCCTGATGCCGGTGGCAATACCAGGCGCCACGGATGGGTACGTCAACACGGAAATTATGTATACCAACATGATGAAGAAAACGTTCTGGCGGGAGTTTGACAACCCAGAGGTCTACTACGACGATACCTATAAAGGCCCTCCTGTTATATCGGCTCGACTAGCCTTTTTCCGGCTAGCCGATCAACTGGTTCGGGAAGGGAAAACCGACAAAGCCAGGCAGGTGCTCGATTACTCCCTTAAGGTCATGCCGGATAAGAGCATCCCCTACGACCAGATCTCGTCCAACTACGTCCGGTTTCTGTTTGCGGTGAACGAGTCAAAAAAGGCGCTAACCATTGCCGATACGATGGTCACACGTGCCGACCAGAACCTAAATTTTGCCCGGACTAGTCCGGGGCGATTTGGCAGCCCGAATGCAGACCTTTATGTACTGCAAACCATCGTGGAAGCCTGTAAGGAAGCCAACCAACCAGCAGCAGCGGCCCGCTATGAGGCCATTTTCCAGAAGCATCTAACTACTTTTGGCTGATACGGCTCGCCCCAACACCTACACCAAGTAGGTACAAAAAAGCAGCCCCGACAATTACGACGGGGCTGCTTGCATAGGTTGGTTAGAAAAGGATATGCTACATATCCAATCAACCACAGTACGTAGCTAATCATCAAACCGTTGCGTCATACCAACGAATGAACACTGGCTGACATCGATCGGCGGAATCTACCGTTTATTTTTTATAGCCGGACGAAGTCGATTTTCCAACTGTTGGATGCGTCGGTTTTGTCGATCGAGTTGTTCAGTCTTTTGCCGATCTGCCTTTTTCAGATCAAGCAGATACAGCGTCAGCTCCTCCACTTTCTCCAGTAACGAACCCGCTAATGTACCCATATCCATGCCGTCACGAACAACCTCATCTGCCGATGGAATACCGGGTAAATGGCCATGCTGCCGAATGTAGGTAGCTACTGATTCCAGTGGTCGTAACGAATAATCAGCAACAAAAACTTTATCACTCCATTCATTAGCATTGTTGATGCGCAGTTTATACCGGGCTTTAATCACATCTCCCTGCTCATTAACGGTCAGGAACTGATCAGTTGTGTAGGCGGTAGGGCTACTGGCTGTTAGCTGGGTTAATCGAACCCCACTAGCATCTGGTGTTTCGCCAACAACTTCCAGACGAGCCATTGGCGATGACGTACCAATACCTACGTTGGCGTTGTTACCCAATACCACCGCATTACTTACCCCTACCCTGGCCCCTGATCCAATAGCCGTAGCATGGGTTAAATTCTGAGCCAATACATCGGCCCCCGTACCTAAGAGCATATTGTGCGACCCTTTGTCGAGCAGGCCGGAATTATATCCAAGGTAGACATTGTCATTACCATCCGAACTCGCAGGTCCAGCTCCATTCCCAATGATCGTGTTGTGGCTACCGGTAGCATTACTACGTCCTGACCCAACACCCATGAATGTATTGCCTTTTCCAGTTGTGGTTGTAGACCCTGCCTGGTAACCAACAAATGTATTGGAATCTGCTACGGCATTATAACCAGCCTGGTAGCCTAAATAAGTACTTTTTTGCCCGGTAAGGTTGGCAAATCCTGCTTTTGAACCCAGCATGACATTGGCATCACTATTGGTATTGAAACCAGCACTATCGCCAATAATAACATTCTTATTGGCCGTTATAATTTTACTGGCCGCCCGAAGCCCAACCGATACATTGCTCGATCCTGTTGTGTTTCTAAGACCATTGGAGGTACCAATAAACGTGTTTCCCGAACCCGTTGTGTTAAATGAGCCTGTATTACCCCCCAAAAAGGCATTACTGCTTCCGGTTGTGTTCTCATAACCTGCAGAGCTGCCAATAAATGTGTTCGTTGAACCCATTGTGTTAGTATAACCAGCGTTGCTGCCAATAAATGCGTTTTGAGCACCCGTACTATTAGCCTGACCCGCATACGACCCGATAAAGGCATTAAAGCTCCCCGTATTATTTGCCTGACCCGCATTAACACCAACCAGTGTATTCCCAGAGCCTGTCGTGTTTGCATAGCCAGCATTGCTTCCCAAAAACGTACTTCCCGCCCCTGTGGTATTCGCATACCCAGCTGCGTTGCCGACAAACGTATTGGTTGCTCCAGTTGTGTTACTGTAGCCCGCGTTATACCCTAAAAATGCATTCTGATAACCGGTCGTTGTATTATTCCCCGCAAAAGTACCAATGAAGGCATTTTGATAGCCTGTTGAATTCAGGATTCCGGCACTCCCTCCCACAAATGTATTATTGGCCCCGGTAGTAGTTGCTTGTCCGGCTAAACTACCCATAAAGGTATTTCCAGATCCCGTTGTACTGTTATAACCAGCCCGGTACCCTACATACGCATTACTTGAACCAGCCGCGTTAGAATAGCCAGCTTCGCTCCCAATAAAGGTATTATAGTAGCCCGTATTGTTTAAGTAACCCGCATTGTTCCCAATGAAGGCGTTGTTATAGCCAATCGTGTTCGATCGGCCGGCTCCATTGCCAATAAACGCGTTGAAACTAGCTGTAGTGGTCGAAAATCCTGACTCAAACCCAATAAACGTATTCCGATTACCGGTGGTTACTCCCTGCCCAGACAACGAACCCAGGAAGGTATTGTAATTACCTGTAATGCCGGATATACCCGCGTGATGCCCTATAAATGTGTTATCCACCCCCATGGTATTAAACTTACCGGCTCCCTTCCCCAGAAAGGTATTCTCATAACCAGAGCTGTTTGATAACCCCGCCTGAAAGCCATAAAAAGAGTTGAAATAGCCAGTTAGTGTACCATTTCCGGCAGAGGGCCCAACAATTGTATTATACGTTCCCGGCGATGATGCATTCGGGGAACTGGTCACGTAATTTGTTTGGGCCAGTAGCAGTTTAGTTGTGCTGAAAAACAGCGCTATGAGTACGATTATACGCATACAAAAAAGATAAAGCTTGCTGAGTAGATATAATTTTAGCTGGGCAAAGAGTTAATAGATATAAACACATCATGTTACCTCAATAAGACAATAGCAAACATCTAGCCAAAATATGTTTTATATTTTCCCGAATATGAATAAATAGAAGTCCATTTAGATGATAATATTAACAAATAGCCAAACCAGGCCGTACCCCAGTAAGCATACTGGGCAATTTAGACGACTTACCGAAAAATTCCTGGTGAGGCTAAAGCGGCCGAAGAAGTAAACTGGTGTAGTAATATGCGGACAGTACGACTACGGTCACAAATATTTTGTGCACTATACTACCAAAAAATCAACTTAGGCAGGCTTTTTGTGCATATAATTTCAAATTGGTTGCCTTGCGCAAAAACATACCACCGTCTATTCACCATTTAACACAAAAAGCATAGTTAATCCATGAATCCACCGCTATAGACGTACTTATTTAGTAAACCACTTTATGTCTTATGCCATACGACACCTACGCAACAGCCTCGAATGCTGATTTTACGCTCAATCCAGCAGTTCCACCCGAGACCTACGCAACAGCTTCAAATGCTGATTTTACGCCTAACCCAAATGTAAGTGTACAGATGGTTGTAGCGAATCCTCAATTATTTACCCCAGCTGTAGAGTGGAATAATGGCAAAGCCCGTATTGTGAATACTGTACAGCTAAACATTGGAGGTGGTGAATCAGCCTATTACTTCATTGGTGGAATGCCAGCCCTAACCAGTTTGCCGACTACTTATGATTTTAATCCTGGGGATAGCATATCTATTATATTGGCAATTGCGCAAACGCCGAATGGGCCTTATCACTGGAATAGGAAAGCGTTTGTACAGCTTATGCTGGGTACAGACCCTTTGCCTACGTATCAGCCAGCCCTTCCTTATAGAGTAACTCGCCCACCCTGGCTTGCACCCACCGATATTTGGGTAGCAAGGGGCATGAAAGATGCCCCAACGATGTCATTACCGGATAACCGGATTTTTACCATTGTCAAGAAAAGAACAGATATAACCTCTGAAAGCGTCGTTACACTTAGGCGAGGGGGCGTCCTGGCCGTAATGGATAATGACTCCCCAGCTAATCAGCGCATTAACTGGTCGCATAGTCGGGATCTTGCCGTACCTGGCGCTCCCCCTGCCAATACAGGTGATGGATATGGAGGCCAAAATTTGACAAATAATGACATTATCAAGGCCAGCAATGTAATTCCATGCGCCTTGTTTGAAGCCAATGAGTTTCAGGAGGGCCTTTATGGGGTACCTGACTTTTCTCCTCAGTATTTTCAGTGGTACGCAGCACGTCTGAAAAAATATGCCGACCCCCTGGGAAATCCGTTGGGTTTGCCCTTTCGGGATTTTGGAACCTATGGTGGGAATGGCAACTACAACGGCGACCCCTGGAATTATCAGGTAGAGGGTGGAGGCAATAAAATGCCGAATGATCCGGTATTTAAAACCAAGATCAGTTCTGTTGATGCGGCACGTCAGACCTGTAGTTATTTTTTTCCACTGGCTGGGCTTGAGGCAATGGGCGTAGGTGCTATTATAAAGCACTATTCCGATCAGCCCGATTATGCCAGCCGATATTATAATAAAGCCTTTGCCGCCGAAGTAATGGCCAAAGGTATAAACGACACGCCTGCTGGTATTGCCCCCGCCCAATTAGCGTATTTAGACTGGGGGAAAGTTGAAGGACTGGGTACCGAAAATGGCAGCTTACACAATGGCTACTACTTCACGCGTAACGTAGGCAATCTGGGCACGCTTAAGACTGACAAGCACCCGCAGGTTGATTATGACTGGCAGGTAGGTAATATCTTTGGTATTGCCTTTTGCCGTACCATTGGCTATATCGTTTTTGATGAGCGAAGCCAGTACGATCAGTTTGGAACCAATCCCAATGAAGTGAAGGCCCGAGATCCGGACACGAGCCCGTCTTCATGGCAATGGCAACCAAATGGGGCTGGCGTTCCAGCTCCAATAACGTCAGCAGGCTATCCAACGGAACCCTGTCGCTGGCATGATGCTGGTTTTGAAGCAGCCTATTATTACTCTCAGTGTGGCCGAACGGAGGGTGCGCCCTGGCAATATTGTCGATACCAATTCAAACAATCAGGAATTTGGGTAGAGCCCCAAACCGACGGCACCACTATTCTGGAACATGCATCGGCATTTGACGGACCCTATGCAACTGATCCTACTTCCCGACGTGGTCGCCCTGATGCTATGTTCCGAATAAAAGACAATGCGGTGGATGTTTGGGCATTTGATCCTAGCCGAGGCAAAAACAGCTATGAAACCATTATTCTTAACCCAGTACCTAATGTCCAGATTGAAGTAAACCTACAAGGCAGCAAACTGGCCTTATTTAATACAGTTCAGTTTTTCTTCTGAAAGGGCATTTTTCTGGAATACCCACTAACCAAGTTGACTTTACAAGTAACAGTCAATATGAACCTGTTTAAACTTTATTTTTTATATCTCCAATGAGCTTTAGTTTAACCGCAGAGAGCGCTGAGACAAAGTCGCAAAGAACGCTGAGTTTGCTGACTGAATTTCGTTGCGGTCTTTGCGCTTTGCCTTAGCGTTCTTTGCGGTTAATTTGAAAAGTTTAAACAGCTTCTATGTCAATCGAAAATTCATCAAACGGTAGTCAAAAACAATTTAGAGTTCATAACCTCTTTCAGGGTACAAAATCATATCCAGTATGGCACTAGGTACACAGCTTATTAAAATTTATCGCACCAGCGATGGACAGCCGCTTTACCAGGCAACAACCGTTCGAAACACAGAGGTTTATCCCCTGAACAGTGCGGGGCAGGCAGCTTTTGAGGCAGCAGTCAATGCAGGAAGTTTTACGCTAACCGTAGATAACGGGGCCATTATACCAGCAGGAACGCCCCCTCCTTTGCTTAAGCCGGGTGCAGTAAACAGTGTTGCTTTTTCGCAAAAAATACAGGCAGAAGATGCCAACGGAACAGGAATCTCGCCTGGAGCATCAGGAGACAATATTTTACGCGGCCCTTACCGCACAAACAGCGAATATTTACTTTACAACATCACAGGGGCTCCAACTACAGCATCTAATTATAATCTGGCCATACGCTATCAGACAAACACACAGTCATCAGGCGTAGCCAGCATTATCATCAACGGAGGTACGCCGGTCGATTTTTCGTTTGAAGGAACTGATGGCGGCAAACGCACCTACAATGCCGTTATTTCACTGAACGCAGGCAACAATACCATTCGGATCCAGGGGAAGACGGGTACGCCCTTATTTCAGGATTATATTATTGTTTCCCGCCCTGCGAGCTAACAACATAGCTCAACTAAGAAGGTTTTAGTATACATGGGTAGGATGCCTGGTCTTTTGGCTGAGTTCATGCTGTCTACCAGAATCATCAGGGCTATAGTTGGCTTTGAACTTTTAGCAGTTTCCGACTTAAATCTATTAACTGATAAATTTATCAGTTAATAGATACCCTTCTAGCCTTCTTATTTGTTTACGTTGACACTGGTCTAGTATAAATGATATCATTCATTTTAAGGTGGGCTGTCAACCTATTACATGAACGTTTTGAATTCGTTTCATTTTCAAGATTCTGCTCTAGTCTCAGCCCTGCTCAGTTTGTCTAAAAATGGCATTCTGGTACTGGAATACGTTCAGACGCCTGCTCCAACTTTTTTGATTAAACAGGCGAATGAAGTTGTTCAGCAATTGGTGGAGGGGTCTACTGCTTCCCTTACGGGTGCCTACCTGGAGCAACTCCCAGCGCCGTTTAATTCACCCTATCTATTACAGCAACTACAGGCAATAGTAACTGCACCCGACGCAACTGCCAATTTCCAGTTGACGAATCCAATAACGCCAACGGGTTTATTTCCTATTTATGATTGCCAATTAATACGTATCGATCCGCAGGTACTGGTGCTTTCAATTGAGGTAACCAACTATTCGCCTGACGACATTCATTTCCAGGAGCAGATACTGGAAACCTTACCTACAGGTCTGATTATTTTTCAGGCTGTGCGGGATGACACAGGGGCCATTGCTGATTTTCAGGCTACGTATTGCAATCAGATTGGAGCCACCATTACCCGTCAGAACCGGGCAGATATACTGACTCGCCCGATTAGTAAGCGCTATCAAGACATGCAGGCTTACGAACTCTATCACCAGTATGCAAACGTTGTTACGACAGGTAATCCGCATCATCAGATTCAATATTTACCAAATCACGATATCTGGCTGGATATCAGCGTCGTAAAGTTCGCTGATGGCTTGCTGGTTTCATTTCAGGACGTCAGTCTGGGACAGAAAACAGCTTCGCTGCTCGAAAGTATACTCATCAGTTCGCCAGCCGCTATTCGTTATTACGAATCCATTCGTGATGAATCCGGCCAGATTATCGACTTCCTCAGCAGCACAGGCAATGAGTTAGCTACGTATAGTTCACTCCGGCCCTTCCAGTCTACAACCGGCAGGCGGTTACTGGATTTGTATCCTTACCTTAAAGAAAACGGGCTTTTTCAACGTTACGTGACCGTGGTAGAAACCGGCGAATCCGACCACTTCGAAACCGCTTATTACATCAATCAATCTACCGTTTGGCTTGACTGTACGGCTGTCCGCCATGGCGCTGGATTCGTACTTACTACGTTAAATATCACCGATCGAAAACAGGCTCAATTATCTCAACAGCGGCAGGCTGATCTGTTAACGGGTGTTCTTAATAGTTCGCCAAATAGCATTCTTGTACTAGAGGCTATTGAGGATCAGCAGGGAAATATTAATGACTTTCGGATTGCGCTGACTAATCCGGCTACCCTGCACATGCTCCCGGTATTACTGAGTAAAAATTTAACCCACGAAGACCTTATAAGCCATACGATTCGGGAGTTTCTGCCAATTTTGCCAGCCAGCAGAAAACCAGAACCGTTTACTATTCTGGTCGATGTCGTTAAAACCCGGCAACCAATCCGTCGTCAGGTAGATTATCCTGATCGGGGTATATCGTATGAGTATGAGATTACGCCCTTTCAAAACGGCGTCTTGTTGGTTACCACCGATATTACCACCTTACGGGCGTATCAAAAAAAGCTAGAAGAAAACAACGCCGTATTAAGTCGTTCTAACGAGCATCTTCAGCAGTTTGCCTACATTGCCAGCCACGACTTACAGGAACCCCTGCGTAAAATTCAGTCCTTCGGCAATTTACTCCAAAGTCAATATGCCGCTCAGTTAGGCGACGGAAGCACTTACCTGGAACGGATGCAGGTAGCCGCCAGCCGAATGTCTACCCTTATCCGTGACTTGCTGCTATTTTCCCGACTCACAACAAAGCCGGATACGCTGGCACCCGTATCGCTTAACCAGGTTATCATCGCAACCCTGACAGATCTGGAATTAGTCATTCAGGAAACCGGAGCCGTGGTGGATGTACAATCATTACCCACTATTCTGGGAGATCGGACACAGCTGGAACAGTTATTCCAAAACTTATTGAGCAATGCACTGAAGTTTCGCCGGACAGATTTATCCGGGACACCGGCTACGCCCCTGATTCAGATCCGTTCACAAGTCATAGCCGCCACAGCACTTCCTCCGTCCGTTCAACCCACCGAACTGGCCGTAGCGTATCACCGCGTGGATGTATCAGACAACGGGATTGGGTTTGATGATAAGTATGTAGACCGCATCTTTCAGGTTTTCCAGCGGCTCCATGGCCGAAACGAATTTGATGGCACAGGCATTGGACTCGCCATCTGCGAAAAAGTAATTGTCAATCATGGCGGAGCTATTACCGCCAGTAGTAAACCCGGCCAGGGCGCTACATTTCATGTGTATTTACCTACCTCAACTACAAATTGGCGATCCACAGCCAATGATTGATGCCTCTGTGTGCTAAGACATGTTTGTGGGGCTTAAGCAACCGGTTATAGTTGTATACAATGACGATGCATCTTATATAAAGAAAAGGGGGGCAATCAGGCTCTAGTGGATACATGCAATCGCTTTTAGAAGCTTGACAAGCAAATTCCCTCCCTAGTATAACTATTTCCGGAGGCAGCCTTGTTGCCGTAGATAATACGAAATGGTCGGTGACCAGTGCGACAGATCAGCAAGTTTCGCTAAAGATTAACAGTGATCACTTCATTAGCGCTACCGGTCTGTCTATTCTGGGATTTACCATTACGCGCACGACTGCAAACGCAGGCAGCAACTCGAACATCACCGTTAATGTGAATGATGATGCATCTAAAACATACGACAGTAATATCGTGAATAACATTTACGCCAGAATCATTACCAGTCTGTAGGATACCCTCTGGATTGACATTCAGTTTATGCTTACCGCGGTTAGCGAACTTAGTTTATAAACCTACCCAAAGGGTCAGCCGCAATGATACGGCTGACCCTTTGGGTAGGTTTATAAACTAGTCGAGCAGATTCTTTTAATCGCTTACTGCGCACCTACAGCTAGTGGGGTGGTATTGGTAGATGATCTCAAGCGGGCTACACGAATGCCAGAAAGTCGCTTGTGCCACTGCACATAATCGCTGATGGGGTAAGGTGTAATCACGACTGCCCCCTGATCGGAAGATGCGTGCAGGAGATGCATTCGCCCATTGGGTTGACGAACGGCCAGGCCTACATGCTTCATATCCAGACCGGGTCGAGCGGCTGTCAGCATCACAATATCACCTTCGCGAAGTTGGTCCTCAGCCTGCCGGATATTCTTCTTTGGAATGAAGGAAAAGGGTTTCTGACTCAGTGATGCTTCGGTTTGGGCCATCTGCTTGAATACAGCAGGGTCATTCAGGTGCGGATACTTGTAGGTTGACGTAGTCATGTACGAAACAGCCTTAGCCACCGACAAACTCCCCGCAAACTCTCGGGTGACGTCCGTTACAAGCCCTTTTCGTTCATTATCACGAAGCCAGTCCGAGAAGTAGTGTAGCCGACTGGCATAGCCATCAATACGACCGTCCCGGTAGCGCAGTTTAGTTAGATACTTTTTGAACGTTTGCTCAAAAAGCACCTGATTCTGTTTGTCGGCCACATCCTGCCAGGCTAACGAAAGCGCCAGAACCGTTTCTAAATAGGTTGTGCAATCAAGCTCAAGCATATTGACTACCAACTGTTCTGTCGGATTTATATCAAGCGTATGCGGAACATAGGGCCTGCCCATGAACTGCTTTCCAATATTAATGGTCGTTTCAGTAGAGGTTTTACCACCAACAATGGTCAATGAGTGTAAGCTGGTCGACAAAACAAGCTCCTGGGCCTGCCCAGCCAGGGATATCAGCAATAGGGATAATCCAGTAAACAGTCTCAGCATAGGTGGGTATTGGTTTCCGGCTATAGCGTATTGACGGTACTAAGGCCAAAAAGTACCATAAATCTACGATTTAATTTCCAGCACTTGTACGGCTCGGGGCGGCAGATAAACGGATACGCCTGCCAGGCCGACGGTTTCAAGCTGGGTATCACGTATAAAAATATCACTGAATTGGTAGGTACCGGCGGGGTCCAGCCCCATCGCGCCAAAAGCAGGGTTCGGAATACTAACGGTTGTTTCGTAGGTTGTAGAATTCGAGAAATTACAGACGATCAGTAGTTTCTGGCGTTCGGTATACCGCAGGTAGCTATAAATCTGGTGGGCATCGTAGCCCGCGCTTTGGCCATTATCATTGGCGTATTGCAAATCGTAGAAATACCCATTCTGAATCGCATCGGAGCCACTGATCAGATAGTTCAACTGCTGGTAAAACAACCGCAACCGTCGTTGATCATCGGTAAGTCCACCGCCATCATAACGCCCCTCATTCACATAGCCTTGCCAGTCGGTCAGGCCCCAGTAATCGAATATGGTTGTGCGCCCATCATCACCGCTGAATCCTTCAACGCCTTCAGCCCGCACCCCTATTTCCTGCCCGAAATACAGTAACATAGGGCCTGTATGCATTGTTGCCAGCAGCGTCATACCCGGAATTGCTGCCCACGGATCATTTGTAAAGAAACGGGAAGCGATCCGCTGTTCGTCATGAGTTTCCAGAAACCGGAGCATATGCTGAGCAAAGTCACCAGACTCCTGTTGCCACACACGTGTAAGCTCATAGCAGGAGCCATGCCCTTCCATCAACCGCCGAACGGAGTCATATAATCCAACTTTATCGTACAGATAATCGAATCCTCCCCCGAAAATAAAGGATCGATACAAGCCTGGATCATAGATTTCAGCAATAAAAATCAGGCGCGGGTAGCGCTGCTTAACCTGGCGGATCGCCCATTGCCAGAACTCCACCGGAATTAAATGGGCCATGTCGCATCGGAAGCCGTCAACGCCTTTATCAGACCAGAACAACAGAATATCGAGCATCTGATGCCAGGTTGCCGGAATTGGATCGAACTGGCAGCTTCCATCAAACACATTAAAGCCGTAATTAAGCTTTATCGTTTCGTACCAGTCATTTATATCGGGGGTGGCTGTAATAGACCCGCTACCGGTAACCTTAGCCGGAAACTCATGCAGCTTAGGCTCCTGGCTATTTAAATGGTCTTGCGGACCAACAAAGGTTTGTCCCGGCAGGTAATAGAAATTATTCCTCGACGAAAATCCTACTGTTGTATCGTCATTCTGACCCAGATCCACCACATCAACCGGTTTTACATCGGACTGGTATTGCCGGGCAACATGGTTGGGTACAAAGTCGATGATCACCTTCAGACCGTTAGCGTGCGTACGCTGCACCAGCGCTTCGAATTCGGCCATCCGATCGGGCACACTAACGGCCAGGTCGGGGTTTACATCGTAATAGTCTTTCACGGCGTAGGGAGAGCCAGCGCGACCTTTCACCACCGCCGGATCATCGGGACGAATGCCGTTGGCCGAGTAATCCGTTTGGGTAGCATGTTCAATAATACCGGTATACCAAATGTGCGATGCTCCAAACTGCCGAATTGATTTCAGAGCCGCGTCATTGATGTCGTTAAATTTCCCGACCCCATTTTCGTCACGGCTTCCATTGGTCAGATTTGTGGTGTTCTGATTGCCAAATAGGCGCGTAAAAATCTGGTAGATAATCAGTTTGTCCATCACCGGGACAACAGACGCGGTGTACATAGGTCGGCTTAATTCAGGTTCTGGAAACAAGTCAGGTTTACAGACGCAAAACTATGGCCTTTTTCAACCAAAATCTTGGGTTATTTTTACGTTCTTGTTGCATTATTCTTAGTTCTATTACTAACTACCTATGAAACGACGAACGTTACTGTACTTAATTGCCTTGCTATGGATTTTCAGTCCAGCTCTGGCGCAAAATGCCCTCATTCAACGCGTTAACCCTACCAACTGGTGGGTTGGCCTGAAAAACCCAAATCTACAGCTATTGGTGTACGGTCCAAATGCCGGAACACTGGCTTACTCGCTCAACTATCCGGGTGTAAAACTGGTCAAAGCGCATACGGTCGAGAACCCGAACTATGCCTTTCTGGACCTCGTCATCGCTCCCACTGCAAAACCAGGTACGCTTAAACTGATCGGTAAGCGGGGCAATCAGACCTTAACCCAACCGTTTGAGCTGAAAGCCCGTGATACCAGTCCCAAAGGACAGGGCGTTACCTCAGCCGATTTTATTTATCTGGCTATGCCCGATCGCTTTGCCAATGGAGATCAAAGCAACGATAAATTTGCGGATATGGCAGACCCCAATGCCGACCGTGCCAATCCCTTTTACCGGCACGGGGGTGATCTGGCCGGGGCGTCTCAACGTATCAACTACCTGAAAGACCTGGGTGTCACGGCCATCTGGTTTACACCCGTACTCGAAAATAACCAACCCCTCACGAATGAAGGAGGAGTGATGCGCTCGGCTTATCACGGTTATGGCTTCACCGATCACTACGCCATAGACCGCCGATTTGGGGGTAATGACGCCTATAAAGCCTTTGTAAAACAGGCGCATGCCGCAGGGATGAAGGTAGTACAAGATGCTGTGTATAACCACTGCGGCATTAATCACTGGTTTATTAAAGATATGCCCAGCAAAGACTGGCTCCACCAGTGGCCAACCTACACAAATACATCGTACAAGTATCAGCCTATTACCGATCCCCACGGTGCCCAGAGTGACCGTAAAGTAACGCTCGATGGCTGGTTCGTACCGTTTCTACCTGACCTCAACCAGAGCAATCCCTTTGTGGCTAACTTCCTGATTCAACATGCTATTTGGTCGGTCGAGAACTTTGGCGTCGATGCCTGGCGAATTGATACCTATATGTATAACGACCAGCCATTTATGAACCGCTGTAATCAGGCCCTCCTGACAGAATATCCGAAGATCCATATTTTCGGCGAATCCTGGGTGAATAACGTGGTTGATCAGGCGTATTATACCCGAAACAAAATCGACTTTCCATTTAAGTCAAATCAGCCCGGTGGGCTGGATTTTGTAGTCTATGCCGCTATGACTGATGCCCTGAAGCAAAAATTTAGCTGGGATGATGGCGTGAATCGTTTTTATCAGGCGCTGGCACAGGATGCCGTTTATCAGGACCCATCAAAACTAGTAACCTTCCTGGATAATCACGACACAGATCGGTACCTGTCCGTGATTGGTGACAATTTCGACAACTATAAAATTGGGCTGACCTGGCTGCTGACGACACGCGGAATCCCATCGATGTATTACGGCACCGAGATTCTAATGAAAAATTTCAAGGACCCATCCGATGCCGAAGTACGTCGCGACTTTCCCGGTGGCTTTCCGGGCGACAAGGACAATAAATTCGAGACCGCTGGTCGCACGGACCGCGAAAATGAAGCGTTTCGGTTTGTTCGTGCGTTAGCGACCTACCGGCGCGACAATCCGGTGATGCACACGGGTAAACTCATGCAGTTTCTTCCTCAGGAGGGCACCTACGTCTATTTCCGATACGATGGCACCAAAACCGTTATGGTAGCGACCAACACCAATGAAAAGGAAATTTCCCTCGACACGGCCCGCTTTGCGGAACGGCTGAACGGATTTACGTCTGCTCGAAACATTCTGACGAACCAAACGCTTACCGATTTGAAACTACTGACGTTACCTGCCAAAACAGCCCTTGTGCTGGAATTAGGAAAATAAACGGATGAAGGGTGCGGCTTATATCCAGTCCAACGTTTAAACCTTGGACTGGGTCAGCACTCCAGTACCTTACACGTATTGTATGAATCAGTCGAGCGCATCCAGCCCGTTTAATGAAGAACCGATTCAATCACCAGAAGCCATCCGTCTGGCACTTGCAGCGTATGATGCGTCGCTGAACAGCATTATTTCGATGGTAGCCATTCGAGATGCTGACGGAACAGTTGTTGACTTTCTGATGCAAACGGCTAATCAGGCGGTGGAACGGAGCTTGTTTGTGTCGCCCGATAAACTAATCGGGAAGCGCATGCTGGACATATTCCCCGGAAATATTGAATCTGGCCTGTTCGATCTCTATAAACGTGTCCTGGAAACAGGAGTGGCCGAGCAAATTACCCTGTATTACAAAGAGGTTGATGGATTAGCAGCCTGGTTTGATATATCGGCCGTTCGCTCAGCACCGGAGCATGTGGTTGTAACCTTCATGAATATCACGGCCAGTAAGCAAGCCGAACTAGACGTGAAGCGGCAGGCTGAACTGCTACAAACGGTGCTTGATCACACACAAACGGCAATTTCTCAACACGAAGCGATACGCGATCCTACTGGAACGATCATTGATTTTAAAACGGTTCTCGCCAATCAACAGGCGCTCCGCATGTGGGGCGAATTAGCAGAACCGATCCTGACAAAAACTTTTTTCGAGGTAGCCTCGGATGATCAGCAGCGAGATGATTTCCCCAAATATGTGCGCGTTGTGGAAACAGGTGAGTCAGACTTAAGTGAATTCAACATTGGAAACCAGTGGCTGCTCCGGCTGACAGCTAAATCAGGCGATGGCGTTGTTATCTCGAATATCGACATTTCAGAGAACCGACGGTATCGGCAACAGATCGAAGCTACCAATGCCGAGTTAAAGCGCTCCAACGAAAACCTGCAATCCTTTGCCTACATTGCCAGCCATGACTTACAGGAACCCCTTCGTAAAATCATTGCATTTGGCGATATGCTGAGTGAACGCTATGCGCCCATTCTTGGCACAGAAGGCAACGAAATGCTGGGTCGTATGCAATCGGCGGCCGAGCGAATGTCGGTGCTGATCAGAGATTTGCTTGACTATTCCAAGATATCATCGCAACGTGATGCATTCAGGTCCTTTTCGCTAACTAAGCTGATTGAGGATATTATTGAAGACCTGTGGCATCCTATTCAACAGACAAACGCCCGCATTGACATTGGCATGGGTAACCCACTACCCGACCTGATCGGCGACCGGGCTCAGTTGCGGCAGTTATTCCAGAATCTACTATCCAATGCCCTGAAGTTCCACCAAACCGATTCGGCAGGAAATCCCCACCCCCCATTAATACAAGTAGCGGTCCGGAGACTTTCGATCAAAAACCTTACTGACACGATTAACCAGGAGTTGCAACCGGGCCGACGTTCAGCGAATCAGACCTATTGGGCCATTACTATTGCGGATAATGGTATTGGCTTCGACCAAAAATATGCCGACCAGATTTTTCAGGTATTTCAGCGACTGCACAGTCGCAAACACTTTGGTGGAACAGGAATTGGTCTGGCCGTTGTCAAAAAAGTGATTGAGCAACACGATGGAACGATTCGGGTTGATAGTGAACCCGGCAAAGGGACAACCTTTACGGTTTATTTACCCGCCTAAGTCGATTATCATTCTAATCACCAAAGGCTGTTGCCTCATGGCAGTGATTGGCGCTTGTCCATAAGCGCTATCACGTTTTACCAGCTTCCCCTCTCCTAGTTTAGACCTCACCTTGTTTGGGTTTTACGTTCTCGCTAACGATTTAGACATTTGTCCAGTAGGCTCGCCCATACGCCCCCCAACTTTGTATCGTCAATCACAACTCAAAAGACGATATGAACTTGACTGCACTGACATCAGCCACTCATTTCATTAGTCGGGTAATTCATTCATTTATAATCGCGAGTTTACTCATGGAAACAACCGTTTTTACCACTGACCGACGCATCGGCAAGCTATTAATTCTTGGTGCCGTTCTCGTCTTCATTCCGTATACTATTCTGACCATCATTTTCGATTATCCCCTAATTCTTCGTCAGGATACCGGCTCACTATTAACACGTTTTCAGGCGGGCGGTCCAACGCTCATTGCTGTGTGGTGGGCGTTTGCGGTTATGGGGTTGCCGCTGTTGGAAGCCTATGTGCTTATTGGCCAGCGACTGGAAAACAAATTGTATTTTGTTCGATGGGCTACGCTGTTGGGCGTTGCTTCAGGATTGGTACAGATTATAGGTCTATTACGGTGGACATTCGTAGTTCCGGTACTAGCCAATAACTATGTTCACTCAACAGATCCTGCCATTCGGGCGGCTAGTATCGTTGCATTCCAGACAATTCACCAATATGGTGGCGTGGTTTTGGGCGAACATCTGGGTCAGTTGCTGACAATAGCCTGGACAGTCCTGATCGCGTCGGCATTTAATCAGCTAAGCCTATTTCCAAAATGGGTAAGTTGGTTTGGCTATGGGACATCAGCAATTTATATACTGGCACAAGGGGATTTAGTTGCAACAGTTATTCCCGGTTTTCCGGTTTGGGACCTAGCGGGTTTAGCAGGCAGTACGCTCTGGTTACTCTGGCTAATTTGTGTGGGCGTTCAGTTCCTTCAGCTTGGCAAACAAGAAGTAAGCCCAGTGCTTGTGTAATACAACGCTTATGTCCGTTTCAGGGTCTTGCCAAAAACGCCTTGATTTATGACTAAATTCTCCTTACTTCTTGCTCTATTCGTAGTCCTCTCCGCTTGTCAAAAAGAGACGGTTACACCCGATGACGGTACACTACCAGGCCGCTTTCGATTGGAAGCCGATCCTCTGCGCTGTTCGCTCCCGACTACCCAACGATTAACTATTCAATCAACAGGAGCTAGTACCTATCGTTTTGAATATGACCGCTTTGGTTTGGGCTCCTATCAGCGAACGGGGATTATAGCGATAAAAAGCAGCGCCACGAAGTACGAGCTAACGCTGGATGGCGTGTCCATTGGCCAGTATGCCTTTGAGGAACTGCGTACCCTCAGCGGCACCCAGAAACGGTGGGTTTTGATGGTTAGTCACGAAGCTGGCAAAGCGGATGGACTAGAGTTCATGGGGGTGAAAGAATAAGGAACTGATTTTGCAATTTTTGGCCTTAGTTTTTTCTGATACCACCAACCGGCGGTTGAATCGACTACTTTTGTCGTTCGTCAACCTGAAACATCATGTCAATAAAAGCGTTTCTGTTCGACCTCGATGGGGTCATTGTCGATACCGCGATTTATCATTATCAAGCCTGGAAACGACTTGCCAACGAATTAGGCTTCGACATTTCGGAAGAATTTAATGAAGGACTTAAAGGCGTCAGCCGTACAGATTCGCTGGATCTGATATTGGCACACGGCGGCCTGACCTTATCGGACGAGAAAAAGGCCGAACTGGCAACTCAGAAAAACCAATGGTACCTCGAACTCGTCAGCCGAATGACGTCCGATGATATTCTGCCGGGAGTGGCTACGTTCTTCTCGCAGGTTCGCAAGGCGGGTCTGAAAACCGCCCTTGGCTCCGTGAGTAAAAATGCACCCATGATTCTGGAGCGAATCGGCATGAGTGACGCCTTTGATGCCATCATTGACGGAACGAAAATAAGCAAAGGCAAGCCAGACCCGGAAGTATTTACCAAAGGAGCAGACGAACTTGGCGTTAATCCAGCGGAATGCGTTGTGTTTGAAGATGCTGTTGCGGGTGTAGAAGCGGGCAAACGGGGCGGTATGTTTGTGGTGGGCCTGGGTTCACCGGATGTGCTTACGCTGGCCGATCTGGTTGCTCCTTCACTCGAAGCCTTAACGGTGGACGAGGTTCTGGAAAAGGCGTCGGTGTAGGCTAACCCGTTTTTCTGTACGTGATTCAAAAGGAGCCTATCCAGCTCCTTTTTCTTTTTCATCTGATTCACGTAAGGCCTAACTTTAAGGCAATGAAGCAGTATAGTCAATCCTATGTCTATGTAAAGTCTCTAGGCTGTATGTTGGCCTTACTCATATACACGCCTATAGACCTGTTGGCACAGAAGCAGCCCTTGAGCACGGCTAGTACTACCCTATCCAACTCAATTTCAGCTGAGCTTTCGTTGAGTATTACCATTCTGTACTTTGATCAAAGTAGTCACGAACTACGGCCTGGAGTTAAAACGGCCCTGGATTCGATAGCCCGGTTATTGGTAAGACAACCCACGTTAATGGCAACGGTAACGGCTTATACCGATAATATAGGTAAGCGAGAGTTGAATATATCGTTATCGAAACACCGGGCGAGAACGGTTGAAAATTATCTTAAGCAGCATGGTGTATTGGCTGATCAGATTACAGCTTCCTGGGAAGGTCCTGACACAAAAGCATCGACGGATACCCCGGAAGCCGTGAAAACAATAAGCCGACGAGTCGTTGTTCAGCTTTTACCTAGATGAAGGCTTGGAAAGTAGGGCAGCTATGTATTATTTGCCGCTAAAGTCCAGATCATAGTTAACGTTCAGCCGGATTCCGCTATCGAAATCAAAAATGGACTTTTGGGTTAGTGGATCTGGCTCAGCGTGCTGTAAAATACGGCTGAAGTAGTTAAGCTCCAGTTTGAAATTATCCCGTATCTGGTATCCAAGTCCTCCCGAAATTCGGTTCTGGTTAAAAACGTTTCGCTCTACGTTCCGGCCAAAACTAATGAACAGTTCATCGAAGGCATTGAGGTAAAACTCGCCGTCGTCAATCGTTGGCCCAGTGAGTGGGAACGTTGCCGATACCTGATAGCGAATCCGGTTCTGATACTCCCAGCTAGCCATTTTACGCGGATTTGTATCGGAAGGTTGCCCAAGCCAACGCTGCTCAAGGCGCAATCGCTGTTCCAATTTTAACCGACCAAGCTGATCGTCAAGTTGAATATCTTCGTAGATACGGTGTTCAGGAACAGGTACGCCCGCATCGGCAGATGGGTAATTGCCATAGGGATACGTGACAAACAGCGTATAGCCACCCGACACCTTTACGCGATCCGTGAGTTTGTAATTCAATCCCAGTCTCGCCAACGACTGCTGCCATGCCCGAATAAGCTCAACCCGACGCCATTGGTATTCAGTATGCAGTTCCCATCGGTTTGCCAGTTTATGATCACCAGTATAGGTGTACCAACCAACCGTATTGTGATCAACGAGCCGGTTCTCCTGGCTAAATCCTCTGGTTATCAATAGGCTAAAAAAGACCAGCCCTATAACTTTCTTCATCCGTAGTGCGGCTCAACCGGTAAAGGGCGTAAGTACCTGAAGGAAGAAGCTTTGTTGGAATAAAATGTTTCGTAATCTTACTAAAACGCCAGCCAACCAGAGAATTTGATGGCAAAGGGGGTAACGGGCACACCGGTACGGCCGATAGTATCGCGGTAGGTTAACCGATGAATGGCATCTACGCGGAGCACCTTAAAGATATTGTCTATACCATAACCCACTTCGATGTAAGGCGTTTGGGTAAGCGAACTGAAACCCTCCACTGCCTGTCCTGCTGCATTGGTTGCGGGAATCATGGCTAAATTAGACGCAGAAACACTACCGACTAATACCTTCGCGGTGATCAATTCGCGCCATTTAAGCCGACGCAACAAAGGCAACCGATTGACTAACAAGCCATTGAAATTATGTTCAAACTGTACCGTAGCCCAGCGGTCGGAAACGAACTCGAAGTAGTTCATTAAGTTAAAAGCATTTCCTACATAGAACGACGACTCGTTACCCAAAGGCATATACAACAGTGGATAGGGAACCGTAGAGGGGATAATACCAACACCAAGTGTATAATAGGTTCTTCCCAAAACACCCATCCGAAAGGAATGCTTCATACCTAAGGCAATCCGGTGATACGTAAAATCACCATCGAGCACATTTCGTAACCCGAGCGTGTAACGCAGGGTAAAAATAGGCTTGCGAATTGCTCCGGTACTCACCCTTACATTGTCATTCTGGAGGATTACTTCATCTGGAGCAAAACGGGTTTCCGAAATCAACTCCGTTGTTTGATAGGTGCTCCGGATGGTTTGATCGTCATCGTGCATCTGGGGCTGGAAAGCAAATGGGAACAGCGGTTCAAAACTACGGTTTCTGAGGGCCAGCGTCTGCGTAAAACCCCGGCCCATTTCGCGCCGGAAGTAAACCAGATTTTCCTCCTGGAAATAGGGTCGCCGGATGGTGCCGAAGCGAGAGTAAGCCGCAAACAGGGAATTATTGCCAATATTATCGGTCGATACGCCAACCCGCTCCAAATCGTAACTGCGCTTCACGCCAATGACCGTCCAGGGTTTTCGACTCAGAATGTATTCGATATTGGCACTGTATTTTAGCTGTTCATCCGTCGTGCCATAGGCTACGTAGCCGCTCAGGAGCCATTTTTTGCTAAAGCCTGTATTGGTTCGTAAACCGAGTCTAAACCGGTGACCCTCTACCGTGTTACTGGCATAGGAATCCAAAATTGGCCCCAGATCAACGTTCCATTTACCCAATGGCTTATACCCAATTACGCCCAGCTTAATGATTTCGCCAGCTACTTTTATAAATGGCACATTGCGTACCGAATCCACAACATGCATGGCCCGTAATTCATCCGGAGAGAGTGAATTGGGTCGTACACTCTGCCAGAAAGCCGTGTCCGTTTCCTTATAATCATCGGCCAGTTCAATGGCTGGGTCGTAGAAATTGAGTTCTTTCGGTCTGTTCTCGATGATATTACTAGAGAAGGTAAAAAACCGAATTAAGGCACCGGGTGCGCGTGGAGCAGGCTCGTCGGTATCAATTGTCACCTGTGTCTGGATCGGAAACCGAAGACCTGATGCCGTTGTTTCCCAATCCTGCTCAATGTGCAGTTCATCCACGAAATTGATATTGGCGCGTTTATCAACCCGAGCATCAATATGAGCCAGCGCTCTATGAAGCGTATCAATTAGAACCGTTCCGGTGAATGCTAAATCAGAAGCCCGTTTCGGGGTAAATTCAATGGCAAAACAAATGGCATTATTGAGGGCAACGGTATCTTTTAACCGGAAGGTATAGACCGTTTCCCACTGGCTACCCAGGGGCGACGGAATGTCTTTCTGAAGAATGTAAAGAGAATTTCGGTAAAAATTGTACTGCTGAAATGATGCGCCCGTTAATTGGGCAATCAGCCCACCATCCGAAACCCCTACCCCCGTCACGTGCGATTTCAGAACGGCTTCTTTGGTTTTCTCGGGACTGGTGCGAGCGTAAAAATTAGAGAATGTTTCTGAAATAAATACGGGCACCGCGGGCTTTCCATTCTCATCAATAATTGCCGGAAGTTTGCCCAATAACCGCCCGATTGGACCAGGACCTTTATTGTTTTTACGTTTCTGGGCGAAATTGTTGATGTACGCTTCAATCTTCGTATAGCTATCGTATTGATAGGCTACGAGTTGTGCGGGGTTATACTGATCTCGCTTACGAACAACTTCACGCATGACCCGATAGGTTGGATCGCCCCCTTTTGCATACACCTTAACTTCCTGGAGTTTCGTGGCTGCAGCTATTAACTGTGCATCAATTGTTTGTGTTGCCTGGGACTGAATTGGGTATGAACCTGTTCGATAGCCTAAACTAAGTACCACTAACGAATCGGACAATTGCCTGACCTGGAGCGAGTAGTGTCCATCAACATCAGATGTTGTACCCGACGTTTTACCTTTCAGAGCTATACTAGCGAACGGAATACCTTCCCCAGTGGATTTATCGGTTACCCGACCACGAATGGTATAGACTTTTTGCTGGGCAGTTGCCAACAAAGACCACCCAGCCAGCAAAAAACTAAACAGAAAAACAGTTCGTAGTAATCGAGTCATTAAAGCAACGTATAAATTCCTGCCATACTAGTAGGTAAGCAAAAAATAGTCAATAGAGTTTACTATATAGGTAAAAATAGAAGCTCTTTTTACAAAAACTGACAAACGGGCTAATGTCTTGTAAAATAGAAAGATATAATAGTATTAAGGCAACCGAGAAGCCTGCCCTCTGATAATCAGTACGTAAGCTAAATCATTTCCGTTGCAGTATGTCTACTAATTTTAAAAAAAATAGGAACGTAGTATGTATACGTTCCTACCTCATTCCGAATGACAAATCCAGAATCCATCTATCGTATTATTGTACAGTTGGATAGGCTCCCTGAGCAGCTACAATTTGCCATTTCCTGTCTTGTTCTTTCAACACATGCATGTAAACAGTTGGCGAGGTTGCAGTGGTATTTGTTGAGGTACCTCGCACAATAATTAAATGATCATCAAGTGCTTCGGCTTTATCAACTTTAGTTTTAACTACTTCAGCCGCCGTCTTTTTAAGCAGATTCTGCTGAACATCCGACCCACTCAGGAGCGTACCCGCCTGCGTTAGTGTTGTTGTTTTGGTCGGCATAACAACCGCTAATGCCGCAGTGTCGCCTTTACTATAGGCGCTGGCAAAGGCTGTTTCAACGGCATTCGCTATCGAATCAACTTTAGCTTGTGGCATCGATTCTGGCCGGGGCTTGTTACCCCGAAACAGGCTTTTACCTGCATTAGCCAGTTTGTCAAAAACGGGGACATCAAACCCAATGCCGGCTGCAAAAACAACCGCTATAATGGCTGGCAAAAAGAACTCTTTCTGGATACTACCGGTCCGACGGTTTTTGGTATAACCTACCAGCGACGCCCAGTTATTAACAATATGAAATACAGCCGCGACAAAGAACAGTATACCAAACCAGGCATGGGTATGGTCAACGATGTGCGACCCCTGGCCGAAATAAATCAACAGACCAGTGGTAGCCAAAACAAGAAAAATTGCTGCAACAAAAAGGCTAACTAAATTTTTAGATTTCATAGGAGAAAAAGAGTGAGTGATTTAGCAAATGTAAAGAGCGGAAACGTCTGGTAAAAAGAAACTCTTACATCAAGCAAACAGGCCCAGCGAACGACAGTACTAATCACCAATTTGATCGTCTAAAAAAAGACGTTGGCTCACTTCTGGGCCAACGTCTTTTAAATACTGCATAAAATAATTCAGCAACAATTATGGACGTCCACGACCACCACCTGGACGGCCTCCACCCGCTGCAGGTGTCGTTGTCTGCTGCTGCGGACCAGCGTTGTCGCCACCATTGTCGCCACTTTTAACATCGTCGTTTTCAACTGATTTACGGCGCTTTTGTGGAGAATCGAAGCTCATTTTACCAAGTTTATAGCTAAACGTTAGGCGAACACCAGCGTTGTAGTAACTCGTTTGGGTTGTCTGAGTCAGGATAGGCGAAGCGAGCTCAGAATGCTGATTGAACGGATGATTAAAGATGTTCTCAGCAGCTAGTCCTAAACTGGCTTTCTTGTTATTAAATTCTTTGCGCATCCCCAGGCTGTAGAAATACATAGCACTCTGTTGACCCTGCAATTGTACCTGATTGCCCCGGCCACCGCCGAAGAGCTGGAATCCCCAACCGTTGCTTAGTGACAGGCTGCTCATAATCCGACCACCAAGAACCCAACCTGAGTTAGAGGCTGTATAAATTGGATTCGCATTGTTATTGGTCAGGTTAACATGGTAGATATCCAGACCACCACCAAGCTGTAGTTTCCCAAACAGGGTTCCGTTACCGAACAGGTTCAGACCATAAGCGTCCTGATGGCCAACGTTCAGGTAGTTGGTACGAATCACTTGCTGTAAAGCACCATTGATTAAAGATTGCTGTACATCGCGAACTGCCGTAATTTCATTGTTTGTTCGGCGAGCAAATACGGTTGCATTCAAATACAACCCTTTAACACTTGCACTGGTACCAAATTCGATGTTGTCCGTTAATTCGGGCGACAGATACGGGTTACCAATGGTAATGTTGGTTGGGTTAGCCGTGTTAACGTTCGGGTTCAGGAATTGAATACCAGGGCGTTGAATCCGACGGTTATAGGCAAGTTTGATAATTTTACCGCCTTTAAGGCTTTTCGAGATGTTAATGCTCGGTACCAGGTTGCCATAGTCAGGAATGGTGTTTGCCGCACCTGCTGATTCATTGCTGAATTTGGCGTTGATGAATGTGTATTCGTAACGCGCTCCTGCTTTAATCGTAAACTTACTTTTCGTTGTCAATGTGTAAGACAAGTAGGTTGCTGCGATGTTCTGATTGTAGTCAAGTCCATTTCCCAGGCGGGTGGTATCAATTACATAAGGGGCATCGCTACCATTGGCAACATAATATTGGTAATCGCTATTGACTTGCCGAAAAATACCCTTACCACCAAACTCAAGAAGCTGATTGGTTTTGATAGGTGTCTGGTAATCGACCTGGAGTGTTGACTCTTGGTTGTAGCTCGGGTTATCATTCTTTTGGCGCGAGGTGATCGTCTGAAAATCAGTACCACCCATGATATCAGCGACAAAGCTATTGGTCCGGTTATTTCGGCTATAGAGTGCCAGAATACTGAACTCCTGCTGAGGTTTATAAATTTTGGTGTATGTCACGTTAGCATCTACCGTACCCGACAGGTCTTTGGTATCTACATTACGATTACTCACAATAGGGAAGTAACTATTTGGGCTGGTTATCGTTGTCAGCAAATTATTCTGGGTGCTCAAGCCATTTCTGGCTCCATACCGGATATTGGCTGTCAGCGAAGTCCGTTTGTCGATATCGTAATCCCAGCCTAACTGGTAGTTACCAAAAATACGCTGATTCAGTGTGTTCGCCGTTTGCACCGTTCGTGTAGTGGCCGAATACGTATTAGAAGCTAGGTCATAGCTCCGGGTTGTCTGATCGTTCAGGAATGAACCTTTGACATTATATTCTGCACGTCCAAAGCCTCCGAGCGAAAAGCCCATTTTACCAGTGCGGTAGTTACCATTTATACCCAGATTGGCTCCCCGGTTGCCTGCGCCCCCGTTAATATCGAGCGTCATACCCTGTAAGGTCGTTTTCTTGGTCACGATATTGATGATACCGGCTGAACCTTCTGCATCATATTTAGCGGATGGTGAGGTAATTACCTCTACCGTCTTAATCATGTCTGCCGGAATCTGCTTTAAGGCATCAGCAACGCTACTAGCAACAATAGTAGAAGGTTTATTATTGATTAACACCCGAACGTTACTACTTCCACGCAGACTAACATTCCCATCCAGATCGACAGAGAGCATGGGGACTTTACGTAGAATATCACCAGCATCTCCTCCTTTTGCGGTAAGGTCCTTATCGGCATTGTAAACCATCCGGTCTACTTTTTCTTCAATCATGGCAGCCTGCCCAACCACATTTACTTCATTAAGCGTTCGAACATCGGCTGCGAGTTTAATTGTACCAAGGTTTACAACACTGCCTTTATCAATGGTAATCAGGTTGCTTCGCTTGTCTTTATAACCGATGAACGAATACAGAAGCCGGTACTTACCAGGAGCTAAACGGCCAATGGTAAATTGCCCTTTTGCATCGGCAGTGGTACCGTCAATGGGTTTGTTGGTAGCTATATTTAACAGGGCGATGGTCGCAAATTCAACGGGTTTGTTGGTTGTTGAGTCCATCAGTACGCCACTTACTTTACCATTACCACGGGCAATTGGATCTGCTTCCGACGGGGTAGCCCCTGCTTGAGGGGGTATACCCGTTGGTCCATTGATCATACTGGGTCTAGAGCCAGCCGGAGCGGTGAACGTATCGGGAGTCGTACTGGCAGGTTTAGTCGTTTCAAAGGGGTCTGGTACTGTTGTGGCAGGAACAGTTAAACTGCTGGGTGGAGTGCTCGGTTGTGTCGTTGCCGTTGTGCTGCCAGGAGGAGCAGTAGATGGCGTAGCCACTTGGGCAAACGAGGTTGTTGCACTAACGATGAGTAAAGAAAGTAACAGCGTTTTCATGTGATTCGTGATTGATGCGCCAAAGGTGCAGTTACCTGGTTGCTTCAGAAAATCAATCTGGCGGAATGCCCGTTTTTAGGTGTTGAATACAAAAATTAGACCTGCGAAGAAAAGCTCTGCTGGTTACCACTAGAACTCCTCACAGTCAAAAACGTTTATAGGACAGGCTACTAAGCCTACCTGCGCCAGAAGGTAAAGGCGCAAATGAAAGGCGCGTCATTTCAATCAACAACAGGAATTACCTAATTTCGGATAGTACTAACCACTCGTTTGACAGCTGATTTATATGTCTAATAACTGAGCAAACGGTCAATAAAAAGGCTTTCCTGAGCGTGGTGACTAGTTCGTAAACCAGTACATTTGTCGATTAATCCGTAACTTGATTTAAGTCGGTAAGGAGTTTTATGACACGATTTCGTTTATTCTTAGTTTTATTCTGCCCTATTTTTTTTCTTTTTGCCTACAATTCTGGCTATGGGTATGATGCCTATGAATACTTAATTCTTGCTCGTACTCTGAACGAAGGCTATAATTTATACGACTTTATTCCCTCCAAATCATACCTCCTCTATTCTTCCACAAACGTTTTGCTGAATCTGCTTGGTGGCTATAACCACGTTAGCGTTTCAGCGCTGATAACCTTATTGGCTACAGGTGTACTAGTCTCCTCCTGGCGGGCAGCCCGACTGTTTGGCGAACGAGCGGCTTTCCTGACCGTTGCCCTGACAGCCACCTGCTGTTTTTTCATGGAAATGAATTTCCTGGAGCCTGAAAGCTGGATTGCCATTTTTGGTTTGAATGCGTTTACACTAGCAGTTGGGAATAATGGCAAACCGAACTGGCGTTGGTTTGGCGCGGGCATTTTGCTGGGAATAGCCATGTGTTTCAAAAGCGTAGCCGCTTTCTATGTGGTAGGATTTGGCGCGTTCATCCTGCTTTTATGGCTGACGGGCCGATTAACCTTCTGGCCTATGGTTGGCCGTGGCATGCTGGTACTGGCAGGATTTGTAGCCCCATTGCTCTTGTCGATGTTCTATTTCTACACGACGAATCGGTTAGATGCTCACCTGGAGTGGACCTATATTTATCCCTTCGGCGGCTATCCGTCTCATACATTGTTTCTGACTAAGTTTTTAATCAAACTGAGTTGGTTGTTACTCCTGCTCTTGGTGTCGTTTTTTGTTGTGTTTCAACAGCCTTATCGAACCATCTATCAGCAGACACCGGCTTTATGGCTGGCGTTATTAGTAGCGAGCTTTTCCTGCGTCACTATGTTAAAAACACAGGCTAGCCATTACTTTTTTCAGGCTGCCGTTTTTTTTGTGATCCACCTTGGCTTCCTTGCCGATCAATGGCTGGCTCAATATGAGGCTCGTCATCAGAAGGTTTCTTACCGGATGGCGCTTTGGGGTGCAGGTGTAGTTGCTCTGCTTCTACTCGTCAGTATATTGTTGTATCGACCTGCTACTGTCCAGCGTTTTTTTACGATCAAGAACTATCAGGACGAAGAGCAAGCTGGTGCTTTTATTCGGGAGCAAGTTGGCCAAACGGGCCATGTTCTGTTTTTTGACAATGCATTGGCTTTATATTATCTATCTGATCGTGAGCCGAATGTGCCGTTTATTTTTACGGAAATGCAGACAACGCACTACATAAAATCACATCCCGATACATACGGCCGGGCGTTAGCGGATACTAGTCTTAAGCTTGTTATTTTCGGAAATCGGTCCAGCCTGATCGACGACAGTACCGCGCTTCAAGAACCCGCCAACGCATATGCCATCCAACAATTGCGTGCGGGCCTGGAAAAACACTTTGTTAAAGTTCAAAACCCCCACTTCCCATTGCCCTACTGGCGGAGAAAGTAAACCCGTCGTTTTCGCTTATATTTGCTTTATGCTGCTATCTGTTCTGATTCCTGCTTACAATGAGATTAACAATATTGATACCCTCATCGAGAAAGTTCAAGCTGTTCCGTTAACGAAAGAAATAATCATTGTTGACGATGGGTCAACGGATGGCACCCGCGAGCGATTGGCCACCTATAAATCCACGCCAAATATTCAGGTTATTTTACACGAGCACAATCAGGGGAAAGGAGCCGCCATTCGCACAGCCATTCAGCACATGAAGGGCGATATCGCCATTGTTCAGGATGCCGATTTAGAGTATGAACCACAGGATTATCTGGAGTTAGTCAAGCCTATTGTTGAAGGCAAGGAGAAAGTTGTGTACGGATCGCGCTTCCTGAGACCCGAAAATCGCCATTCGTATTATAGTTTCTACGTAGGTGGGCAGGTCGTTACCTTATTGACCAATATTCTTTTCAATCAACGGCTTACCGATGAGCCAACCTGCTATAAAGTATTTGATGCCCATTTTCTGCGGTCTATTCCCCTTGACTGTACCCGCTTTGAGTTTTGCCCCGAAGTAACGGCTAAAGTAGCTAAGCGGGGTATCCGGATTAAAGAACTCCCCATAAGTTATTATCCCCGATCCATTGCCGAAGGCAAAAAGATTTCCTGGATGGATGGCATAGAAGCAATTTGGGTATTGCTCAAATATCGTATTGTGAAGTAATGAATAAGGGTTAAAACACAGAGAAACGAAGGCTAGAACAGAGAAAACAAAGGACAAAATACGTGGAGATGCACCATTCGTTTTCTAAAATTAACGTTCTATTCTCTGTGGTTAAACCCTTTTTATTCCTCATTCCTTTCCTTCAATGCACTCAGAAATATTTTCGGCACGGGCGCATCGAATCGCATGGATTCTCCCGTGATTGGGTGTTCAAATGCAAGCACTTCGGCATGCAGACCTAGTCGCCCGATTGGGTTCGTTGTCGCTCCATACTTGGCGTCGCCAACAACTGGATGGCCAATGTCCTGCATGTGCACCCGAATCTGGTTCTTGCGGCCCGTTTCCAGCTCAAGCTCTACCAAGGCGAAACCATTATTCGCTTTAATCACGTTGTAATTTGTGATCGACAGTTGTCCGTTATCCGGGTTTTGGCTCGAATACACAATCAGGGCCTTGCTTTCGCGTAGAAAAGAGGTTATCGTTCCTGTTGGCGGTTCCGGTATCCCTTCAACCAGCGCGACATACGTCCGCTCCTTGGTGGTAGCATTCCAGGACTCCTGCATCAGGCGCTGAACCTTCTCACTCTTGGCGAACATCATTACACCCGATGTCTCACGGTCGAGTCGGTGAATGATAAATATTTTGTTAGTGGGATTCTCTTTCTTAAGGTAGTCGCTCAGAATACCATACGCTGTCCGATCCCGCTCTTTATTGGTAGCCATAGAAAGCAGACCAGCCTGCTTGTTAATGACAATAATACTTGGGTCTTCGTAGAGAATGGTCAGTCCCCGATATTGAGTTGTTTGGGGTGCCCGGTTGGCGGCAACCGTTACAACCTGCCCCTCCCGAAGCGGGTGATTAAACTGTGTATATACTTTACCGTCAATCAGAATCTGCTTGTTACTTAGTAGCGACTTGATATTATTCCGGTTTTTGTGGGGAAGTTGTTCAATCAAAAACGCCATCAGTTGGGCGGGCTCCGATACAGTGAATTTACTATCGGTACGTTGACCGCGTTGTCGGCGAGGCTTTTCGGTATTATCCATCTGACAAAGGTACGGCTTATGGGTCGAACTACTTTACTTCCCCAGCCACTTAACTTGTTGGGCCGTAAACTGTCCGTTGGGGCCTGCACCTTAACTAGTACATTTTCAGTATTCTTAACACGCTTGGAGTAAGATTTTGCGCTGGTGTGCAACCAATTCATCTCTCGTTGCATCTTCACGAAAAAAGACCATGAAGACTCTTTCAAACTTATCCCGGCTCATTTTTCTGGCTATTTTATTTTTGTCAGCTACAGGTCCAGATTTATGCGCTCAGAGTGGAATTAATGGCGGGAAGCCACTTATTACCTTTAATACCACAGGCCCTATCTCCATTAAAACGCAGTCTCCACCTTCTTTCCCAGGTGGGGAAGATAAATTAAATGCATTTGTCCTTACTCAGCTAGAAGAAGCCGAAAGCTCCATTAAAATAGGTCGGAAGACTTGGCTAACGGCTACCCTTGATGGAACGGGTAAAGTCATTGAGCTAATCCCAACCTATGACGCTGATCCAACGTTGAAAAAAGAAGTGGCACGGGTGGGCGCTTCAATGCCCCGGTGGACTCCAGGAACGATTAATGATCAAGGCGTAGAGACAAAATTTCAATTTCTACTTCGGCGCTGAATAATACGTTACAACCTGCAAGAGGTAAGTTCACGATGTTGACTTTCTGCTTGTAATCCCTAGCCAAAATCTGAGCTAGACAACACGTTGGAATTTTATCACTTATCCCACTAGAAATACATTAACTTGTTTTAATTTATTCAAATGGGTATTAAAAATCTATAGGTATGTCTGACAATAATGAACTAGAAGAAACAAGACGGGCAGAACAGAAAGATCTTGAACAGCAGCAGCAAGACCTTTTCCGTGAACTCTCACGAGAGCAAACCGAAGCAGAGAAAGCGCTTGACAGAGAGCAGGAACAGCCAACAAAAGGAAAGCCGCAAGATGAGAGTGACGATTAACAAGTACACGAAAGATAATGGCGATATGTTGTATCGCCATTATCTTTCGTCAAGCCCTGTATGGGGCCGCTTGCATCCGGCAGCGGCAGGTAAAGGTTCAGTAAGAGTATAGTTCCAGGGAAAGGGTTATTTTTTATAAAACACTGCCAAACAGCCACATAGCTCATTTCAGTCCGTATCTAAGCAGGCGTTTGATACATTAGAAATCGATTTGCTTATTTGCTGGCCGGGCTAGCTTCCTCAAAAAGACGCATCGCCAGCAGGCCAGTTCCCACCGCTCCGCCCGCCCGGAGCGCGGCTGCGATAAAGACCGTTTCGGCAATCTCTTCTCTCGTAGCACCCGCCTGTACGGCATTGTTGATGTGGGATTCAATACAATAGGCACACTGGGTCGTTAAGGCTACAGCCACCGACATTAACTCCCGATACTTAATGGGAATGACCCCATCGGTTCGTTCGGCGGTATGTTTAAGGTTCATGAAGGCAGCTGCCTCTTTGGGAGCCGCATTCAGTAAGGTGTTCGTATACGCACGATCTTTGGGTGTTTGATATTCGGTCATGAGGGTTGATAAAAACGGTTGAACAATAAGTAGCAAAAGAGATAAGAGCCCAAATCCAGCTAGGTGGAGCAGATAAATTTTGCAGTATTTAAGTTGTCGAATGACTGTCCGCCAAACTGAGTATGAAGAATATTATTCTGTCAAATGGCTACTGTATCTGCCGAATAACGAACCGTGTAACAGTCAGCTAATGATTTTGTACTAGTTGAGACACGCAGATCGAATCAACGAACGGTATCCCTACGACTTATTTCTGCTTGGATGCTCTTCAGGTTTTTTGAATATCTGGAGCCCATCAGAGTAGCAAAAATCAGTAAACCAATAGTCAGGAAAAATCCACCTTTATGTGTCGCCGACCAAACAGCAATACCAACTATAAGACCGATAAACACAGCAAATGGAATTTTTTGTGATTGCATTTTCTTCTCTTCTGACACTAATTCGTCATGTGTCATTTTAGAGTAGTTTTTACTTGAAAACATACTAATGATTACGGTAAGAAAAATCTAAAACTTTGGGTGCGTTTCTCGCACTCCAATTTGGCCTGTCGCCCGACAATCTACCTATCAAAGGTGAACTGCCTGCTGAAAATCCGGCCGCTTTCGTAATCGCTGCCAGCGAGTATCTGTCTGATACGCCTTCGCTGATACCGCTTCTGATTTTTGCGGGGATTTTAACGCCTTTACCAGACTTACAACGGCCAATGAATCTTTGCCCTGTATGCTGTATAATTCAGCCAGTGAGTCCCAATAGTCGCCAACATGGCCCGCCTGAGAAACGGCTTTGTGCAGGGCTTCTTCTGCTTTCTTATACTTCTTCTGACTCATGTAAGCATACGCCAGGGCGTTGTTCAGGGGTGCATTCAGCGTCTGTTCCATATGGGTTCGCTCTACGAGGCCGGAAAAAGATTTTAAATCATTTTCCCGGGCATAGAACCCAAGTAAATACTGATTGGCTGTCTGAGCCAGATTGTCAGTCTGGTCGGATAGGCCCGGCTCGCTGACTTTACGCATATTCTCGACGAATAACCGTTTGTAGGTTCGGGTGGTCGCGGAATCGGCTTTGGCGTTGTAAATCCGGGTCATATAGATTTCGGCCTGGATGTAATATGTTAATTTATCATTCGGAAACTTCTTTGCCGCACTATCCGACCAGGCCATTGCTTCCTCATAATCCAGGCTATTTAAGGCAACGGCAGCCGAGGTCATGTAGAAATAATAATCGTCCATCAACCCTCGGCGTTTTTTCAGATAACTGTATACCTTATTCACCATGTCGGTATCTTTCTTTACCATATAATAGTAAATCAAGGCTTTTGGCGATCGCACCTTCATAATTTCCATAGCAGCTTTATGAATTAGGTATTGGGCTGGTTCATTTCGTTTGATGGACAATTGCTGTGTAATCTCGTTTGTAACCTGGATCGCTACAGTTTGGGTAGAGTCACTGAGCGTGACGTAGCCACCGATGCTTTTATCTTTCTTGCCTAAGAGGGCCAGAATAGATTTGGTGACAGCTCTGAGATTAAACCCCTCAACGGTAAGCTCATTTAACAATTCGGTGTTGTCCTCATTACTGCCACTCATTGAGTTACCACTGGCATACACACCATTCATAATGGTGTCAATCTCATCCAGAATGGCTTGTTTAACAACCTCTCCGCTGTACCCCTGCTCTATCCAGGCGGGAGGCACTTTAAAATCCTGTACGTAGAAAATATTTCTCCTGTACTCTCTTTTGAGGTAAACGCTAAACGCGATAAAGAGGGTAATCCACAACAATTTTACACCAACACCAAACCACTTTTCGAATAATTCGAACCAGGCTAACTGCTGAAGGCGCTTTAAAAAGGCCCCAACTCGCCCGGAGGGCAATTTAATAGTCGTATTTCTCTCCACGGCTTAAATCAGAAAATAATCTTGTGATGAGAAGAATGCTTATAGGCTCAAGTAAACATGAGAGAGCAAGTTGTCGAAAATGACTAACAAAACCTTATTATCTCAAGTGATCTATCTGTAACTTTTATCCAAACCGGCTTTATTGAAGGGCTCTCAATGAACTGATTTTAGTAGAATTTCAAAGGAGTTCTTATTACCATGCACCTTTTGAATGTAAGGCCCAAAGCTGCCTAACCAGGAGGTTCAAACTGTCCCCTAAACGCTGACATGCAAGCACTGGCTATTGGTTGCACCCAACATCCACAAGGGATGATGGTGGGCACAGGAGCCTTTACACATATGGAAGGTTGGGCTGTCGAATCTTGACTTCGGGACGAGCGTCCTGTCTCCGGAGAGCTGATTTACGCAGATTCAGGGCCGTATTGATGTTTGTACTTAGGACGGTAAAAAGTGATGCCCTCCACAAAATCGAAATCTTTTTTGTTAAAGGTGAACAATTCAACCGGATAGGTTAACGCGGTTGCTGCGATAATCATGTCGGCTATGCCCGGTCGTTTAATGCTCCCAAGTCAGATTGAGTAGTCGACGCGAGATTTCAGCGTCCAAACCAATCACGTTAAACTTGTTGATAGTTTCGACCGTTTTACGTTTTTCGCTACGTTTCATACCCACATACATTTCCGCTTCTGAAATTACACTCAGAAACAGACGGTCAAAACCAAGCTCATCCAATTCCTGAACCATCAAGGGAACTCCTCGGAAATAGTCAAATAATACGTTAGAATCGCACAGGATTATCTTCTTTTTGGCTATGCTTTCGCCCGGATTGATGCCATAGTACGTTCATCACTAGCCCAAATACCACCGAAAGCGGCAGGAGTCTCGCCAGATTTAGCGTTACTCTTGCGCAGAAGTGGAATCATAACTTCGGGTTCTGGCTCAGTTTGAATGCCGTTTTCAATCAACAGCTTTAGAGCTTTGGCGTAGTCCTTATCGTTGACAGTCAGTGTTTTCATTCTATTGTAGCGTATAACACAATATTACAACAACCTTGGCATTAATTTAGCCCTCTATTGTAGCTTTTACCCAAGCTTAAATGCTGGGGCGGTTGGCCTGTCGACCGCAACCCACCTACGCTTGCCAAAGTTGACTAACTCAGGCTTTATGCTTGTCAACCGCAACCCGGCCAACGAGCCTAAAGCTCACATGTTGAGCCGTGAACCCTGTCGCCGATAACCCGCCTTTGACTCCCATCATGTTTGGTTCACCCAACATGCTATTATACGCAACATAGCGGAACTATAACTGGCAGGTTATCAGCCATTTTTAGTTTTGCATTATCGTTCACGCAATGAGTGATTTTCTCTAAGTGGCAAGAGCCAACAAGGTCTCTAGTTGGCCTGTCGGCAGTTAGCTCCAGAAGGTATTTTGCAGGAAATTGCTCACCTCAACTATTGTAAATATAAAATACGGGTTAAGATTTACAGTATTTGAGCGGGTCAAAAAATTCATCTACTTCCCCAGCCATTCTTTGAACTCGGTCATACGGTCGCCACTAACGAAGACTTCCTGGCGTGATTTGGGTTGCAAATCCAGCTTAAGTTTACCGGCCGAGAAGGTGTGAATGGTTTGGATGGCGGGCAGTGATATCAAAAACTGGCGGCTGATTCGGAAAAATTGACGGGGATTTAATAGTTGGGTTAGCTTATCTAAACTGTAATCAACAGGTAAGGTCAACCCGTCTTTGGTTACCAAAAAAACGACCTTTTCTTCCAGATAAAAGTAAGCGACATCAGTGGTTTCGATGCTACGAATTTTTGTGCCGACTGTAATCATAAATCGGTCTTTATAATCCGTCTGCTTCGATTTGCCAATCAGGTTAAGCAGGGTTTCAATGTCGTGCGATGAGGATGTATTCTGCCCGAACTGCTTCTTAAGCGCTTTGAATTTTTTGATAGCCGCCACTAACTCATCGTAATTGATAGGTTTCAGCAGATAGTCGATACTATTGACCTTAAACGCCTGAATCATGTACTCGTCATAGGCTGTAGTAAAGATTACTGGCGTAGTAACCTGCGTTTGCTCGAAAATGCGGAAGCCCAGATCATCTTCCAGGTGAATGTCCATAAAGATCAGATCAACAGGCTGGTCTGATTCACTAAACCACGTCACCGCTTCGGCTACTGATGGAATCCGGGCCAGTACTGTAATGGTCGGATCATATTTATGAAGTAAACTTTCGAGCCGTTTGGCCGTCAGGTTTTCGTCTTCGATAATGACTACGTTCATATTCTTAGTAAACTAAGTAAAGTGGGTGGAGTAAGTTAATTCGTGAAGTAAACCGGGTTATATAGCTGATCTTACTACACTTAGTTCACTCAGTCTACTCACGACACTAATAATGGAATCTTCACGACAAAAAGGCCATCGCTTTCGCCAACCCATACAGGCTGATCGGTAAGGAGCGCATACCGTGTAATGATATTTTCCAATCCCACGCCAGTTGAGTTCTCTGACTTAGGGCGAGTTTGCAGATTGTTCTCAACAACCAGACAGTCGGCATCGAGTTTAATATGAACCTTCAGGGGTTCTTTTGCCGACATTCGGTTGTGTTTCACCGCATTTTCCACCAAAAGTTGTAAGGTTAGTGGTGCAATACTGTACCGGGTCTGGTCGGCCTCAGGCACATTAATTAGTACGTCGAACTTATTTTCGAAGCGAATATTCAATAAAAAGCGATACGCCTGAATAAACTCAAGTTCGGTTTTAAGCAAGACTCGCTCATTATCTTTCTGCTCCAGAATATAGCGGTACGCCCTCGATAGCTGGTCGATGAATTTTTCGGATAAGTCAGCATCAGCATGAACCAGTGACGACAATATACTCAGGCTATTAAACAGAAAATGCGGGTTTACCTGGCTTTTGAGGGCCGCAAACTGGGCCTGCACGTTCTCTTTTTCCAATCGTTCAGCGCGTACCTGTACATCCTCCAGCCTTCGGTTGGCCCGTCGGTTGGCAGCCAGATAAAAGGCCGATATCATGGACATCACTGTCAGACCGTTGTTGACCCGTCTGCGCTGTTCGCGACTTCTACGCCGATCTTCGGCTGAGCGGGGTGGTCCCTGAGGCCGTGGTTGCCGGGTTTCCTGTTCCTGATAAAATCCTAATCGTTGGGCCAGCACATCGTCTAAACCATGCCATAGCATGGTAAATCCCATGTTAAACACGAGCGCTAGTGCACTGGCAATCAATAAGGTAGCAATTTGAGCAGGAATCTTGAATTCAATAAAAAAACCATCTCCGAATCGGCTAACGAACCGCTGTTGCAGCCATTCCGTTACGATAATCCAGACGTATAAAAACAGGATTATCAGGATAATTTCGAAGACCCAGAACGGGACGTTACGCCCTGAAAACAGCCATTCAAAGGTCGCACCGTTGACGTACAATCGGATGGGCCAGTAAATAACGAACACGCTCAGGGCGAGTTGCCATTTTTGCGAAGTCGTTAGGTTATAGGACATAGCACGGTACATTAGGTTTACAAACAAAACTACTGATTCCCACTAAGCGACAAAAAAGAAACCGGCGGAATGCCGGTTTAGAGAGCGCGAGTGACGCAATTCGATTTATGAATAGAAGGCTACAATTTTTTAATACGTAGCTCGCCCACCCGATAAATCGAAGATAAAGCCAGTGGTAAAACTAGCCTCTTCCGATACAATCCAGGCAGCCATGGCGGCTACTTCCTCTACGGTACCCAACCGTTTCATGGGTATCTTGGCCGTCATATAGGCTAACTGTTCGGGTGCAGTATTCTCGTTCATAGCCGTTTTAATTACCGCGGGTGCCAAACCGTTCACGGTGATTCCTGTTTCGGCATACTCTTTTCCAATGCCTTTCACAAGTCCAATGACGCCCGCTTTCATTGATGAATAGCCTGTCATAAATGGATTCCCTTCTTTCCCGGCAATAGAGGCTAAATGCAGAATACGGCCATAATTGCTCTTTTCCATAACCTTAATCCCATACTTTGACATCAAGAAAGCGCCCCGCAAATTAGTATGGTATACCCGGTCATAATCGGCCACCGAATAGTCTGTGATTTTAGTACTGGTTGGCCCCACAATACCCGCCGAATTGACAATAACGTCTAACCGTCCCAAGGTGTCAACTACGGTTTGAATAGCTTGTTCAACCGAACTTTCATGCGAAATATCGACAACGTGGCCCGTTACCGCGAATCCCTGTTTGGTGAAATCAGCCACAGTCCGCTCGAGTTGAACATGGTTTATATCGAATAAAGCAACTGTAGCTCCTTCAGATGCAATTCGTTTCGCAATTGCTCTACCAATACCTTCAGCACCGCCTGTTACTATAGCTACCTGATTCGCAAATCGATTTAACATGGTCCCAACCTATTTTACGTTAATACAAACTACTGATTATCAACCCATCATACGTACCGAAGCCAGCCTATTTCGGGGTGTTCGGCTTTATAACGGCCATACCACTTACACGCTGGGTATAACAGAAGCACCAGACCAAACCAAACAGCATACACGCCACCCAGTGAGATGCCTGCTCCCTCGGGACGGCCAAAATTCAGTGGTCCAGAGGGTATATCGGCAAATGAATAGCCTTGCAGGAAACTCATGACGAGCATGGATATATGCACCAGGTACCAGTGCAAAATATAGTAGAACATAGGCACTTTGCCATATACCGTCATCCATCGGGTGAAGGTGTTGCTTACTCCATCTATTACTGAAAAAAATACCAGCATCAACCCAAGCGTCGCCAAGTCATACAGCAGTGATGGTGGGTATTTGGTCACGTTCATGAAGGACAGAAAGGTAAACAAGCCATCTTTCTGGGCAGCCCAAGGGGCCGGGTCACCGTAGAGGTTCAGGAAGCGCAGGAGCACAAACAAAACCAATGCCCCCAAACCGATGCGGAATAAGAGTGGTTTTCGATCGTCAATAGGTTGCTCCATCAATGACCCGCAGGCAAAGCCAACGAGCATAATACCCAGCCAGGGAATCAATGGATAGCCCACCAAAAGGGCAAACGAAGGGCCAACTGAAAAAAAATCAGTTCGGAAAAATAACGCCCAACCCAAACGAGTGGCTGGGTCGGCAAATGTTGGCACGAGTTGCAGAATATTATGCCCAAACACAATGACCAATCCGATAATCGCGATCCATTTAACAGGCAATTTGGCTACCCACGAGAGGATGATCAACCCGCCCCCAATGGCGTAGATAACCTGTAGCATGAGGGAATGAAAATGAATATCGAACCAAAAAGCGAAATTGATAATCGTAAGTTCGAGTAGCAGTAACACCAGTCCTCGCTTCCGTAAAAACTGCCGGGCCGATCCATCATTCCGTTTTCTGAGTGACAGATAGGCTGAGGTACCCGACAAAAACACAAAGGTCGGTGCGCACAAATGCGTAATCCATCGGGTCAGAAAAATAGCTGGCGTCGTGGTTGCTAGATCAGTAGGGTTTTGGGTTAGTGCGGACGTATGGAGCAGATCTCGAACATGGTCCAGGGCCATGATCACCATCACCAAACCGCGTGTTACGTCAATGGCGGTTACTCGCTTCATTCAAGGTTGTCGTTTAATTTTTTCGTAGATAGACACCATATTTTTTTTCATTTACTGCTTCTTATACCTACACTGTGTATTATCTGATTTTACAAAGTACGACTTATAATTCAGCGCCTTAGGATCAGTGCAACCTTTTAAATCAAGCACTTCTACCTTCTTAAAATCAATAGCATGGCTCTCGGCCTGCAAGGCAATATAACCCTCGCCAAGGGGTGTATTGGCCCGACTAATCCAATAGTCGGCGTTATCGATGTGGGCTATTTTCCAATCGTGTCCTTCATTTACGAAGCCCCCTCCTACTTCAGGTCGCTCGTAAGTGAGTACGGTATCTCCCTCCACGATATGATGAACAATAGAATCGCCTAATACAATGGCTTCGGCGGTTACCCATTGGTCACCATCGTAGGTTTTAGAGTCTGAATCAATGCAATGTTCGGGCTTGAGTTTACCACTCATGTATACCTGAGTACCGGGCGTGCACAGGTTCCCCGTATGACGCGGCCCTTTGCCTAGCCCACCCAGCAATTGCAGTTCAAGCGAAACAGGAAATGTCTGCCCAATTGAACAACTTGCCGCCGATTGCGAGTGCACCATTACGCCACTATTTCGCACATTCCAGGTATCTCCACCGGGCGTTTGGTTGCCCACAAATCGATACGTAAACCGCACCCGATAATATGAATAGGGCTTGTTGTAGTACATGTGCCCGTATTTACCATCGAAGGTTTTGTACTGATCATAGGCAATGCGCAGAATCCCGTTCTCAACCCGAAAGGTGTTTTTGTAATTATCATTCAGGGGTAGACCGGCAATTTTAATGTCCCAATTCTTGAGATCTTTTCCATTGAAAAGCTGCACCCACTCCTGGTGGACTGCTGATTTTTGAGTCTGGGCTGTTGCAGCCGATTGTACGCTCAGGCAAATTAATAGTACACGTAGTAATTGTTTCATTAGGAAGTGAAATTTAAAAATTGGCACGCAGATACAGCGGCTATCGCAGTTTCAGTATCAATTATAACTGCGGCAATCCGCTGTATCTGCGTCATCGGCGTGCAATTAGCTATTTCATCACTTCAACCGTGTTCAACTCAGGGCCTCCGCCATGATTAGCTGACCCAGCCACGATATAAATTTGTCCTTTGTAGACTACTGCCTGGGTACCATGCCGCCCTTGTTTCAATGTTGGCCCTTTTGTCCACTGATTTGTTTTGGGATCAAGTGCTTCGGCTTCGTTATGTGCCAGAAGTTGTACGGTTTCTCCCCCGATAACCCAAACTTTACCCCCTTGGGTTACGGCTGTACTACCAGCCCGTTGGGTTGGAATATTGGAAGTGGCGGGCAACGTACTCCATTTCCCGGTTTTGAAATCGTAGACGTCCACTTCGGCAATGGTTGTTTCCAGCACTTTGTTGATCCGCGCCGTTGAGTTACGACCACCCGCCAGATACAATTTATCATCGACAACAGCTGCACTAATATGGTCTCGGGTGCGGGGGGCATCGGGTAATCGTTTCCAGGTATTCGTTTTCGGATCATATTCATCCAGCCAGGCCACATGCCCATCGTAATGACCGTCGATAATTCCGCAGGCCATATATATTTTGTTTTTATACACCACTACCCCTGCCGAACCTCGTAGCCGCTCTTTCGGGATTTCTGGCCCCATTCGCCAGGCCCCCTGTTTCGGGCTGTAAATGTATATGTTCGGAATTGGCGTTTCGTGCGGGTATTGCCCCCGAAATGCGCCCATCACATAAAGTTCACCATTGTAGTTGATGGCCTGAAAGTGATTCATTTCCAGCGGGGGCGTAGGTAATGTCTGCCAAAGCAGCGTTTTTAGATTAAGTGCTTCTAAGGGTTTAATACCCCGGCCGCCCACCGCATAGAGACTGTCGCCAATGAGGGCAGCCGCATTTTCATGACGGGTAGAACAGGTATTTTGAGTGGTTACGGGTTGCCAGCTTTGAGCGTGAGCAGCCAGCGTGGTACTAATCAGAATCAAACAAAACGACGATGACAAGTTCATAAAACACAGGAAGGAATAGATTGTACGTAACTGGTTAGTAAACCGCAATTTCAGCCGATACTACTCTATGGCGCAGGGAAGCGACCTAAGGCCACCGGCTTCAGCAATGGCCAGATCGGATGCACCCGCCCCGGCCATTGGCGCCAGTAAAATTGGCAACTCAATACTGAGTAACTGCTGGATACACGTATCAGGCCAGGTGTGCATTGGTTTCATTGGCTAAACATCCAATATTGAAAGTCAAAAATGGGCCATTTTTAACATAGTAGCTACACTTGTTTAGCCTTTAGGGAGCCAAACACAAGTGTTTCATGATGTTATAAAATCAATACCAGTGTACCGGCAATAATCAGAGCTGCCCCTATAGCTGCTTTCCAGGTCAGTACTTCTCCCAGTATAAGGACGGACAGAAGTATCGCGATCGCCACGCTCAGTTTATCGACCGGGGCTACCTGCGATACCTTGCCAAGTTGTAGCGCCTTAAAGTAAAAGATCCAGGACAAGCCGGTTGCTACACCCGATAGAATCAGAAAAATCCAGTTTTGTCGAGTCAAGGCTGGCAGTGATTCAATCCCTCCGCGAAAAAACACAATTCCCCAGGCCACAAACAGGATCACAACGGTACGAATGGCAGTTGCCAAATCCGTATTTACGCCTTTTATGCCAATTTTAGCCAGTATCGCTGTTAGAGCGGCAAAAAGCGCGGAAAGCAATGCATACATCCACCACATAAAATCGTGTTTTACCGCCTGATCAACCTTAGTTACGTCGTGTCAATTTCACCCAGCCTCTGCCCACGTTTGACTTACATCGGCACCACCGTCGAATTTTTTATTTCAGACATGACGAAGAAGCTACTGATATGTAAGGTACCAGGAATAACCGAAAGCTGTTCCTGATAGAAATGATTGTAGGTGTCCATATCCCGACTAACGATTTTCAGCAGATAGTCGAACGTGCCCGATACGCGATTACACTCCAGCACTTCCGGCAGTTCACGAACATCTACTTCAAAGGCGGTGAATGAATCCCGGGTTTGACGGTCGAGCGTAACCTGGCAGTATACCATCAGCAGATTGCCGAGTTTTTTCTTGTCAACTATGGTTACGTACCGATCAATGACGCCGTCTCGTTCAAGTCGTTTTATACGCTCATGAACGGGCGTTTTCGAGAGATTAATTTTCTTACCAATCTCCTGAATGGTCAGACGGGCGTTCTGCTGTAATAAGTCCAGAATTTTTCGATCTGTTGTATCAACACTCTCCATAAACGGAATTTTTACGGTATAGCCTCCTAAAAAGGGCTGTCTGTAGAACTATTTCCTACAAATAGACAAATTATGCACTTAGTTTCCTAAAAAAATAAGTAGTACTAGAAAAGAATTACACTGAATTTAACTTTGTACCACTCAAGTAACAACTCCCAAACCACGTTAAGCTTTATGGTTATTGGCGTTCCCAAAGAAATCAAAAACAACGAAAACCGCGTTGCGCTGACACCTGCCGGTGTAACCGAACTCCGCAAACATGGTCATGTTGTTTATATACAGGTTAATGCGGGTGAGGGTAGCGGTTTTGAGGACGAAGAATACATTGCAGCCGGCGCTATTATGCTCCCGACCATCGAAGAGGTGTATGGTATCGCTGAGATGATTATGAAGGTCAAGGAGCCTATCGCTTCGGAGTACGACCTGATCAAAGAAAACCAATTACTGTTTACTTATTTCCACTTTGCCTCGTCGGAAGAATTGACCCGGGCAATGCTGGCCAAAGGTGCCGTTTGCTTAGCCTACGAGACCGTTGAACGCCCCGACCGTAGTTTGCCATTGCTGGTGCCCATGTCGGAAGTTGCCGGACGGATGGCCATTCAGGAAGGCGCTAAATATCTTGAAAAACCACTGAAAGGCCGGGGCATTTTGCTCGGCGGTGTACCAGGCGTAAAACCAGCCAATGTACTCATTTTGGGTGGTGGCATTGTTGGAACACAAGCCGCTAAAATGGCTGCTGGCCTGGGTGCTCACGTAACCATTATGGATGTTAGTCTGGCCCGGCTGCGTTATTTGTCGGACATTATGCCGCCTAACGTACAGACCATGATGTCAAACGAGTATAATATTCGGGAGATGATCAAGGTTTGTGACCTGATTGTTGGTGCCGTGTTGATTCCGGGTGCCAAGGCTCCTCACCTGATCACCCGCGAAATGCTGAAGCAAATGCGGGCTGGTACTGTATTGGTTGATGTGGCTGTTGACCAGGGGGGATGTATTGAAACCTGCCATCCAACTACCCACGAAAATCCAACGTTTATCATTGATGGTGTTGTTCACTATTGTGTGGCCAACATGCCAGGTGCAGTGCCTTATACCAGCACGCTTGCCCTGACCAATGCAACCCTTCCCTACGCCTTGCAATTAGCCAACAAAGGATGGCAGCAGGCTTGCCGCGACAATACAGACCTTAAACTAGGCCTGAATGTAGTAGAAGGGAAAGTTGTTTATAAAGGTGTTGCCGATGCATTCGGTTTCGACTTAACCGATGTAAACACGATCCTGACAGAAGAAGAACTAGCTCAATAAGCGAGTAACGATATTACCAATTCATCGACAGACGCAGGTCGCACTTTTCGGAGTGCGGCCTTTTTTTTGTTCATTTTGCGTTATCTTACAATTGATTTAACTGATTCAAGAATGGAAGCTCAACCCAGAGGAACCGTGCCAACTTTGTATGAATGGGCCGGTGGTATGGAAAACTTTGAAGCCTGGACGGACTTATTTTACCAGCGCGTTCATCAGGATCCAATCCTGGAACCCGTCTTTCGGGGTATGTCCAGCGATCATGCCCGGCACGTGGCTCATTTTATCGCCGAAGTATTTCGTGGACCAACCCAATATAGCAGCGAGGAGGGTAGCCATTATGAAATGATTCACAAACACCTGGGAAAGCACTTGACTGAGGTTCAGCGCAAACGCTGGATTGAGTTAATTCTGGATACCGCGGATACTGTTGGCCTGCCCGACGATCCGGAGTTTCGCTCGGCTCTGGTTGGCTATCTGGAATGGGGTTCCCGATTGGCGGTCATTAATTCAAAAGAAGAATCGGTTAGTGAGCCAGTAGACGCGCCAATGCCAACCTGGGGTTGGGGAGAAACAGGTGGGCCTTATATTCCATAAGTAGTCCTTTTTTAAGGCATACACTGCTTTACGGTTTCTTCATACGCAGGCGATACATACAAATTGTACCCTTTTAGCTTGAGTACCCGGTAAGGCTGATGCATAGGCAAAGACTTACGAAGTCCCTGCATGTCATCTATAGGGATTAAAGCTATATCGGCAGGGCGATAGTGTTTACCCGTTGGCCAAATTTCATACTGGCGATGAAAGTAGGGTACCAGAAAATCGAAGACGAACACGTTAGCGTCGTGGGGCAGTTTATCAGCCAGACACTGAACAACCGTTATATCGCTGGGCTGAAGGTAAATCGGATTTTTATCACTTGAATAGTACCCTCGGAAGGTACGCACCCAGTCTGTTACCGATGGAAAGTCAGGGCGAGTTAGGTACAGTATAGGGACCTGAACGATAAATAAACCCGCTCCTATCAGCCAACTCGTTGCTGGTTGAATTGGCAAAATCTGATCGGCAAACAAACTGGTGAGTATGGTAAGAAAGGCTACCGAAAATGCCCACAGCAACACAAATCGGGGTGGCCATGTAAGGGATACCAGATAAAATAGGGGCTGATCGTAATAGTGAACACTTTGCACGAAATTAAGCATCGTAAGAACTAGTACCCCAATGCCCCACAACAAAAATAAGCGACCCGTAAAACGATCTCTCAATCGGCTCACCAGCAGCCCCAGCAGTCCAACAATCGGCGATACCAATAGTACAGACTGTCCAAGTAGTACTAGCATCTGACGCCAGAACGCCCTCTCTCCGATATTCCTGCTCAGCAAACTAAGGGCAATTTGCAAACGGGGTTCAGCAAAATTGTTTTTATAGCCTACCCAAATCATACCGACTAAAAAGATAACTACCCAACCGACAGCAATCAACCAAAATCGTCCCTGTAGCAACCAATTCCATAAAGATGCGCCAGGTCGTTTCCGTATCAATTGCAGGCCTTCGTAGGCCAGATGAATCAAAGCCGCTAGTACCGCTCCATCTTCTTTCACCAGTACAATGGCTAGTCCGGCAATAACAGCCCAAAGCTTCCTTTTGCCCAGTAACGCCAGCGCAAACAGTAAGGCAAATGGCAAATAAGTCAATTCGGTATGCCAGCCAATAGTAGGGTGATCATTAAGCCAGAATGAGACTGGGCCTAACAAGATCACTAGGACAACTACATAACGTATCCAGGGAGTTACCTGACGTCGATAAAGATGTTCAGTGACCCCTATATAGCTGATCAGTAACAGACTTACCTGAACAGCAAATAAACCGTATGCACCAAATGCCCGGCATAGCGGCCCCCAAAGTAATACCGTATAATAATTATGGATTTTGTGATGGTAGCCCCAAATATTCTCGTACATGAACGGTCGGCCATCCATCCAGCTACGCGACATCTGCACAAAGGCATACATATCATTAAATGTGTAGCCAAGCGTCTGAAAACGTACTACTTTAAGAAAGAAAAATCCAATTAGGATAGCCCCAACTATATACGTTAAACGATACATATACTCCTACAAGACAACTTAAAATATATGCTACTCCTATTCACACCATAAGTAGCAGCAAAATCCCAATTAAACATACATTAAAATAACTGGTTTTAAATAAATTTACGATTCAGTGCCTCTAACAGGAATCGTCCTCAGCCAACTATTACTGCATAGTAACTTATGAATGGCCCTCAACGCGTACGATGGATTCAACGAAACCAATATTATTATACATGTCTGCTCGATTTTCTACATCACACAATTCCACAGCAAAGCTCAGTACTGGAGATTGGTTGTGGCACGGGCTATGTCCTTGATAAGCTATTACCCTCTCGGGGTGTTGGAATTGATATTAATCCAGAATTGATTGACTACGCCCAACAAGCCTATCCACAGTATACATTTCATACCCTGGATGCCAAACAGCTCGACACACTCGAGGATACATTCGATTATATCGTCCTTAGCGATACGATTGGCTCATTCGACGATGTACAACATGTATTTGGCAAATTACATACGGTTTGTCATCCAGGCACACGAATCGTTATTACCTATAAGAATTTCCTCTGGACACCGGCCTTAAATCTAGCTGAAAAGGTAGGACTCAAAATGCCTGAACAGCGCCAGAACTGGCTGGATAAAAGCGACATTACTAATCTATTAGACATAGCTTCTTTAGACGTTGTACGAACGGGTCGAAAAGTACTTATGCCCCGCTATGTTCCACTCTTCTCCTGGTTGATGAACCGCTATGTGGTAAATTTGCCTTTATTTAATCAACTAGGCCTATTTACGTTTATAGTTGCCCGGAGCATGCACAATTTAAAACCTGCGTCAGAGTATAGTGTAAGCGTGATTGTACCAGCCCGGAACGAAAAAGGGAATATTGAGGATATCGTTCGTCGAACACCATACATGGGACGACATACCGAACTTATTTTTGTAGAAGGCAACTCAACCGACGATACTTGGTCTGAAATCCAGAGAATTACCCAAAAATACGCTCAGGAACGAAATATAAAATGTGTACAACAGGAAGGGAAGGGCAAAGGGGATGCCGTCAGAAAGGGATTTGGCATAGCCACCGGAGACATACTTATGATCCTGGATGCGGATATGACCGTACCCCCAGAAGACCTGCCTAAATTCTTTGAGGCCGTTGCTAACGGGAAGGGCGAATATATTAATGGCACGCGACTGGTGTACCCCATGGAGAAAGAAGCCATGCGAACCCTTAATCTGATTGGCAATAAGTTTTTTTCGATTGCCTTTTCCTGGATACTAAACCAACGTATCAAAGATACACTTTGTGGTACCAAAGTGTTAACAAAAGAGAATTATGAGCGACTTATTGCTAACCGGTCATATTTCGGTGATTTTGATCCCTTCGGCGACTTCGACCTTATTTTTGGGTCCGCAAAGCTTAATCTTAAGTTCGTTGAAATTCCGATTCGTTATCGCGCCCGCACCTACGGAGAAACCAATATTTCCCGTTTTAAACACGGATGGTTACTCATAAAAATGACGTTTTTTGCGCTGAATAAAATCAAATTTATTTGAGCGTATACACAGTGACGGAAGCTACATATTCTGCTCCACTAATGTGGTCCACTCGTCGGCCAGGGACCCATCGAAAAACGGACTACCTGCCCGACGATACCAGTAGTTGGCATTGAAACGATCACCTTCTTTACGATGGAGGTACGCATGAAGCCGATCATAGGCCTGTGTACCTTCCCGGCTTTGAGCAATGGTGTGAGCAGCCTCCCAATCATCCTTGGCATCATACCAAAGTCCCTGTAAAACCGGGTGTAAATTGGCCGGTGGCTGTGGCTGCGAGAGCGAAGCCATAAACTGATCGACAGTCATTTTTAGTAGGATTTATCGACTAGTGAATCGGGTAATCAGAATTCAATGAGCGGGGAAACAGTTGCTCTCCCCTACTTGGCCACCTGCTTCAGAGCCAATCATCGCGAAGTATACCATTGAGTTTTTCGTACGGAACAGTTACCTGAATTGGTCCAACGGCATAAGCCGCAATTTCGTAGGGATTATAATAGAAAACCAAGCCATCGCGGCTTGTTCCAACATTGGCAGGCAAAAAGAAATGGCCATCGCGCAAAAAATAGCCCTGTTCTTCTAAATTAGCCTTTGGTAATAAATTTTGCTGCTGCCGAAATTCCTTTTCGAGTACCCCTAGCAAAGCCGTCGTATCGGCAATCATATCATTTAGGGTTAACATCCGGCCTGTTTCCCGGTCGAATGTATAAAAGGACAAGCTGGAATTTGGGTGAGCACCGCCGGTATAGGCATAGGTCTCGATTTTAACCGTGAGTGCTTTGGGACTCGCATGAACCGTATCAGCTTTGGTTTCAAGTTCCCAGCAACCACCCAAACTCCCCATCTCTTTCCGCACAGCTTCATAATCAGTAGCAAACAAAGAAGCCGCTGTAGCCAGATCTGTACGGGCACCCGGATGGCTACCCACTGTAGCACTATCAAGCCAGCCAACTACGCTGTTAACAGCCAATAGACGCAGACTATCGTTAATTTTCCGAGCGCCTTCTGTATCATCTTTCAGCAATACGTAGGATACGTCTACATCAACGCCGGTATTACTCGTCGTATCACAACGGGTTGAACCAGCAAAGGTGTAATGCTGCCATTCTAAAGCCGGTGGTTCCGAATTCGTTGAGTTACAGGCAGAAAAAAAACCAATTATTCCGAAAAGTAATGTTGCAACAAGGTACTTCATGAAGAGTAAATATGGCAATTACAGGAAATGGGTAGTTAACCAGTTAATGGACAGATTAATAACCATTTACATCGAATTACCGCTACTACAAACTTAGCAAATCTTTAAACCGAATTGCCTGTCGGCGGCTAATTTCAATTTTATCTCCTCCGCGTAAGGTTACGAGCAAGCCCCCGCTAAACCAGGGTTCAATTTTCTCGATCCATTGCAGGTTGATGATGTGTTTTCGGTTAGCCCGGAAAAATGTAGCTGGGTTGAGCCGATCCTCAAGCGCGTTTAGCGACTTAAGTACCAACGGTTTCTGATCATCGAAATAGAGCCGGACATAGTTTCCCATCGACTCAAACAGTCGCACTTTCCCTAATTTCACAAACCAGCATTTTTCACCGTCTTTCACGAACACCTGATCGTTTTCGCCCAGAATTTTTGACGATAGTCCTCCCGATGTACCCGACGCTTCAGGTACGTGCTGTTCTTCTTCTACCCGATGAATAGCCTCTGATAATCGAGCGAGTTCAACCGGTTTGAGTAGATAATCGAGCGCATTGAATTCGAATGCCTTAATAGCATACTCATCAAAAGCTGTTGTAAAGATAACCTCAGGCGTTTTGCCTTCGATAGACTGCAGTAACTCAAATCCATTTTTGCCCGGCATCTGAATATCCAGAAACAGAAGCTCCGGTTCCAGCTCTTCAATCATGGGTAAAGCCTCATCCGCATTGGCGGCTTCACCTATAATCTGAATTTTTGGAAAGTTTTCGAGCAGCCTACGCAGTTCATTACGGGCTAAACGTTCATCGTCAATAATCAGGGTTTTCATATAAGCTTGAAAAGTAAGTACAGTGCAAGGGAGTAAACTAAAGAGGCTTTTTACTAGTCAATAGTACCCTTCATCGCTCCGGCGACTCGGTCTTAACTTTTTCCCGTCGGAACATACCCTCCGATTGAGCAGGAATGGTTATTTCGGCACACACAGTGGGGCCGTCGTCAGGCGATCCCAGGCTATGGTTTTCATCTTCCTGAAAAATATGAAACTGAGCCTCGGCTCCGTAAAGCAATTCGAGTCGTTGGGCTGTGTTGGCCAGTCCAAACCCGCCCGATGCTTTTTTATCGCCTAGTACACCCGTATTCCGAATAATGATATGCAATTTATCCGGTCCATCGTCACGACTTAGAATACTGGAGCGAACCTCAACAAATCCACCTCCTACAGCGGTTGAAACCCCATGCTTAATCGCATTTTCAACCAGCGTTTGCAGCATCATGGGCGGCACCTGCCAGAAAAGAGTTCGACCATCAAGGTCAATATGCGACCGGAGCCGGTCTTCGTAGCGTACTTTTTCAAGGGCTAAATAATCTTCTACCGTTTTGATTTCTTCGCGTAATTCAACCGTTTTTCGTCGATCGGCGAGTAATGAATTCCGAAGCAGGTTCGAGAGCTGGGTGATGCCCTGCTGCGCTTTTGTCGGATTTTCATACACCAATGCCCGGATACTATTCAGAGCATTGAATACAAAGTGTGGGTTCAACTGCGAGCGTAATACTTTAGCCTCTGTTTCGCGGATATTCGTTTTGAGCAGGATCTTCTCTATTTCGGCATTCCGGTTTTCCTCAAAGTAATGATAGGCCGTATAACTCAGCACCCAGGTAAGCATAATTTTACCAAAGTTCATGATGTAGCCGATCACTAACCAGGGTTCATCGACCATATGCTCCGGAACCAGGATTCTATCAACTGGCAGGTTTAACATGGTCATAATCACGGCCATGACAAAAACTGAAAGCAACACCCGAGGGGCCAGACGAAAAAATGGTAAACGCACCCAATTCCAGCGTCGAATCATGAGCCGATACAGGTGCGTTAGGGTTATACCCAGAAATATATTCGTAATGGCTAAGTACAGCGTATCCGGGTCAAAGCCATCCTCCAACAAATAAGCCGTATACTCTACGGCAATGAAGAGCGACCAGCCAAATAGCTGACAAATCCAATATACTTTCTGCTTCGACATTCCCATTTCATTACTCACCTATTACAAGGCAATTAGCGAATATACGATCTTGGGGTCGCAGTTATCGAGTCGCAGTTATCAGTGGATATATACATGGATTATCGGCCGATGTCGGCTGTTAACTGGTAACTGATAAAATCAATGTTCACTGCATAAGCGCCAACGTTAGTAGGTGCGCCGTATCATTAGCCAGCTCAATTGTGAATTGAGCCGACGAGTAGTCATACGAAAGCTTATAAAGGCATAGATTACTGTGTTCAAACTGGTCCATTTTTGCAAGCGGCAAATTCGTGATCCAGCAGAGAAGAATCCGCATAGCCCGTCCATGCATAGCCACCAACACAAGTTCTTCCTCTGGATGTGAGAGAATGGTATCCATAGCCAGTTTCTGCCGATCAGCAACCTGCTCAGGGCTTTCGCCTTTATCGGTGGCCTGATCCGTATGGCCTGACTCCCAGGATTCAATTAAGGCCCGGTAATATTCATTATCTAAATTACCAGGTGCTTTCCCTTCCATAGTGCCCCAGCTAATTTCGTTCAGGCCAGTAAGCTTTTCATAAGGCAAGCCCAGTTCGATAAATGGTTCAACGGTTTGGTAGGTGCGTTTTAGCCCTGAAATATATATTTTAGTGAACGGCACGTGTTGATAGGCCTGGAAAAATGCCTGTGCTTGCGCCTGTCCCATCTCGTTGAGGTCCGAATCGACCCCACTACCTTGTACTATTCCCCGCCGGTTATAGTCGGTTTCGCCGTGGCGAATCAGATAAATTGTTTTTTGTGCCAAGCCTATTCCCCTTGCCAAACGGCATTTTTTCCCAAATTTGAGCCACAAAATTACATAAAACACGGCATTTAGTTAGTTCAAGTTTTAAGTTTCAGGCATACTATTTCATATTGTCGATGATAAATTTGAACCTTTGACCGTTAACCCCAACAGACATGAAAACTGGCTTTGACCTGAATGCGCTTGACTTTATTCATACAGATTCGCTTGGCAAGCATCTAGGCATTGAGTTTACAGAAGCAGGGGAAGGCTATTTGATGGCCCGGATGCCGGTCGACAAACGCACCCAACAGCCCTTTGGCATTTTGCATGGGGGGGCGTCAGTCGTATTGGCAGAAACTCTGGGCAGCGTTGCCTCCTGGATGCTGTTAGATGACCCGAACACCCAGCGGGCCGTCGGCCTTGAAATTAATGCGAATCATTTACGCGCCGTACGGGAAGGCTGGGTGTATGGCCGGTGTACGCCGATCCACACAGGCCGCACCACCCACGTATGGGATATCCGCATCACCGACGAGCAGGGCAAGCTTGTATGCGTAAGCCGACTCACGGTTGCTGTGATTAAGGGGTAGCTAACCAGCCACTTTTAGTAATTGCTACTAAAAAAAGAGTGATAAATACACCGAGTTCATGATCCAATCTGGATAGGGGCATGCTCTGGCCTTTTTGGCGTACAAAATGAATGAACTAGCTTTTGAAATCAGGTGAAGTAAATCCTGAAAAATCCGTTTCTTATTTAGTACACCTTGCAAAGACGGCTTAATTTAAACCGTTTTCCCGGCCCTTTCCGTACCTTCGCGCTCCCAACGAACTGTCCTCAATAACGTAACCAGTATGCAACAGAAAATCCGGCGCGAAGATGCCCTTGATTACCATTCCAAAGGTCGTCCGGGAAAACTCGAAGTTATTCCTACCAAAGAATACAGCACTCAACGCGATCTTTCTTTAGCCTATTCACCGGGCGTAGCGGAGCCTTGTCTGGCCATCGAAGCCAACCCCGACGATGCGTTTAAGTACACCGCCAAAGGAAATCTCGTGGCGGTTATCAGCAACGGAACTGCTGTACTGGGGCTAGGTAATATTGGCCCCGCAGCCAGTAAGCCCGTTATGGAAGGCAAAGGGCTCCTGTTTAAAATTTATTCCGATATCGATGTATTTGACCTTGAGTTAAACACGACCAATATCGACGAGTTTGTTCGTACGGTCAAGATTCTGGAACCCACTTTTGGCGGAGTTAATCTGGAAGACATTAAAGCCCCGGAATGTTTCGAAATTGAGGAACGGCTCAAGCGGGAAATGAACATTCCGGTCATGCACGACGACCAGCACGGTACAGCTATCGTCAGTGGAGCCGCCTTACTGAATGCCCTCGAACTGGTCAGTAAGTCGATCGAGACCGCTAAGTTCGTCATTCTGGGTGCCGGAGCAGCGGCCATTTCGTGTGCCCGGCAATATGTTGCATTAGGCGCCAAGCACGAGAACATGGTAATGTTTGATGTGAATGGCCCCCTGCGCGCCGACCGAACAGACCTGAGCGATCTGATGCGTCCCTTTGCCACTACCCGCGATATCAATTCACTGGACGATGCCTTTGTCGACGCCGATGTATTCGTCGGCTTATCGAAGGGAAACATTGTGAGCCAGGACATGATTCGGCTGATGGCCCCGCATGCCATTGTGTTTGCCATGGCCAATCCGACACCCGAAATCAGCTACGATGACGCTATGGCCGCCCGGCCGGACATTATCATGGCCACTGGACGCTCTGATTACCCGAATCAGGTTAATAACGTACTCGGCTTCCCCTACATTTTCCGGGGCGCATTGGATGTGCGGGCTACCGAAATCAACGAAGCGATGAAGTTGGCTGCCACCTATGCACTAGCCGACTTAGCGAAAAAACCCGTACCAGATCTGGTCAATCTGGCGTATGGCGAATCGAATATGATTTTTGGACGAACGTACATTCTTCCAAAACCCGTTGACCCACGGTTGCTATCAACAGTAGCTCCAGCAGTTGCCAAAGCAGCTATGGAATCCGGTGTAGCCCGGCAGCCAATTTCCGACTGGGATGCCTACGAACAGCAACTTGCCCGGCGACTGGGGCAGGACAATCAGATTTCACGGGTTATTCTGACAAAAGCCAAGGCTAATCCAAAACGGGTAGTATTTGCCGATGCGGAGAACCTGAAAGTATTAAAAGCGGCACAACAGGTTCGGGATGAGGGTATAGCGTTCCCAATTCTACTGGGCGAACGAGCAAAAATCGAACAGCTTATTGAAGAAAACAGTCTTGATCTAGCCAATACCCCCATTATTGATCCACGCTCACCCGAGCAGGAGGCATTGGTTCAACGCTTTGGCGACCAGTATTTCGAGAAGCGGAAACGCAAAGGTGTCAATGCGACCGAAGCCCGGAAAATGATGTTTATCCGCAACTACTTCGGTGCGATGATGGTGGAGACCGGTGAAGCCGATGCCTTAATTTCGGGCTTAACCCGCTCCTATCCTGACACAATTCGTCCCGCTCTGCAGATTATTGGCAAAGAACCCGGCGTAAAAAAAGTAGCAGGGATGTATATTCTGCTCACCAAACGTGGCCCCCTATTTTTCTCGGACACCACGGTTAACTTCAACCCGACTGCCGAAGAGATTGTCGAGATAACTGAGTTGACAGCGCAGACCGTTGAGCGATTCAACATTAAGCCACGCATTGCCCTTGTCACCTACTCGAACTTCGGGAGCGCCAAAGGCGATGATGCGGAGAAAATGAACCGCGCCGTTGAAATTCTGCAAAAACGAAATCCAGATCTGATTGTGGACGGCGAAATTCAAGCCCACTTAGCGTTTAATACGGAACTGTTGCAACAAAACCACCCCTTTAGCAAATTAGTTGGTGAAGGGGCAAATACACTCATTTTCCCGAATTTATCTGCCGCTAATATAGCCTATAACCTGATGACAGAAGCCGCTGGGTTCGATGCTATTGGCCCCATTCTGCTTGGCATTCGCAAGCCAGTGTATGTATTGCAGTTAGGTTCATCAGAACGTGAAATCGTTAATATGGTAGCCATCGCAGTGGTGGAAGCACAGGGAAAATAACTACAAAAAGGAGGAAAGGGAGAAGGGGGAGAAAAGGGACGAGAAGAATAATACCTTTTCTCCTTCCTCCCTTTCCTTCCCTCCTCCCCCAATATTATGTCACGAATCTTAACAGGTATCCAATCCAGCGGGCGACCGCATTTAGGCAACATCCTGGGGGCTATTAAACCCGCCATTGAGTTATCAAAACATCCTGATAACGAATCGTTTCTGTTCATTGCCGACCTCCATTCGCTCACCACTATTAAAGACGGCCCCATGCGCCGTGAGTTCACAAAGGCCGTGGCCGCTACCTGGCTGGCGTTTGGACTAGATACCCAGAAAAATACGTTCTGGCGGCAATCACGTGTGGCTGAGCACACGGAACTCGCCTGGCATCTGAGTTGCTTCACGCCCTTTCCGATGCTGAACAACGCCACCTCGTTTAAAGAGAAATCGGATCGGTCCTCTTCGGTTGTCAATGCAGGCTTATTTGTCTATCCCGTGTTGCAGGCGGCTGATATTCTGCTCTACGATGCGGAGATCATCCCGGTTGGGAAAGACCAGCGTCAACATATTGAAATGACCCGCGACATCGCCAGCACCTTCAATCACCAATACAACGACGAGGTGTTTGTACTGCCCGAAGCCCGCATTGATGACCGTCTGATGACCATTCCGGGTATTGATGGCGCGAAAATGAGCAAGTCGTATAATAACTACATCGACATTTTCCTGCCTGAAAATGAGCTATGGAAAGTCATTAAGAAAATCAAATCGGATTCAACCCCCCTCGAAGAGCCTAAGAATCCTGATACAGACATTACGTTTCAGTTGTATTCATTACTAGCATCTGACGAGCAAACGGCTGAGATGCGCCAGTTATACGAAGCCGGTAATTACGGCTATGGTATGGCTAAAAAAGCGTTCTACGAACTCATTCTCCAGCAGTTTGCTACCGAGCGCGAACGCTTCAACTATTATACCATCGAAAACCCGGACGCCCTCGAAGCTGAACTTCGGGCTGGCGAGGAAAAAGCGCGGGCTATAGCAGGCAAAACCATTGCGCGAGTACGGGAGAAATTAGGTTTTAACTAACTGGTAGCCAGAAAACTACCGTTAACTCATTTGATTTGGAATGTGCGCGTGATTTTATTTACTTTCAAAAAGTTAGCTAACTAACCCGTTAACTTTCATCACGCCATAGAATGAACAATCTGCCCCCTATCCGTAACCTGAATTCCGTTCAGTTGAAACCTCGTGAACGCCATTTTCTTGAATTAGCCTGTTCTGATCTTACCTACGTCCAAATCGCCGATCAGATGTGCGTCAGTCCCCGCACTGTAGATGGTTACCGGGAAGCTTTATTTGAACGCTTCCATGTAAAAAGCCGCGTTGGGCTGGCCATTTATGCCATACGGGGTGGACTTGTGGCTTTATAGGGGAAAATTGTTGTTGGCAATGAGCTTCTTCACTGCCAACAACAGGCTTAATTTTTATAATAAAAGCTGCTTGGAAAGCCCTTTTGTAGTTGTAAATCTAATTCTAATCTAGTGCCTAAATTATCGCAGAGAGCAGCCACAGTAAAGGCCTCATAAGCAACAACCGTGACAGTGGCTTTATTATTTATAGGTATAAGATAGATTTCAGGTTCAGGATATGTTTTGTCAAGTAACACAATCACCGTTTGGATTAGTGGAGAATCTGAGGAAGTAGAAGCAACCTCAATCGTTACGTCAAAATACCCTGAGTATTTTGCTGATGGCAGAACGCTAGCACGAAGTGCGCGATTATTTAAACTCGCTAATCCACCCCACCGACCTTTCTGGGTATCATCATCGTGTATAACAGGAGTGTCAACTAGTACTGCAGCGACTTTTTTCTTCAAGTCATTTAATGACGATTCGCCGAATAACAATTCCGATTTATTTTCAGTTGTCGTAGATTGCCCTTGGTTTGCAGTCGCTACTGACCGATTTAGATACCTATCTAAATTTTCAGTAGCACTAGATTGTCCACTATTTGCGGCAACAACTTGTTTCTGTATTTTATTTCGTTCTTCTATACGCCCATCTATTAAAATTAATACAAATTGTGTTCGTGTCCAAAAATAACCAGCAAAAAAGCCCAAACCAAGATAAAAAATAAGTAAGGCATAAGAGAAGACGACCATCGAAGGAAATAATGGCATTTCAGGAAATGATCCTGAAATATTTTTTATTACGGGGATGTATCTCCATTCAGAAAATACACCAGAAATATTGATTGCAGCAATATCTAACAAGCGCTGAATCTCACGAAACTCAACTAACGTTAAGCCAATTATTATTTTTGTTAGCCAATCCGATATTTCTTCTAAATTAGTGTTATCATCGAACAATCTTTTTTCCTCTTTTGGATCGTCACCCGACGAGTTAGGCTTATTAAACTTTACGCTACGTGGGATACCAAATAAAAAACCTAAGAGGTAGCCAAATATATAAGCCGCTCCTGCTATAATCAGTAATATACCTAATATATATCCTAATTTTTCAATAGAGTAAAATGCAGAAAATATAATCAGGAATAATATAGAGATAAAAAGTACCAAGCGAATAGTACGAGTTACACGTTTAGTATCGTCGGAGGTCTTTGAGTCTGAATCAGCTATTCTCAATCCAAGCAATTCATAAATAAAGCTCATAATTTTCAGATTATCGCAGTAATTTTTAACTCCACAAATACAAGGTTTTCAATACAACTGAAAAATATTTAAAAGTAAAAATCAGTGAATCATGGCTTAATCAGAAGCTCCCGATGCTGGGTCATGTTCTCCTGCAAATATTTCAATGAGTCGATTTTGCACCCGTTGAATAAAATCATTCTTTTGCACATTTTTACCAGGGCAATTGTGTGTGGTTAGCTTGTCTTCTTTATGTAATCTTAGGTTTTGAGGATCAAGGCCTAATCGAGCATGAAGCGTGGCAACCGCTTCGACAGCATTATCACGTACTTTCTCTCCCATACCTGTTGTAAAAGACTCTGTACTGTAATCTCCCACCATTTCGACACCCCAGGAAATTTTGTTCCACGAGGGCGAGTGTACTCCTGATGTTGTTAGGGGAGTAAAAACCCAAATCAAATCATCAGCGACAAATAGATGCGGCCCAGCAGACCATCCTTTTTTATCTCGGTAAAAAACTTCCAGGTTTCTCATTCGTTGCTTGCCAGGCGTAGTATGCCATTGAGCAATACGTGGGATTTCCGTATTATGAAGTACTACAAACTGAGGCCTCCAGGCACCAAATGTGAGTTTATCTACGTAATGCTCAAATTCTTCTACAGTGAAACCCTCACCCACTATACCTTTCCACGCCATAGTACATTATATTTAAATTCTATGACCCAACTTTACTCACAAATTTCTTCGCTAAATAAGCCCCTTGGCCCAGCCCAAAAGTTGCCAGAATAGTCGTATCTACATCTGGAAGCGTTATGGTTTTGTGAAGCTCAATTGAGCCTAAAAATCCAAAAACTTGAACTATGTAGGTAATTACTGCTAGCAGAGTAATAATTATCATTTGAAAATCTGCCATATCGATATTACCTGCATCATCGGTAAAGAGATCTAAGGGAAATTTTGGACCTGTAGATGAGATGGGCTTCGGATCCTCAATACCAGCTTTTTTAGCTTCCTCTACTTTATTTTCAGTAATACCTTTTGCAGTTGCAAATGTTAAAGCGCTTAGTCCAGATAATAATAGTAGATTTGATGGAATATTAACTCCGCCCACAAAATCAATACTTATCCAACTTCTGAATAAAGTTGTAGTAATATAAGCGACCATTAATGTAAAAAACCATAGCACAATTTGAAACTTAGAATTACTATACCGGTTATCAAGGCCTAAAATAAGATTAGAGAGATTTCTTCTAAGTAACAACCAGAATAAAAATAAAAACCCTGCCGCAACGCTTATAAGTGTCCATATACGCGACGAGGCTGAGCTAGCCTGAGTTTGTACGGAAATAGTCTTCAACTCTTTTGCATCTTTATTCTGGGTATAAGTTATATCTACCCTATCATCTTCAACATATTTCCTTAAAACCGACTTAAGTTCAGGAGTTTTTACAGAAAATGTCCATGTAGTTCCATTCTGAACAACTTCCAAAGACGAAGCATCTGCATTTATGCTTTTAATTTTAGCATTTACTAGGGTATCTACTTTAAGAGAATTCCGAATATCTGTACTACTGCTATTTAAAGTAGAACTGCTCCCTTTACCGACAAATGCTGAATCTTCGGTATTTTGGGCTTTGGCCTGCGTAAGAGACCAAAAAATAAATGCAAGAAAATACACTTTTAAATAGCGCATAAAATATAAGGGTTACAACATTAATTACAGCCACTGATTAATATTTGACTTTTAATAAATTTATGCCAATTTATATATCGGGATCGGCCCACAGTAGAAGTAATATCACCTTTCGAAGCTTCTTTTTCTTGGGTAGACAAATGCTTTTCAATTAATTCTATGCTATTTTTATATTTACTGCATTTATCATCTTTACTTTCATTTATGTTTAATGAAATTTCCCACAAATAAAAAATAGAAGCTGTAATTGCTAGATAAATAGCACCTTCATCTATATCAGAAGAGGTTACATTGTTGAATTCTTTGGAATTTAAACGATTAACAATATTATCAGCAGCAGTTTTTAATTTATCACGATCTGCCCCAGATGCGTTATCCCCAGAACTCTCTGCATTTAATTGTGTCTCAATTTCTTTCCAACCGGCTAGTAAATCTTTAAACGATTTAGCAAAAAGCTGATCACGGATAAAACCATCTTTTTTTGACTTGAGTGCATCAATATTACTAGGGTCAGTTACACTATTCATTACAGATTTGGCCATTCCTATTTCGCCAGACTGTAAGTATATCATACCCTGTAATACATTTAAGTGAGCATTTAAGTCTGTCTTGCTTGGGTATTTTGCCTGGAAATCACGTATGCTTTTTAATGTTTTTGTAAATATAAACTGACCTTGAATTGCTTTCGGAAGGCTTGCTTGATTTTGTGGCTGACCAATAGATAGTTGAATAGCAGATTGAAATTCATCTCGATATGTTTCATGAACCTGCTTCAGTGCAGTTGTTTTAGGATTAATGACACGACAACCATTTAGCCCAATAAAAAGCAGCAATAGTAAAAAAACAGGTTTTATTGCTTTTTTACTTGTAGAAAAAATTTGAATTGACCCCTTCATAATCAATAGTTAGTTTAATTGTCCAATTCAGCTAAAACACTAGCCACTAAAGTTTTAAAATTTGCGGCTGTGACCGTAGTGAGATTAAACGGGGCCTTTATAAAAGCAATAACAACTCTCTCCAGGAAAGCGGGGAGGTTTTCACCATCAATACTTTTGCCAATTTCCTGATTAGCTTGAGTCAAAGCTAACGTCAGAAGTTTCTCAATATCTCCTACTTGAACTGTTTGACTAACCAATTGCTGCCCACGACGCACGGCTGCCAGTAAAATTCGGCTGAAGGACTCAGTCAGCAATGAACCTGAAAGTAGCTTAGCCGGATCAGTGGCAAGTCCTTTAAGTATGGCCTGCACTAACGGTTGAACTAAAGTACTTGCTTGCAATTGTCCCCAAACGACTGGATTAGCTGCTACAGCTTGTAGTGTATTCAACAAAATTGTCTTCCTTCCTTGTGTATTGGTCAATTTTTGCAAACCACTTGCAGCAATGGCATCGCCAATAGAAGTAATTGCACCTGCCAATTGCGTATTTAGATTAAGGAGTGCAACATTATCGGCTGTTGCTTTAATAGCTACTGTAGCAATATCAATAAGGTCATCTTTGGACACGCCGTCTGCTATTGCAGTACTGCCCGCTTTAAAAACAGCTTCAAGGATTTTAGTAGCGAATTGATTATTATTGGTTAGAAACTGGGCGTCAGTTGATAAAACAGTAAGACTTTCTGATGCAATTAATTTAAGGGTATCAGGAGTAAACAAATCAGTAACTGCCTTCTGCGAAAGAGCATTGGCTAACCCTTTAATCAAATCAGAAATAAACTGTTGTGTAGCTACCTGTTGCGTAAATTTGGGTGGATTAGCGGCAACTGCCTGGAGTGTCAGTTTATATATATCCGAAACAACTTGACCATTAGCAATACTGGCAAACAGATTATTTTGCAGACCGAGCGTTGAGACTTCCTGAACTACTCCTGAAAGAACAGCTGCCAATAGCGGTTCGCCATTTACTTTACCTTCTAATATCTTCGGAACATTGGCGGCAGCAGCCCCAATACCTACTTCAAGTACGCCCAGTAATGCTTTTGGATCATCAACGATTTGTGGAAAGGACTTCCCAATCTTGGTAAGTACTGCTTTCAGAACATCCTGAGCTACATCACCTTTTGACAGGAATGATGGATCTTTAGCTGCTTCCGTAGCATAGGCGGCAATGAGTTGTTCGAAACCATCAACCGAAATTATTTTAGCGACAAAGTCATTTCCCAAGTCATCGCGAACATCCCCTAATGCAGCAAAAAGAGCTTTGAGTGCGGGTTTATTTGCTAACTCTCCTGGATTATTTGCAAAAGCAAGTATTGTTGACCCAAGTAATGATTTGAATATGTCTTCAATACCATCGTCATCGAAATTCCGCTTTCCTGCAAACTCCTCAATAAGGCTTTCAACTAAGCTGCTTGTCTGAGGATTACTGATAAAGGTGTGTGCATTTTCCCCAAAAAATTCAAGTAGCGTATCAGCACTCACTAACAATACTCGAGTCAGCACTGGATTTTTTGATAATCGTTGCGACTCAACCGTATAATAAGCCAGTCGCATTTCGGGAGTACTAATGCCTAAAATTCCTTTGTCTATCGGGTCAGCAGGAGAAGGACCAAGAAATGTTGGTTGGACACCAGCGGCTTCGTAATAATTAACAAAAAGCCGACCTCTAGCACCATTGGCAGCAGGTGTAGTAGAAGTTGGGTTTGGCAATATCAAAGCCAAATCAATTTGTAAGCCAGGTTTTAATTGAAGAATTAGGCTTCCTTGGTCTGACTTATAAAATGCTAGCATATCGTTCAAATGAGGAGCATCATTTCTAGGTATAGGAGGTAGAGCAAATGGCAGTCCAGCAGTTGCTTCATTGACTGACAAAACTGTATCGATTTGTCCCCTAAACCGGAGCAGTGCTTTTACACCAGAAATTATTAGAGGAATAGCTACCAGAAGTGGCATAGTTGTTTGAGTTTGGAGTATTACTAAAGATGTCTCCTTAGTTTATAAGGAATTGAATTCACTTAAATGCTTGGCCTTTATAGAGAGATGCCAAGTTCGGTTGCTGTTTGAGGCCCAACTTCTCCATCCACAACTAGCCCTTCAACTTGTTGAAAGGCAGCAACCGCAGCAGCTGTTTTATCGCCATAGATTCCATCAACAGGGCCAGGATCAAACCCTTGTTCAAATAAGGCTTGCTGAATATTTATGACAATAGTTGGATCCAGATTGCTCCCACCGATAAAGTATATTGTGGAAGGCTGTTTTATAGCCAATGGAGCAACAGTACTATCATAGAAAATACCCGGAATTAAGACACCCGTATCCCATCGTCTATTATGCACTGTATCCGCTACAACACCAAACTTTACTCCTTTTGCTTCAACCGTTCCTCCTTTTCCATCACAGATAACGATATGTCCCATTGCTCCCGGATTCGGAGGAAATCGAAGTAAAATACCGCCAACGGTTGCTGCTGCTTGCTCAACAGGAATACGAATACCTTTTCTCAAAGAGTCTTGTTGCCAGGCACCAGTGTAAGCATCAGCAAAAGCTGGGTTATCATGATCGTTAAGACAGCCATATAAAATTCCAGCATCTTGAAATACAAGCCATGACATGAATTCAGCACAATCCCAGGGCCCATGCCAATTTGGATTGTTCTTAGGGACAACCACATTAATATACTGTTCCCCTATATGTTTTTTAGCTAGCTTAAGCATTCCATTTCCCGTTGACATGGTGCAGGTTTTCTAATGGTTTTGGTTTGTTATAATTAGAGATACAAGTGACTTATTTATTAAAAATCTGCTTCTCAACAACTACAATCTTTCTCATTGCACGGCGTATCAAACAAATATCTCCTTGATTAAGGCACTACACAACGGGAAAAACACCCTTTTCCCATCAGAAAAATACCCTCACCTTTGCGCCCCGAAATACAAATCATTAGCTCCATCATCGTCTCTTCTTCAATACCTAAACCCCTCAACCCAACCTTTTTCCCTCTTCCAAACTGATCTATACAAATACAACTCCCTACCTTTGGCGCATTATTACCAATACTCGCCTATAACCCTAACCATGAACGCAACCCTAATCCACGAGATCGCCAAGCTAATTGACCACGCGCTGCTTCACCCAACCTTAACCGACGCCGAACTGCGCGAAGGATGTGAACTGGCCTTACATTACGACGTAGCATCAGTTTGCATAAAGCCCTATGCCGTTCGTATGGCTACCGAATTGCTGGCGGGTTCCGATGTGCTGGTTGGTACAGTGATTGGGTTTCCGCATGGTGCGAGTACCACGAGCCTCAAAGTTGCTGAAACAGAGCAGGCTTGCCAGGATGGAGCGGTTGAAATTGATATGGTTGTTAATATCGGCAAAGTGCTGGGCGAAGACTGGGACTATGTTGCCGACGAAATCGGTGTGGTTCATAAAACCTGCCAGGTGCACGGCGCTATTCTGAAAGTGATCTTCGAGAATGATTTCCTGCCCGATGATGCGCATAAAATAAAACTCTGCCAGATCTGTACCGAAGTCGGTGCTGAGTTTGTCAAGACATCTACTGGCTTTGGTTTCGTAAAAGGCAGCGATGGCAACTACAACTACGAAGGGGCTACAGAACACGATCTTCAGCTGATGCTCGATCATGTTGGCCCGAATGTTCGGGTAAAAGCATCCGGCGGTATTCGTACGCTTGATGGACTTCTACACGTCAAAGAAATGGGCGTTTCGCGACTGGGCACTTCGGCTACGGCAGCCATTATGGAAGAGGCTTACCGGCGGTTTGGCGCAGTTAATGCCAATTCGCCTATAACCCCAATTGCCGAAACTAAAGGGTATTGATCAACGTCAGGGATTGTTGGGCAGTTGTCAGTATCTGTCCTGATTTTGTTTATTTTGCAGACTCGAATCAACCCTAAACGTATGCTCAACCTCGGCTTTGTTTCGGCTATTTTGGCTGATTATGACCTGAATGGCGTGTTAAAATTTGCGTCAGAACACAATTTCAAATGCGTCGAATTGATGTGCTGGCCATCCGGCAATGCCGATGTCCGCAGGTATGCAGGCGTCACCCACGTGGATGTCGACAACCTGAATGTAGATCAAATTCATACGCTGACCAAGCTCTATCATATTTCCATTTCGGGCCTAGGCTATTACCCAAATCCACTTGACCCTAACCCGGAGCAGGCCGAATTCTATCGGGAGCATATCAAGAAAATCATACGAGCCGCAGCCAAACTGGGGGTGCCTGTAGTCAATACGTTCATTGGTCGGAATCCATCACTGAGCATTACGGATAACCTGAAATTGTATGCCGATCATTGGCCGGCCATTGTGAAAGTAGCTGAGGAATGTAATGTAAAAATCGGCATCGAAAACTGCCCGATGTGGTTTACAGACGATGAATGGCCAGGGGGCAAAAACCTGGCAACCACGCCCGCCATCTGGGATCGGATGTTCGAGATTATTCCCTCCAGGGCGCTGGGACTCAATTACGATCCCAGTCACCTGATTTGGCAAATGATGGACGAAGTAAAGCCTATTTACAACTATCGCGACCGGCTTCATCATATTCACCTGAAAGATGTGAAACTCTACCCTGATAAACTAAATCGGGTGGGGATCATGGCCAATCCGCTGGAATATCACTCCCCTAAACTACCTGGCCTGGGCAATGTACGTTGGCGTGATTTCTTCGCGGCCCTGACCGATGTTCGCTATCGCGGGCCTGTCTGCATCGAAGTTGAAGATAAAGCTTATGAGGCCCACCCAGATGATGTTCAGACGGCTATTCTGACCGCCCGGAATTACCTGAGTCAGTTTCTGGTGCTATAACATGATTGATACACTTAATCAGCTCGACATCGAGCTCTTCCTTTGGCTCAATGGTCGTTACATGCCCTGGCTGGACCCGATCATGATTTGGATAACGGAGCGGAACAGCTGGTTTCCGCTCTATGCTCTACTCATTGGCTGGCTGATTTATAAGTACCGAAAACAAGCAATCGGATTCTTACTTACAATTATCGCAGCCGTTGCCATTGGTGATCAGATAGCGTCATCGGTGCTTAAGCCCCTCACCCATCGGTTGCGGCCCTGCCATGAACTTGCAGTGCAAAAACTAATGCATCCAGTAATGGAATGTGGTGGTTTATATGGATTTGTGTCTTCACACGCGGCAACCACATTCGCGTTGGCAACTACACTCTGGCTGTTACTGGGCAAGCGGCACCCCTGGTTGTTATGGGGCTTTTTATGGGCCGCCATCGTTTCGTATAGTCGAATTTATGTGGCCGCCCACTATCCACTCGATGTACTGGCAGGCACCGGTGTCGGCGTTTTGTCAGCCCAGTTAGCTGTCTTTATTTTCCGTTGGTGGCTACAGCGTTCTGAGCGCTCTGCTGTTGAGAAAAAGTCATTTGTCGACTAATAATCGCAATGAGTTGCATAAAATAATTTAACAGTTTAGTTTGCGTAAGTTACATACCCATCCGCAACTATCTGTTAGTCATGTTCAAACGGCTACAATCTCTCATTCGTGATTATTTTGGATTTTCCCATAAGGAGGCTAGAGGCTTCAGCGTTTTGATCTTTCTGACGCTCCTTTGCCTACTAATTCCATTCGTTTATCGATTCGTTGCTGACCGAAAACCAATTGATACCTCCCTTGCCGATGCGCGTAAACTCGACAGTCTGGTAGTACTCATGCAGGCCGAAGAGGCTAACCAGCCACAGTTCGGTAGTCGGACGGATAAAGACAAAACCACTGCCGAGCACTTCAGCGAGCCCAAACTCTTCCAATTCGACCCTAACACGATCAGTGTAGCTGGATGGCAGCAATTAGGACTACCGCGCTGGTTAGCTGATCGCATCGATAAGTACCGCGCTAAAGGCGGGCAGTTTCGTAAGAAAGAAGATTTGCTCCGCATATACGACTTCCCACCCGACCTCTATGATCAACTAGAGCCTTATATCACATTAAAAGAAGCAACACATTCAGAACGGCCGAGTAACGAGCCCAGTAAATCTTATAGCAATGAGCCTTACAAACCGGCCGAACGGCCAGCTTATACAGAGCGGCCGACCTTTGCAGAACGGCCTGCCAAGCCCATTCCACAACCTTTCGACATTAACACAGCCGATACCTCCCAGTTAATTGCGCTGAAAGGCATTGGCGCTACCCTGGCCGGGCGCATCGTCAAGTTTCGGGATGCACTCGGCGGCTTCGTTTCGACGGAGCAGTTTCGGGATATCTATGGCCTTGACTCCCTTGCACTCGACGAACTGGTGAAATTCGGCAAAATCCGGTCGACGGTTCACAAACTACCAATTAACACCGCTACGGCTGAGGAGCTGGATCGGCATCCGTTTTTGTCGCGTCGCCAGGCGCAAATCATTGTCAATTATCGTGAGCAACACGGTGCCTATACCTCGGCAGAGTCGCTTAAACCCATTCGGATACTAGATGCTAAAACCATCGAGAAGATTGCCCCGTATCTGGAATTTTGATGTTAGTGAAGTGAGTGGAGTAAGTATAGTAGGTAAAGTAAGGCCACTCGTTTCTCCCTACTACACTTATTCCACTTACTTCACTTACTCCACCCTCTTTTCCTCAAGAGTACTACATTCTCTACGTGATGCGTATGCGGAAACATATCGACCGGTTGTACATTGGCTACCGAATAGCCTTCGTCCAGAATACCCAGATCACGGGCCTGAGTAGCCGTGTTGCAACTTACATACACGATTCGATCGGGAGCGGCTTTCAGCAATTGGCGGGTTACGGCCTCGTCCATTCCGGCACGAGGTGGATCCGTAATGACCACCTCTGGTCGACCATGCTGGTCAAAGAAGCTATCGGTCAGAATGTCGCGCATATCGCCTGCTACGAAAGTTGCATTTGTAATTCCGTTTACCTGGGCATTGACACGCGCATCTGCCACTGAAGCTTCCACATATTCAACTCCAATTACCTGCCGCGCCCGACGCGCCACAAACAGGGCAATTGTACCCGTACCGGTATACAAGTCATACACTCGTTCGTGGCCCGTTAGTCCGGCCCATTCACGGGTGATTTTATACAGGTTGTGGGCCTGCTGCGCATTGGTTTGGTAAAACGATTTGGGGCCAATACGGAACGTGAGTGGCGGCCCATCGGCCTCCCCCATCTGCTCCTCGATGTAGGGTTTTCCAGACCAGTTCATGACTTCCTGATCCTGGTAGCTATCGTTTTTCTTGGTATTCAGAATATAGTTTAGCGACGTAATCTGCGGAAAGTTAGCTTGTAAGTGACCGAGCAAGCCGTTTAACCACTCCGGGTTGTCCTGAGCAACCTGCAACGTTACCATAACCTGCTGCGTAGTATCGGCAGTGCGGATGATGAGCGTTCGTAAATAGCCCGTATGCGTTTTCAGATTATACAACGTCATATCATGCTGAAAAACATAGTCCGAAACCGCCTGCCGGATAGCGTTAGACGGATCGGGCTGGAGGTAGCAATGATGAATAGGCAGCACTTTATCGAACCGACCAGGCACGTGGAAACCCACGGCTCGCTGATCAATCGACTCGCGGGTGCTTACCTCGCGCTGGGTCAGCCATCGGCCTTCGGCGCACGTAAACTCAAGCTTATTGCGATAGTATTGCGTAGGATGAGCAGGCAAAATTGGCCGTATTTCAGGCAACTCTACTTTACCAATGCGCGTCAGATGATCAACCACTTGCTGATGCTTGAAACCCAGTTGCTCACTGTACTGAATATGCTGCCACTTGCAGCCGCCACAGGTACCAAAATGTTCGCAAAATGGCTCAACCCGCACCGGCGACCACTCGTGAACACGTTCGGCAACAGCTTCGCGATACTGCTTTTTGGTATTGGTGATGCGCAGGTCCACAACATCGCCGGGAGCCACACCCGGACCACCGGTCGGGTTTTCAACGAAAATAACGCCCTCGTCGGTACGCACAATGCACTTTCCCTCGGCTGCCACGGCATCAATTCGGACGCTTGCCAACCGTTCGGGGGTTTTATGAGTCTTCCTACGCATAAATTAGTCCTAAAAAACTGCTAATTTAAGCAGCCGTTTTGGGACGGTCTCAATACCGAATCGATTCTACGTATGTTGAAACTGTACCGCACGTTATGGATACCCTTATTTTTAACCAGTTTACTCCTGGTTATGAGCCACTTTGCCCAGGCAACCCATATTGTTGGGGGCGAGTTAGAGCTGCGTTATTTGGGTACGCAGGGATTTTATACCCATCGCATTAACCTGAACTTGTATTTCGATGCCATCAACGGAAATCCCGGTGCCAATGATGCAGTCGTTACCGTTGGCGTTTTTGCGAAACGAACGAACCGATTTATTGGCTATGTTCCACTTACTCGTATCAGTAGCGAGCCCGTAGCTTATACAAGACTTACCTGTGCAGTTGCTAACCTGAGTACGTTGCTGATCCGGTATAGTACAGACCTAACCCTTGATCCCAACATTTTTAATGACCCAGGCGGCTATTATATGTCCTGGGAACGCTGTTGCCGAAACGGGACTATCGTTAATATTACAAACCCGGGCGCAGCCGGCTCCGTATTTTACCTGGAATTCCCGGCCATTTCCAGTGGGCAAACAAACTCATCACCGGTATTTACCGTCCCTAAAGGTGATTACGCCTGTATTGGACAGCCTTTTACACTTGATTTCAGTGCCAAGGATGCCGATGGTGATAGCCTGACTTACACGCTGGTCACGCCCTATAATGGCTTTAGTACAGCAGCTGTGCCTGATCCGGGCGCGTTAAATCAGGCACAACAGCCTGTTTTCTACTCGGGTCCTTATACGTCGATCCAATGGTCTAATGGCATCTCTACCGCGAATGAAATTCCGGGAACCGCCCCTCTGCGTGTCGATTCGCGCTCAGGACTGCTCAGTGTAACCCCTGATCGGGCCGGGCTATTTGTCTTCTCGGTCGAAGTGGGTGAGTATCGGAATAAAAAATTAATTGGCGTTGTTCGGCGTGATTTTCAGGTGCTGGTAGTGGATTGCCCGAAAAATAATCCACCCAAACTGTTGTTCCGCCCCGATGGCCAAAAAACCTTTTATACACAGGGAAGTGTAATTACCATTGCGGAAAAAGACACGAACTGCCTGAGCTTATACATAACTGATATTGACCCTAACCAGCGGATTAGCATTACCAACATGAGCGGATCGCTACCTGGGCTTTTCCTTACCCCAAGCGTTCTGTTTACCCGCTCAACCCGCGATACGTTACAAGCTAACTTTTGTTTCGGGCGATGCGTTGGGGCCGATGGCAAGCCTTTTACGCTGATTATCCGGGCAACAGATGACGGCTGTCCGCAAGGTCTGAGTGATACCATTAGTATTCGCCTGAACATAATTCCCTCCCTGAATCACAAACCTGTTGCCGGCACTGATCTGCTGAATAATCAAGGAAAAGTTACGGTTGGCTCATCGCTTACGTTCAATGCCTTTGGCAACGACATCGACAATGACAACGTCACTATTCAGGCCGTTGGCCGCGGATTCACGCTGGCCCAGGCAGGTATGAGTTTTGGTTCAGCATCGGGTTTGGGCAAAGTATCCCAGCCTTTTTCGTGGAAGCCCACCTGTGCTCAGGCTACCCAGACCGATTATGTGGTCGACTTTATTGTGACAGACACCCGATGCAACCAGAATTTACGTGATACGGTTACGGTTAGGCTGGCGGCAATAGGCATCCCAAGCCAGCCACCGAGTGTACGAACCACACTGGCTCAACCCGTAGTTGAGTTGACCGTTAGTACCGCCGACTCGATTGGCCGAACAATTTTCGATGTGTTGGGAAATGATCCCGACCGGGATACCATCCGACTAACCGGTACAGGACGGGGTTTCGACGTAAAAGCAGCGGGTATGAATTTTACGGATAAGTCAGGTCTGCCAACCCTTCAATCAGCCTTTACCTGGAAGCCAACCTGCGAGTTGATGGCTGGGAAATCGGAAGCTACGTTTATTGTTGATTTTGTCGTTGATGACCGCTCCTGCCAGCCAAACCATACGGATGTAACTACGGTTACGTTTCATGTCAAAAACCCATCGGTGAACGCCGACGTAAAAGTTCCGAATATATTTACTCCAAACGGCGACGGGTATAATGATTATTTTGCCGTGAAAGATCTGCCTGAAAACTCCTGTGAAGAACAATTCAAACGAATAGACATTACGAACCGCTGGGGGGCAACGATCTTCTCATCAACCGATCCAAAATTCCGATGGTACGGCAACGACTCCCCAGTTGGTACTTACTACTACCTTCTCCTAACAACCAAACGAACCTTTAAGGGAACAGTAACGCTGGTGAGGTAGTGGAGTAGGTGGAGTGAGTGAAGTAGTCATGTAAAATGCGAAAATCCTATAACTACCGCCTTTACTTACTGCACTTACTCAAACTACTTCTCTACTTCACCTACTCCACCAATCTCCGAATCACGTACCTTTGTTCTTCCATATGAAAGATAAAATTGTACTCATTACCGGTGCCTCATCGGGCATTGGCCGAGCATTAGCGTTTGCATTCGGGCGCGAAGGAGCCAACATAGTGATCTGTGGCCGTACGGCACAAGCCCTTCAAACCGTTAGCGATGAACTTCGCCAGGCAGGAATTAATCTACTTTCGGTAACAGCTGATGTAAGCAGTGAAGCTGATGTCAAGCAACTCATCGAACAGACTATTTCGCACTTCGGTCGGTTAGATATACTCATCAATAATGCGGGTATTAGTATGCGTTCCATGCTGATTGACACCGATCCGGCTGTTATTCAGAAAGTGATGGATATCAACTTTATGGGAACGGTATATGCCACCCGCTACGCCCTACCTTACATTCAGGCAACCAAGGGCTCTATTGTTGGCATTTCATCAATTGCCGGGTACCGGGGTTTACCCGTTCGGAGTGGTTATTCAGCCTCCAAGTTTGCTATGAACGGGTTTCTGGAAGCAGTTCGGACTGAATTGCTGCATACTGGTGTTCATGTACTGACTGCCTGCCCTGGTTTTACGGCCTCCAACATTCGTGTATCGGCCCTTGATGCACATGGTCAGGCAAAAGGTGAAACCATGCGTGATGAAACAAGTATGATGAGTGCCGAGGAATGCGCCGACCACATACTCAGAGCCGTAAAAAATCGAAAGCGAGAACTCGTCCTGACAACACAGGGAAAATTTACCGTCTTCATGAATAAATGGCTGCCTGGCCTGATGGACAAACTGGTTTACAATACATTGGCCAAGGAGAAGGACTCACCATTAAAAAAATAGTGAATAAGTACAGTAGTGGGTGTGGTGGTTACAGGGTTTTCACATTTACACTACTCACTTCACCCATTCCACCTACTCCACTTACTAAATTATCCACACGTTATCCCGACGAATAAAGTACAGTTCGTTGTGCCAGAGGACGCGTAAATAGATATCTTTTGTACCCAGAATATTGACTTTGTGCCCTCTTCCTATCACGTCAACAATGGGGGCTGCTGCGGATGGATCGGTGCGTAACAAGACACGGTCGTGACTAGTAATACCCGATTGCACTCCTTCGGGTAGGTTCGTGAAGATCAATAGTAACAGCAGATAGACGAATATAATCCATTTTTGCCGTCCTGGAATTGCCTCTTTCTGAAGTACTTTAAGCATTAGTACGCTAAAAACATAACCCGCAGGAATCAGGAGGAAAAGCAGGAAATAGATACCGTATTTGCGATAGAAGAGGTAAAAATAATTTAGATCATCCGTTTCATAACCGCTCAGATTATTCGCCCGGGCAATGTCGCTCATTCGACGCAATACGGCATCGTCAGGATGTCTGTCAAAATAAACATCCAGGTAATAAAGTAGCCGGGGCACATCATTTTGCTGTTCGTAGGCGCTGGCTAACTTCAATAACATAGGATCTGTAGCCGAATGTCCTTCGGCTAAGGCCATCTCATATAAATGCGCTGCATTTGCCTGATCGCCAGAGGCAAACAGGGAATCGGCTCGTCGGAGCGAGTCAGATGAGATCGTCTGCGCCAGCGCGCCCACCGAACAAAAACAAAAAAATAGGCTTATTTTAAGGGGAATGGCTTGCAATGAACGAAATAAGGCCATAATTTTGCACCACAATTAAGAACAGCCCCTCTCATGAGGGTTCACAGTTCAACCGATTTGGTAGCTCAGCTGGTAGAGCAATACACTTTTAATGTATGGGTCCTGGGTTCGAATCCCAGCCGAATCACAAAGAAGGTGTAACAAGTAAAATGAGTGTAGCGGGTTTACCTACTACACTCATTTTACTTGTTACACCTTCTTTTCATTAGAAGGGCAAATCATTACTTTCTTCATCAAAGGCTGCATTAAACGACATAGCAGCCGGTTGACTCTGCGGAGCTGGCCGTGACTGCGGTTGTTGAGTCGCAGCAGGGCGAGCGGGTGCCGAGCCAGCATCTCCTTCAGCTAGTTCAATACGGAAGGCTCGCAATTCAGTATACCAACGATCATTATATTCGCGGGACTCAGCACTAAATGTAGCTTTTAATGTGTCGCCAGTAGCATACTGTTTTAGGTCTGCTACTTTATCACCCCAAGCCGTCAGGCATACTTTTTTTGGGTATGATGCATCAAGTGTTTCGATAACGAATTCCTGCTTACTCCAAGGGCCTTTCTGGCTTTGCCCCGATACTTCAGGCAGAACTTTTATGAGTTTTCCGACTAATTCCAGTGCCATAAAAATTGGACTTTTAAACGTGATTTAGAAGGATAAAAGTACGAAATTTTGGCCACTTATGAGCCACTTTCCGCTAAAAAAGGAAAAGTTTCATAGTTCTGTTTGGCAAAAGAAAACAAGAATCTTATCTTTGCACCCGCATCGCAGAAATGGCCACGTGGTGAAACTGGTAGACACGCCATCTTGAGGGGGTGGTGCTGCAAGGCATGGGAGTTCGAGTCTCCCCGTGGTCACAAGGTAAAAACAACAATGCACTGAACTTCAATAAGTTACAGTGCATTTTTTGTTCCTCCACTGAAACATGACTGAAACCCACCTGCCTCACTCATGCAAAATCCCGAATCTCAAGCCATTAACAAACGATTTTTCCAGGCGATCGACGAACTGGTCAGTCGGCGTGTGCTTCGCGGAAAAATCAGCTTTGCCACCCGGTACGAGCTAAACCCCGGCAATTTCTACCAGCTGCGCAAGAAACCGGTGAACGAGTTTCAGTTGTGCTATCTGACGTGGCTCGTTCGGGACTTTGGGGTTAGCTCCCAGTGGCTGCTGACGGGGGAAGGGGAAATGTTCTCGAAGCGGTTTAGATAAAAAAACAGCAACCTCATCCGGGCTGCTGTTAATAAACTATCCTCTTTCTACCGAACCCTTCGGAGCTCCGAGGGCTTCCCGGTATAGACTCAAGTATCTACGGCTCCGGATCGATATTGGATGTAGTGAGGTTCATAAGTTTAGTCAGCAAATCGCGTTGCCGTTTCGTACCGGTCCATCTGCCGGAAAATCTGTTATTTGAAACAGTCGGCCTAACTAAAATACTACTCCGCTGACAAGCTGTAATTTGTACGTTCTCCAGAGCGGTTTTATAACTGATTTTATGTAAAGAAATTATTCGTAGAATTTAGGCTAACCGGAGAAGTATTCCGTTCTCGAAATAACAGCAAATTCATCAATTCCATGAAGCTACGCTCTCTTGTTCTATCAGTCGGTATTTTCTTGTGGAGTTTTATCGTAAACGCTCAAAAAGTATGCTTTGAGGATTTTCAAGACAAAATCGGAAAGCCCTTACAGAAAGCGATCGATCAAGCTAAGAACGATAAAGAAATTGACTCTTTATATAACCTGTCTGACGTGGCGCTCAAAGACTTAGAGGGATGCCGAATGCCTGACTTTGAAGCGAGGACACTTACAGGTAAACTACTTAGCAGAAAGTCATTAAAAGGTAAAATTGTCGTAATGAACTTTTGGTTTATTGGTTGCAAGCCTTGTGTAGCTGAGATGCCAGCCTTAAACAAGCTAGTTCAACACTATAAGGCAAAAAACGTCGTGTTCATTGCATTCGGCAATAGCAGTCGAGAACTAACAGTTAAGAAATTCTTACCAAAGAATAGATTCAATTATCAGATAGTAACTGATAGCAAAGTTTACGCAGATAAGTTCAACACTCCTTCTTGGCCAATGAACATGGTTTTCGATCAGGATGGTATTTTAAAGCATGTCAGCCATGGGGGCTATATTGATGAGCGAGCAAAAACCGCCATTTATAACAAGCTTACTCCTTTGATCGACGAGTTACTTTCTAAACAGTGAAATCTGTTGTATAAGTGCCTATATATTAACCTACGGCCGCCTGTAACCTAATCTTAACCCTTTGTGAGCTGGTTTGGCTACTCCTTCGTAAGTGATCCTTATAGGCTGCTGTGATGTCAGGGCATCTTCGTCCAAAACTCGGATGAGATTGGCATTCGGAACGAACACGTAATCCTCATCGACTTGGAGCACTCGATCCCCCGAACTGAGCCGAACGGTCGTTTGATTTACACCGAGGGGTAAACGGATTTCATTACCTGATCGACTTTTGGATGGATAGAAAAATACAGTCGCCCACTGCTGTTGATTTGAGCTAGTATCCGAAGCGAGCTTAACGTGAAATCGTTGTTGAGTGGGAACAGAATCTGGCTTATTACTAAAGGCAGTTGAACGACCGAATGCCGACAAACCTGAAATGGTGATTAAGAACACTAAGGTTAAAATAATTTTCATATCAAGATTTAGAGCTATCAATTTTGGTGAATAACGTGAAGCGTAAGTTTTTCTGTTGTATATTCTACAATATGTTTACTAAAAGCCTACAACCGACCGCAACGGCGGACCGCTCAGGCAGCCCTGCGTAAAATATAACCCAAGTTACGGTATTTACGGGTCGTTTTGCCGCACGAAACGACAAGGCGGTCCAAATGCCTGACTTCTATTACTTTATACTGTTTTTAAGGGCAAATAAATAATTCTCTTTGCTTGATGATTCAAAAGACAGTAGGTTAATTTGTAAAGCTCAGGATTTTCAAGGAATACATAAGCTTAAACTCAATCCTATATGATCCTTAAATACACGATTCTATCCGCTACACTCGCTTTAGGCCTACCTCTTTTGTCCTGTCAGGATCACCGAGATCTATCCGTTACCCTGAAAGCTACGCTCGATGGCAAATCGGTAAAGCCATTACCGACCACTTCGACGGCGACTGGTTTGTTTACGGCTAACCTTGATTTGACAACCAGGGAGTTAGCCTACACCCTTTCCTTTTCAGATTTGTCTACGCCATCCGTAGTGGCTCACCTGCATAAAGCTACGGGCGTAACCGGTACGGGTCTGGTTGATATTATTATTCCAACGCCGAATAACACATCGGGTAGTGTTAATAGAACCACATTTCCGCTGAGTCAGAATCAGGTTGACAGTCTGGTAGCAGGCTTTTACTATGTTGATGTGCACACGCTATCTTATCCAGCTGGCGAAATTCGCGGAGAGGTCAAAAAGCAATAAGCTGTTATTCGTATCAAGAAGACTTGAATCATCTGGTAGTACGACTATGCCCTTCGTATTAGGTAGCGTTGGTGCCTATTAGTGGTTTTGTAAAAAAACGCTGGCCACATAGCGACCAGCGTTTCCGAACCTTCCTCTTTTTTAATCGCACCGGCGATCCGGCAATAATTAACTACTAAGGTTACTAACTGATGTTACGCATATAGAGCAAGTAGTGTAGAGGCTTGTTTGTAGTCCTGCCACTGC